>LM995447.1:117500-465000 GCA_000953215.1 [Clostridium] cellulosi
AGGCCCGAATCGACCCTCGTTGAAAAGATGGCGAATGAGGTGTGGATAGCGGAGAAATTCCAATCGAACCCGGAGATAGCTGGTTCTCCCCGAAATAGCTTTAGGGCTAGCCTTGTGTTAGATTACCGGAGGTAAAGCACTGAATGGCCTAGGGGTCGAGAGACTACCGAAGCCTATCAAACTCTGAATGCCGGATAATTGATGCACAGGAGTCAGACTGCGTGAGATAAGTTTCGCAGTCGAGAGGGGAACAGCCCAGACCCACAGCTAAGGTCCCAAATGTATGCTAAGTGGAGAAGGATGTGGAATTGCCCAGACAACCAGGATGTTGGCTTAGAAGCAGCCATACATTAAAAGAGTGCGTAATAGCTCACTGGTCGAGTGGTTCTGCGCCGAAAATGTAACGGGGCTAAGCATACAACCGAAGCTTGGGAAACGGGAAACTGTTTGGTAGGGGAGCGTTGTATATGGGGTGAAGCCAGAGCGAGAGCGCTGGTGGACCATATAGAAGTGAGAATGCCGGAATGAGTAGCGCGAATTATGTGAGAATCATAATGGCCGGAAGTCTAAGGATTTTGGAGGAAGGTTCGTCCGCTCCAAGTAAGCCGGGAGCTAAGGTGAGGCCGAAAGGCGTAGCCGATGCACATACTGTTGATAATCAGTAGCCGCCGAAGTTGTTAAGCAAGGGGACACTCAGGAAGTCCACAACCCAGCCGATGGTAGAGCTGGGCGAAAGGGAGCGAAATTAGAGTAGCGAAGTGTGGATGGAATGAGGCGAGAAAAGCCTTGTGTATTGACTAGGCGCCCGTACCGCAAACCGACACAGGTAGACAGGAGGAGGACTCTAAGGCCAACGGGATAAGGGTTTGTTAAGGAACTCGGCAAGTTGACCCCGTAACCTAGGGAGAAGGGGTGCTCTGGGAAACCAGAGCCGCAGAGAATAGGCCCAGGCGACTGTTTAGCAAAAACACAGGTCTCTGCTAAATCGAAAGATGAAGTATAGGGGCTGACACCTGCCCGGTGCCGGAAGGTTAAGGGGAGGAGTGAGAGCTTCGAACCGAAGCCCCGGTAAACGGCGGCCGTAACTATAACGGTCCTAAGGTAGCGAAATTCCTTGTCAGGTAAGTTCTGACCCGCACGAATGGTGTAACGATCTGGGCACTGTCTCAACAACCCGCCCGGCGAAATTGTAGTGCTGGTGAAGATGCCAGCTACCCGCGATTAGACGGAAAGACCCCATGGAGCTTTACTGTAGCCTGATATTGGATTTTGGCACTTCATGTACAGGATAGGTGGGAGACTGGGAATCCAGGGCGCCAGCCTTGGAGGAGTCGCCGTTGGGATACCACTCTTGAGGTACCGAAATTCTAACCTGCTTCCGTGAATCCGGGAGAGGGACACTGTCAGGTGGGCAGTTTGACTGGGGCGGTCGCCTCCTAAAGAGTAACGGAGGCGCTCAAAGGTTGGCTCAGCACGGACGGAAATCGTGCGAGAGAGTGTAAACGCAAAAGCCAGCCTGACTGCGAGGCCGACGGGCCGAGCAGGTACGAAAGTAGGAGTTAGTGATCCGGCGGTAGTGAGTGGAAATGCCGTCGCTCAACGGATAAAAGCTACCCTGGGGATAACAGGCTGATCTCCCCCAAGAGTCCACATCGACGGGGAGGTTTGGCACCTCGATGTCGGCTCATCACATCCTGGGGCTGAATTCGGTCCCAAGGGTTCGGCTGTTCGCCGATTAAAGTGGTACGCGAGCTGGGTTCAGAACGTCGTGAGACAGTTCGGTCCCTATCTGTCGCGGGCGTAGGATATTTGAAGGGAGCTGTCCTTAGTACGAGAGGACCGGGATGGACGCACCGCTGGTGCATCAGTTGTCACGCCAGTGGCACAGCTGAGTAGCTAAGTGCGGAACGGATAAACGCTGAAGGCATCTAAGCGTGAAACCGACCCTAAGATAAGATATCCCACATCGTTAAGATGGTAAGACACCTTGAAGACTACAAGGTTGATAGGTCGGAGGTGTAAGCACCGTGAGGTGTTAAGCTGACCGATACTAATATGTCGAGGGCTTGACCTCAAAAAGTTCTACGGAAGCAGTAGAGTAAATACTAAACTTTGTTCAGTTTTGAAGGCCCTTAAAGTGCTTTCAATAAGTAAATGCAGTATAAAATTATATCAATAAGTATTGACATTGAGTCATATTTATGATATAATTTTCTGCGTTGAAAAAATCGGTGCCTATGACGATGAGGACCCACCCGTTCCCATTCCGAACACGGAAGTTAAGCTCATCAGTGCCGAAGATACTTGGCGGGCGACCGCCTGGGAAAATAGGTCGGTGCCGGTACAAGGTTATCTCTCGATAACCTTGAGATATTCCTCAATAGCTCAGCTGGTAGAGCATGCGGCTGTTAACCGCAGGGTCGTAGGTTCGAGTCCTACTTGAGGAGCCACAGAGCCGTCGCGCAATAGCGCGGCGGTTCTTTTTTTATGCCTGCGTAAATCCATTTGTGCTGTAAATATGCATTGAGTAATACATATCGAGTAGAAATGATTAAGAAAAAGAAGAAAATGAAAATAAATGACAATACAAACATAACATAATATAATAGGATATAGCAATAAGAGGAAGGACAGATGAAAATGAAAGATTTATTCATTTATTAGTTGCACCTTTACTTGTAATTGCAGTTTGTTTAAGTGCTACGACAGTTTACGCACAAGAGACAGCTACCGGAAAACCAAATTTCGATGAAAATACGGTTGTGGAGTATAGTAAAATCTTTATAAAAAATATGGTAGACAGTGGAGGAACTACTAAGTGGAATGGAAATACGAAACCGGCTAATATAATAAAAACCTACGACATTGACGGAAATGTTAATGCGTACATAATAAATCTGCAGACAGATGGCAGAAAAAGCGGATACATTTTAGCTGAAGTATATACAGAAGAAGAACCGAATATATCTGAATTTGGGTTTACAGGAGAATATATAATACCATCTGGTGAAAAAGCTTCAAGATGTGGGAAAGAGAAACTATACTATGCAGGGAATAGATGCTTTTTTAAAAAAGCGGTAATAAAATGTATGACTTGTGGGAAGACAGTAAAATTGAAATAGACAAGCAACGAATCAGAAATTACTATAAAAAGGAGAAAGACATAGTTAATAACTCGATCAAATCACAAAAAAGTAATTCTTCAAAAGTTAAACGCAGTGATGAACTGCAAGGTAAAGTAATTGGAAAACCGGTAAATATACCAAATGTTAAATTAGGTGGATTTAAGCCATATCCTATGGATTATCTTAATAAATCAGCAGGTTTACCAACGAATTCTGGGACATGCGAAGAAGCTTGTGCGACTAATATGCTATTATATTGGAATCGGTGTAGAGGCGTTCATGGTTTATTTATAAATGGCAAAGCTGAACGTACATTTAAGGAATTACTCTCATATATGAAATACCACAATGGCACATATGATTATATCGGTTATAAAGGTATGGGCTCATATTTTGCTCGAAAAGATATCACGGATTCGAAAGGGCATGATTATAGGTCTAGATCTAAAGTCGATTGGTCTTTTATTAAAACGAATATAAATAATAATAATGCACTAGCATTTTGTGCCGATTGCTCAACTTATAAATCCGGCAACGGGGGGCATGCTTTCCTTGCTGTAGGTTATTGCAATACCACTGAGGGTCAGTTTATAAGAGTGTGTGATGAATGGGACTATTCAGTTGATCACTATTATAAATACATTTGGTCGAATGTAAATGAAGTATGGTATTATAGGTGGTAAAAATGAATAAGAAACGTATCGCCGTTATTGTAATAATCGCCATAGTTCTTGTTGCAGCAGGGATTTATCTGATTCCTCATTTAGTTTACAAACCAATTGAAAAAGTGACAGGCACTGATTTTTCAAAAGTTGATAAAGTAGTAATCGGCGCAGGGTGGAATGGCAACGTCTGTACTTTGACAGACAAGGATGAGATTGATGAGTTTTTATCCTTGTTCAAAGACGTCAAAGTGCGCAAGAATTTTGACCAACGTTCGAGAACCGGCTTTTCTTACTCCGTAATGCTTTTTGAGAATGGTAAAGAGGTAGAAGGATTTACTGTTTTAGGACCAGGCGGATTTTATATGCGTGGCAAGTACTATTCAGGCAAAAACTTTGATGAGGATAAGCTCGATAAAATCGATACTTCATACAACTGGACCAGAGAAGATTAGACTGCACATTAAGTATTAAACGCTGCAATAAGCTGATAAGACAGCATGGGAGGACATTGTAATAAGGAAAAAACTTATAGCTGTAATTGCGGTAGTTGCCGTAGTGCTTATCGCAGCAGGGATGTATTTGATTCCGCATTTGGTTTACAGGCCAATTGAAAAAGTGACAGGCACTGATTTTTCAAAAGTTGATAAGGTAACTTTAGGCGCCGGCTGGAATGGTCAGACCATAAAGCTCGAAGACAAAAATGCGATAAAAGAATGTGTTGACGCCTTTAAAGACGCCAAAGCCCGCAAAAGTTTTGACCAAAGAAAGCTAACAGGCATTGGATTATGTGTATTTCTTTATCAAAAAGGAAGAAATGCGTTGGTGTTTGACGTAAGTGACGGGAAAGTGCTAATGATTGATGATACGCGTTACATAGCCAAGAATTTCGATAAAAAGAAAGTCAACAAAATTTGGGATAAATACAGTAACGAAGAGTAGGTATTAAATTCTATCAATAGCCATAATAAATAAGAGCATATTCGTTGCTCCTAAAGAGAAACGAATATGCTCTGTTTGTTTTCTGTTAAATTTCTTACTTATTTAAGTATCGTTGTATCAATAATATAATGGGGGCGGGCTTTTACTTCTTTATAGATCTTTCCTATATATTCACCGCAGACGCCGGCGCTCAATAGCTGGATTCCGCCGATAAACCATATAGAGCCTACAATACTTGCCCAGCCCGCGTGAGCGTTGCCAGTCAGTTTTGAAACCAGTGCATATATAAGCGCACACAAACTTATAATGCAGACCACAAAACCTATGCCGCCGATAAGTTTTAAAGGTACGGTGCTGAACGAGGTTATGCCGTCGAGCGCAAAGGAGATCATCTTTTTAAGAGGATATTTTGACTTTCCGGCAAAACGCTCATGCCGTTCATAATAAACATTAGCTGTTTTAAAGCCTATCAAAGGCATAATCCCCCGCAGGAATAGGTTTACTTCTTTGAACTGGGAAAGTGCCTCAATGGCGCGTTTGCTCATAAGCCGGTAATCGGCATGATCGCTTATGAGTTCAACCCCCATCGCTTTCATAATGCGGTAGAAGCCGTGGGCAGTGCCGCGCTTAAAAGCCGTATCTGACGCGCGGCTTTTCCGAATCCCGTAAACAATCTCATTGCCCTCTTCAAATCGCTCTATAAATTCCGGTATGACGCTGATGTCGTCCTGTAAATCCGCGTCCATAGAGATGGCAGCGTCACAATAATCCTTTGCGGTCATCAATCCGGCAAGCAGGGCATTCTGATGCCCGCAGTTTCTCGAAAGCTTAACGCCGCAAACATACGGAATGTTGTGAGAAAAATCCGATATAAGTTCCCAAGTGCGGTCACGGCTGCCGTCATCAACCAGCAGAATACGGCTGTCCTTGGATATCGCGCCGCTGTCCTCCAATTCGCGTATTTTTTCGCCGAGCTGCCTTACGGTTTCAGTAATGACCTCTTCCTCATTGTAGCAAGGTATTACGAAGTATATGGTATGCATATTTTCCTCCATTTTTAAACTTCTTTTATTTAAACACCAGGATATTAATAATCATAAGTACATTCTGTAAACAAGTTTTTAACTTTCGCAGAATACCTTGATTAGAGCCATACTGATTTTTGACAGAAAATCGCTTTTTATATGCCGTATTGTATAAACAATTTAATTGTTTTCTTGTTCAGCTTTTACTTCAGCATGTTTACCGTTCCGTTTTTTAATAACAATCAGATAAACGGCAAAGACAACAATAGAAACGGCGGATATTGCGATTCCGGGATAAAGGCCGGGCGTTGTATAGTTAAACCGGATCTCGCTTGTTCCGGCATCACATTCTACTGCCATGAAACCGATATTGACCTGTTCAATCTTTGCGGGTTTTCCGTTGACAGTGGCTGTCCATCCGCTGTCATACGGTACGCTGAAAAATACGAGATTCTTTTTTGGGAGTGTTATTGAGGCAGAGAAGCCCTTATTATCATATTTAAATGAAGAGCAGGTATATTTTCTCCTTTCAGCGCAGTCGGCGGCAAGGGCAGTGTCGCTGAAATCATTGTCTTCATCAGGATTATAGGGCGACAAGATGTCTTTATACCGTTTTATCTGGTCGTTCTCAAGCACCATGGCTTTCAGCAGCACCCTGTCTTTGCTTGAAGAGATTACGAACTGCTGTTTTGTTATATATTTATCATAGGTAAATCCCATCGGGATATAATTTGTATTCTCCCATTGTTTGAAACCGAGCTGCGAGCCGACGTATTTCCACCCGGGCATGCCGATACTTGAAAGGTTGCCTTGGTCGAACAGATACTTGACGGACAAAAAGGGCCGTATTCCAGGTACTGAAGTGTCAGGCCGCGAACCCACATCCCTTGTCACGCCGATGGTGTTGTAGAAATTCATGATGGACGGCGGGACTACGCTTTGGAACGCGTTGATTGTAGGTATACGCCAGAACATTCCTTGATTGTCGATGCCGTTGAGCACATCAATGCGGAAAAACTCTGATTTATCTACTTTTATGTTTGAGGCGCCTTCCACCGCTGTTTTCTTAAACCAGTCGCCATCCCAGCCATAGGCTTTTCCTGTTGAGATAAAAAGGTTGCCATAAAGGCTTGTGACAACGAGAAGTGAAACAGTTGCATATGTTGCGAAGGTTGTTGTACCCCTTTCATAATAGTGGATAACCACATAAAGAAGCGTAAGCCCAAGTGCAACGATGGCAACATATGCCCAGAAGCGGACAGGGTCCTCTTCAAGGCCTATTTGAATGAACTGGTTATCGCTGAATTTGGGTATAAGCCCTATGCTGAGGGCAAAGGCAGCGGTGATAAAAACAGTCCACCTGAAACCGGACATGATGTCAACTTCGGGGTCTTCATAGGCGCAGGCAGTGGCGAGCGCCAACATCAGCACCGCCATATAGTACCAACGGCCGTAATATGCGTCGTTGAAAAGCACAAAGCTTGAATTCAAAACCGGTATGAGGGCAAAAACAAAGCAGGTAATTATAATTCTGCGCAGCCAGCTCTTGCGTTTTGCCATGAGGTAGGATATAACTCCCGTCATTGAAAACATGGGTAGCCAGGCTGCGACTGACGACCATTTTGCATTGGAATCCGGGAAGAAGTTCGGCGCGGAAGGCAGGTCCTGAGGGAAGAATACAGTATGTATTATATCGAAATAGCGCTGGGGCCAGCCGTAAACCAGCAGGTTCCAGCCTTTGAGCAATGAAGACGTTCTCGGATTACCTGTTATGGCCAGCACTGCCGGTATAATCAAAGCGCTGCCCATAAAGAACCCAATAACGGCTTCGAACACCAGGTTCAGATACTTTTTTGCTGTTATCTGCCAATCACCCGACAGCATGCGGATACACCAGTAGATAACGACAAAAACAACTTCACCCACGAAGAAGTTGTAGTTGACCACCGCATTCACAAAAACAGTGACGGCGAAAACGCCCTTGCGGTCATTCTTCATAAACTCCTCAAGCCCGATGAGCATAAGCGGGAAAAACGCCATAGGCTCGTGGAAATGATTGAAGAATATATTATAAATGGAATAGCTTGAGAAAGCATAAAGAAGGGCGCCAATGATTGCGTAATCTTTATTTTTGACAAACCTTTCGATAAATCCGTAGGATGTCAGCGCAGCTACAGCAATCTTTAATGCAAGGAGCGGTCCGAGGGTGTAAGGGACTGCGGCGGAAGGCAGAGGTATTGTCAGCCAGAAAAACGGGCTTCCAAGCAGATAGAACGCATATGAGCCGATAAAATTTGCACCGAGGTCGGTATTCCAGTTCCACCAGATGTTCCCGCTTTTGATTGCGTCGTGGGCAAGCTGGTAAAACGGGACCTGTTGGACACAGTAATCACCGAAGAACAGGAACAGCCCTTTATCCAGTATGATGTAGGGGAGCAGGAAAGAAAGCGCTGTTAAAAAAGCGGTTAAGAATACCTTAACATAAGGGCTTTTTATTTTTCCAATCTTCACCGGCTTGTTAAGTATTGTTTCAATCTGCATTTTTACACCTCATTTAATTTAGCATTGACCTTCTGAGCGCATGTCCGATATATCAGACCGGAAAATGCAGGTGTTGATACAATATTTTCTGAAATTATTGGTAATGTTTATATTATAGCATTAATTTGCCGTCAAAAAAACAATTGATTTGTTAATTATGCAATCGCGTAATAAAATAACTTCACTTTGCGCTCATAGACAAAAGGCCGGCTGTTTGTTATAATTTACTCGTCCGATGGAGTAAAGTCTTATGTGGGCTCATAAGAAGGTAGTTTAAATGAAAAACAGTTTTTTTGCCATGCTTTCACGCATGAAGCTGATAAGCCGGTGGGGGCTTATGCGCAACTCCATGCCTGAAAATATAGCTGAACACAGTTTTGATACGGCTTTATTGGCTCATGCGCTGGCTGTTATAAAGAATAAACGCTTTGGCGGCAATGTCGACGCGGGGAGAGTCGTCATGCTGGCGCTATACCATGACGCCCCGGAGATTTTTACGGGCGATATGCCGACGCCGGTCAAGTATTTTAACCCAAGCATCAGGAACGAGTATAAGCAAGTCGAAAAAGCGTCGCTTTTAAAGCTCCTTTCATATTTACCAGACGACCTTAGAGGGGATTATGAAGACGTAATGGTTCCTAAACCCGAGGACAAAGAGCTTTTGCGGATAGTCAAAGCCGCGGACAAGCTTTCAGCGCTTATCAAGTGCATTGAGGAAGAAAAGGCGGGCAGCAGGGAATTCAAAAAAGCTGCCGCCGCGCAGGAAAAAACGCTTAAAGAGATGAATATGCCGGAAGTAGAGTGTTTTATGAAGGAATTTTTGCCTGCGTTCAGCCTCACCATTGATGAGCTGGAATCAGAGTAATTACATAGGAATATACAGGGGGATTTTAAATGAGAAATAAAAAAGCTATCTGGGTCACCCAGACCGCAATGCTGATAGCGCTTATCGTATTATCACAACTGCTTTCGAGGGTTATTCCCACAATTCCGGTCGGGCAGTTCAATCTCAACCAGCTTGTAACAGGCTCACTTGTAAACCTTGTGCTCGTCGTCGGCGCGTATGCTGCTGGTTTTGCGTCTGCGGGCACAGCCGCCATAATTTCACCTATCCTGGCCGCGTTCCTCGGCATTATCCCGGGCAAGCTGCCGCAGATGGTGCCGGTAGTTATGATGGGCAATCTTGTGATTGTGTTTATAACATGGCTGTGCTTCAGGGCTTCAAACGGGCTCGGAAAGGGCAGCGCCACGGTGCTTATGATAGTCGGCGTCGTTGCCGGTGCTTTCTTGAAAATGGTGACTATGTGGGCGGCGGTTGAAAAGATTGTTGTTCCCGTTTTGCATATAAATGAAAGCCTTGAGAAGGTACTTGTAGGGGCGGTTTCGATTTCCCAGTTTGTCACAGGCGTTATCGGCGGCTGTGTAGCGCTCCTCATTATGCCGGCATTGGGAGGCCTCAAACGGGGAAGGTGATAACCCATTGTACAAATTAAATACTGCATATACAAACGGCAGGAATGGATTCCATTCCTGCCGTTTATGATTATTTTTTCATTATCTCTTCGAGTGCGAGTTTTGCATCAGGGAACGGCGCGAGCGCCCGCGGCAATATGCCGAGCACATAGGCTATGAGCAGGCCGTAGTTTGTAATGCCTACGCCGTTTTGCTTTGCGGTTTCTATGCGGTAAGCCATTTCGCGGCGGTTTACCATGCAGCCGCCGCAGTGGACGATGGCCGCATATTTCTTAAGGTCGCGTGGGAATGCGTTTCCGGACGTCCATTCAAATTCTATACTATCTCCTGCCATCTGCCTTATCCAGCGGGGGATCTTGACTGTGCCGATATCGTCAGACTGCCTGTGGTGGGTGCAGGCTTCGGCAATAAGTACACGGTCGCCGCTTTTGAGAGCTGCTATGCTGCCAAGCCCCCGGACCATTTCGACAAGGTCACCCTTCTGACGGGCGAACAGTATGGAAAACGATGTGAGCGGGATATCAACTGGAGTGTCGGCGGAAACCTTTTTAAACGCCTGCGAGTCAGTAATAACAATATCCGGCTTTCTGCTAAGGCTTTTTAGCGTTTCTGCCAGTGTATTCTCTTTTGTCACAACGGCAATGGCGTTTTGATCAATGACGTCCCTGATTACCTGCTGCTGGGGCAGTATTAGCCTGCCCTTGGGAGCGCCCTTGTCGATAGGCGTGACAAGAACGGCGATTCCGCCTGGATTTACAAGCCCGCTGACAAGTGATAACTCCGCGTCGTCAGTGGGTGCAATTTTAATAATGAGGTGTTTAAGCTCCTGTATGCCTTCGCCGGTGCGGGCGCAGACTTTGATTACCGGTAAGCCCAGCTCTTTTTGCAGTTTCTTAATTTCGCTGTCCGGGATATCCTTTACGTCGCTTTTGTTGAGCACTAATAGCTGCGGCAGCTTGCGGGCGTGAATCTCTTCGATGAATTTTCTCTCAAAATCCGTAATGCCGGCGTCGGCGGCCGCGACGATAATAGCCATATTTGTGTGGCGGAGTACCTCATAGGCCTTTTCAACTCGGGCAAGCCCGAGGTCGCCCTCATCGTCAAGACCGGGAGTATCAATAAAAACGACCGGACCGAGCGGCAGAAGCTCCATGGTTTTATGAACCGGGTCGGTTGTTGTTCCCGCGACGTCGGATGTCACTGATACAGACTGACCGGTGATAGCATTAATTAATGAAGATTTTCCGGCGTTGCGTTTTCCGAAAATAGAGATGGCTGTGCGGTTGGAAAGTGGTGTTGTATCCATATTATCAGCTTCCTTCATGCCCGTAAGTGCCGGGTCTTCGTATTTTATGGCGCAGCAGATTTCAATTTACTAAACAGTCAGAAACCGGCCGCACCGAATTTATTTGTTATAACATCTCCTTTATTATATCATGTCCGTAAATAGTAAGCAAAAGGAGTGTTTGCCAATTTGGGCTGACTATGAAATTTGTTTGCTCAAGAGATGTGTGCAGCTGCCAGTACTTAAATTGCTACATAGCAAAATTATCATTAATATGGTATTATTAGATAAAGGAGGTGGGACAGCTTGATATATTTTATTATCGCATTAGTTATATTGATTTTGCTGCTTATTTTGATTCGCGTAAAGAAGAAAACAGAAATTGAGAAGTATTTTACTTGCAAATGTTTCTCTATTTTATAGGCAGTGCTGTTTATATAGGTTATGTACCGGTTGGGTTCTTGTTTTGTCTATTAATTATGTTAAGTCACCCGGATATAAAAAATAAGAGATTTAAAATTATTGCCATAGCGTTAGGTTTCATAGCTACTCTAATTTCATTGGCAGTTAATAAGTTAAAACTGTAGTATAAATTACCCTGAGAATCCGAAAAGTGAGGATTCTCAGGGTGTTTTTATGAGCTTTATGTAACTCACGAACTTTGTGCTAAATCCAGCTGCTTCCGCTTTTCTTCCGCATTAATAATAAATGGTTTAAAAATCGGTACTTTGCGCAATAAGAAATGATAAAGCAAAAATCCGATTGCTGCCCCAGCGACATTCAGATAAACATCGGTAATATCAGTCGTTCTCGCAAAGTCAAGCATCGTTATCTGCCATACAAGCTGGAGAAGTTCAATACTTATTGAGGTCAAAAGGGCAGTACCAATCGCTGTATACCATTTTCTCATCTTCTTGAAATTGAAGGCAAGGAGAATGGTATAAGGGAACATTAGAAATGCGTTGCCAAAGATATTTCTAAAGATGGTCCGAAATGAGGCATGATCAAATCTAAAGTAAAATGGGTTTAAATTGACGTAAACAGGTAAGAATCTTTTTTCGTATGATATCGGAAAAATGCTCGGCTTGCTGCCGAAAAATATTAAAATCGGGAATAAAGTGACGTCAATAAGCGTAAGGAGATATATCAGAAAACATAATCTCGTGACTTCAAAGAACCAGTTTATTTTCCGCGCCTTTATTGCCTTTATTATCCTGACGGCCAAATAGATAAAGCAAATTAAAATCGCAAATGTCTGGAAATATACTTTATATCCGCGGTAATCCATCGTTTCACCTGCGATCAATTTAATTATGCAAAGTACCAGAACCTTCAGTATAACTATCGGCATAGATATCTAGATAATATTGGCTACTCTTAACATCTATATTAGTTGGGAATTTGTATCTTATTGTATCACCGACAGTTACAGTTCCGTAATAACTATCCCGTGCAAACCAGCCAGAGATTTTCTTATACAATGATACGTTCGCGTAGTCCCCGAGACAATAATCAACATCTAAATATGCTGTTCCTTTGTCTAATGTATGATACGCTCCATTCAAGTCACCATGGATTAGCCTACCGGCATAATAGAAACTGCTTGAAGCAGCATTAGCGTGAAATGATAATATACTAACAGAAAAAGTTACGGCTAATACTGCAACGCCTAATGCGTTTAAACATTTGTTCCTTGTGGAAATTTTTATGAAATCCATCTCCCTTTAAACTAATTATGTATAACTGTGTATCATATTGTAATATAACGACAAATAATTGTCAAGCATTGCTAAATCGCTTTATCCACAGAAGCTAAAGAAAATGGTATAATATAAAGTAACTTTTTATTGTCCTTTAAATGTCACCAAACTCAGAACCGGACGTTCTGTCTTCATCTGTCCCTGCATAAAATTATACCAATTCATTTAAATAAAATCTCGCGGCAAATATGTTTATGTTTGCTGTGTAATTTTTAAAGGCGGGGGCGGAAGAACAGTGTTTGTAATATCTTTTAGGGCGCCGACAATGAAAGCCGCGGCGATAATTATCGCGCTTGCCGTTATTGTCAGCGCCGCCATATGGGAAGGCAGAGTGGCCAAGAACGCAACAGACAGCGCAAGTGAAGTGACTGCGGCAAGCACATTGGGAAAAGGCATTGATTTCTCGAACAACGAAAACCGGGTGGCGTTCCTGAAAAGCCTTGGCTGGGAAGTGACATCAGAGCCTGCCGAGGTAGTTGAGATAATAATACCGCAAACTTTCAACGAGGTTTATAACAACTATAATACCCTCCAAAAATCCCAGGGCTTTGACCTTACCAAATACCGGGGAGTTCGCGCAAAACGCTGGACATATAACATCACCAATTATCCAAATGTAAAAGAGGGCGTCAGGGCAAATCTTATCGTATATAACGGCACGCTTATCGGTGGAGACATATCAAGCGTTGAATCTAACGGGTTTATGCACGGGCTTCGAATAGGGAACGTGAAGACCGGCATTTCCACATCTAACGCCGATATTGTGGCCGAAACATTTAAATCGAACAGTAAGTAGCATTGATTTGGCAATACTTATTATAAGGGGTTTTTTTATGCCAGTGTTAAGACTTGACCGTATGTTATCCAGTCAGGGTATAGCAGCGCGTAAGGAAATAAAAGAGTTAATATCGAAAGGGCTCGTTACAGTAAACGGCGGCCATGTGAGGAATCCATCGCTTAAAATAGATACGGACAGGGATACCGTCTGCGTAAACGGCGTTCCGGTGAAATATCGGGAACATGTTTATATAATGATGAACAAGCCTGCAGGAGTAATTTCCGCGTCTGACGACCCGCGGGAGAAAACCGTTATCGACCTTTTGCCGCCCAAGCTCAAACGGCCGGGGCTTTTTCCGGCGGGCAGGCTTGACCGGGACACAGAGGGCTTTTTGCTTATAACCGATGACGGCACCTTTGCGCACAACATACTGTCTCCCAGAAAACACGTCAGCAAGCAGTACTATGTCGTTATTGACAGCCCCCTCACCCCCGAGGAAATTGAGCGCTTTGAAAACGGATTGGTTATCGACGGAGGAATCACCTGCCTTCCGGCAAAACTGAGGGTTCTGGAGGGCGGCGTCAGCAGCGGCGGGGCCAGAGTGATGGTCACAATCCATGAGGGGAAATATCATCAAATAAAACGCATGTTCAAGGCACTCGGACATGAGGTTATTTATCTGAAACGTACCGCCATGGGAGGCCTGCATCTCGATGACAGCCTTAAGCCTGGAGAAGCCCGTGAATTAACTGATGAAGAGAAAGAACTAATAGTAAAATCATGAGCGTATGGAATATACGGGCAAAATAAGTAAATTAATACACTTGAACAAAAGATACAGTTTTATCGCTGATTATTTATTTAAATTATCTTTTTATTAGACAATTTAAATAAATGTGCAAAAAAATCTTTGGGCAATCGTAATCTTACATTTCTTGCTGCTTTCTGATATCATATATACAGTTAGTTAATTACGACCTTACAGGAGGATTACACCATGGCAAGTTTAACACTCAAGCATGTTTACAAAAGGTATAACGAAAACGTAACTGCTGTTTCAGATTTCAATCTCGAAATTAAAGACAGAGAATTCATCGTTCTCGTCGGTCCTTCAGGCTGCGGTAAATCAACAACACTGCGTATGATTGCTGGTCTTGAAGAGATTAGTGAAGGTGAACTGTACATCGGCGACAGACTCGTAAATGATGTCGCTCCTAAAGACAGGGATATAGCGATGGTTTTCCAGAACTATGCGTTGTATCCGCACATGACTGTTTTCGATAACATGGCATTCGGTCTTAAACTCCGCAAGACACCGAAGGATGAAATCAAACGCCGTGTTGAAGCAGCTGCAAAGACCCTTGATATTGCACATCTTCTTGATCGTAAGCCAAAGGCATTGTCAGGTGGTCAGAGACAGCGTGTTGCTCTCGGCCGTGCTATCGTTCGTGAGCCGCAGGTATTCCTCCTCGACGAGCCTCTGTCAAACCTTGATGCAAAGCTTCGTGCTCAGATGAGAACAGAGCTTCAGTTGCTCCACAACAGATTGGGCACAACATTCATATATGTTACACATGACCAGACGGAAGCTATGACAATGGGCGACCGCATTGTTGTTATGAAAGACGGTGTCATCCAGCAGGTTGATACCCCGCAAAACCTCTATGATAAACCGTGCAATGTGTTCGTCGCTGGATTCATGGGTTCACCGCAAATGAACTTCATCGACGCTAAGCTTTCAAGCCACGATGGCGCTATCTGGGTTGATTTCGCATTTGTCGACGGTAGGCCCAAATACAGCATTAAGCTTCCGGAAGGCAAGGTTAAGGACGAAAACGTTAAGTCATTCATTGGCAAGGATGTTATCCTTGGTATTCGTCCGGAGAACATCCATGACGATGAGAGATTCATTTCTCTGGCTGATACAGGTATTATTGATGTCAAAGTTCAAGTTACAGAGCTTATGGGTGCTGAGACCTATCTGTACCTCGATCTTGAAGGCACACAGGTTACTGCCCGCGTCGATCCGCGCACAACAGCTAAGCAGGGCGATGAAATTAAGGTTGCCTTTGATGTCAACAAGATTCACCTGTTTGACAAAGAGACCGAAAAGGTTATCCTCAACTGATAACATTTATTTCAAAACCCGGTTCTGCACAGGACCGGGTTTTTTTATTTCCATAAATCAGTATAAGGGCTTTAAATTGGCAGTATAAACCAGCCTTAATAATTTACTGAGAATATTGGAAATTTAATAACAAATTGTAAAATGTTAAGGAAATATCACAAAATGGCATAAATTACTTGGCGTCTGCCGCAGCATAATGAGAAAAAAAGCTTCAATACAGTTGAAAAAAATCCGTTTTGTAGTAAAATATAATTGTTATGTAATATCTATTTATCAAAAATTGAAATTTGGCATCATAACTGTTAAAAAATATTTGGTTTTAAATCCTCAAAGACGGGCGGATTAAATTTTTCAAAATAAGCAGCTGAATGGAGGCAATTACATGTCAACCAGACTTTTTCAAAGCGTTATTCAGCAGATGAAAGATACACTCGACAGGGTTGTCGGTGTAGTTGATGAAAACGGTGCCGTAATCGCGTGCAGTGAACTTGGACGTATCGGTGAAATTCATGAAGGTATAATTGGTGAACTGACAGGTGTACCCCTCCTTTTGCGCGGGGGATGGACATATAAACCGTTCGGCTCAAAACCAAGGCCTGACTATGCTGTTTTTGTTGAGGGCAGCGACCAGCTTGCAACAAAATATGCGAATATAATTGCTGTTTCGCTTTCCAGCATAAAGCAGTATTATGATGAAAGATACGACAAGGGCAACTTTATAAAAAATGTTATTCTCGATAATATACTGCCGGGCGATATTTACCTTAAAGCGAGGGAACTACATTTAAATTCTGATGTCGTCCGTGCTGTTTTGTTAATAAGGATTACCGAAAAGAACGATATTTCTGTATTTGATGTTATTCAGAATCTTTTCCCGGACAAGCAGAAAGATTTTGTTATCAATGTAAACGAAACCGATATTGCGCTTGTCAAGGAGGTTAAGCCCGGTATAACTACAGCCGACCTTGAGAAGCTTGCCCTTTCGATAGTTGATACGTTGAGCGGTGAGTTTTATACCCATTGTGTCGTCGGTATTGGCACAATTGTAACAGGCGTCAAGGACCTCGCCAAATCCTTTAAGGAAGCTCAGGTTGCCCTTGAAGTAGGCAAGGTGTTTGACACTGAAAAGACTATTGTCTCTTACGACAATCTTGGTATCGCAAGGCTTATCTATCAGCTTCCGACAACGCTTTGCGAAATGTTCTTAAAAGAAGTTTTCAAAAAAGGTTCTATCGAGTCACTTGATCAGGAGACTCTCTTTACAATACAGAGATTCTTTGAAAACAACCTGAATGTTTCTGAAACATCGCGCAAACTTTTCGTACACCGCAATACACTGGTATATCGTCTTGAGAAAATCAAGAAGCTGACCGGCCTTGATTTAAGACAGTTTGACCATGCCATAGTGTTCAAGGTTGCGCTCATGGTTAAGAAGTACTTGGTATCAAATCCTGATAGGCTCTGATAGTATCCCGAGGGTGGTGTAGTTGTGATTCAATTCATAGATGTATATAAAGTCTATGAAAATGGCACCAGTGCATTGAAAAATGTGAATTTGACAATAAATGACGGTGAATTTGTTTTCATAAGGGGCGCTTCCGGTGCCGGAAAAAGTACACTGATAAAACTCCTATTGCACGAGGAAACGCCCTCATCGGGTGAGGTCATCGTCAACGGGTTTAAAATATCAGAGATGAAGCACAATCAGGTTCCAAAACTAAGGCGAACCATGGGCGTAGTGTTTCAGGATTTCAGGCTTATACCCAACATGACGGTCTATGACAATGTCGCTTTTGCGATGAGAGTCACAGGCGCGAGAATGCATGATATAAGGCGCAGAGTTCCTTACATATTGGGGCTTGTCGGCCTGGCAAGGAAGGCAAAATGCTATCCGAGCGAGCTTTCGGGCGGCGAGCAGCAAAGGGTATCCCTCGCACGCGCACTGGTCAACAATCCTTCGCTCATTATTGCGGATGAGCCGACAGGCAACATCGACCCTGAAATGTCGATAGAAATAATGGAACTTCTGGACGAAATAAACAGACGCGGAACCACTATTGTTATGGTTACGCACGATGCAACGCTTGTCGAAAAATATAATTACCACCGCGTAATTACTATTGAAAGCGGGAATGTAGCGGAAGATTTACCGGGGAGCAACGAATGATAGAGAGAATAAGATATTTTGTGAAAGAAGGGCTGCGAAGCATCTGGAGAAATCGTATGATGTCTTTCGCGTCCATATTAGTTTTGTGTGTTTGTCTTGTAATGCTTGGAACGTCAATTACTGTGACACTTAATATCAACGATATAATCTCACAGCTTGAAGATAAAAACCAAATAATGGTTTATCTTAAGAACGACGCGACCTCAGAGGACATTAGCAGAATCGGCAATGAGATAAATTCTATGGCTAATGTCAAGGAAACTAAGTTTTTTTCGAAAGAAGATATTTATGCAGAGGCGAAAAAAACCCTTGATAAGCAAAAGGTTTTGCTTTCAGGGATCGACGCCAGCGTTTTTGACTGCGCTTATCAGGTTACGCTTGTAGATACGAGCAAATATACGCAGACAACTGATGCCTTGGAAAAAATTGAGGGCGTAAAGTACGTTCGGCAGGACGAGGGCTTGGCAAACAAGCTTGTCAACATCAAAAAAGCTGTCGGGATTTCGGGCGAAATTTTGTTCGGTATTCTTGCGGTAATTTCACTGTTTATTATTTCGAATACAATAAAGCTTGCGATGTTCAACCGCAAGCGTGAAATAAACATAATGAAATTTGTAGGCGCTACTGACTGGTTCATAAGGTGGCCTTTCATAATCGAGGGCTTACTTATCGGTCTAATCGCCGGAGGCATCGGCTTGATTGCGCAATATTACATATATGATAAACTGATTTGCGGCGTAATAGGCGTGGTTAATTCCATGAGCGCGATCAGCTATTCGGACTTTTTATGGTTTATTGTGCCAGGTTTCCTTGTTGGCGGCGTGCTTGTTGGCGTTTTGGGAAGTGTATTGTCTGTTAGGAAGTACCTTAAGGTATAGGAGGAATCCACTTTGAGCCGGAAAAGAAGAAAGATTATATTATCTGCAATTGCTGCTGCAGTTGCAATGATGATGCTTTTCGGCATGTTGACTCCAGTTCTTGGGGCAAATGCTGCTTCCCAGAGCAGTCTTGATGCCAAATATAAAAGTTTGCAGAAGCAACTTAGTGAGATTGAAAAACAGATAAAGCAAAATGAGGCAAAGATTAACGCCAACAACAAGAAAGAAGAGGACATCAAGAAGCAGTTGGCGGTAATTAACAAGAAGATCGAAATCACCAAGCAGCAGCTGGCGGTAATTAGAGATCAGATAAATGAGAATCAGAATAACATAAATAATCTTAACTATAGGATAGCTGAGACTCAGGAAAAGATTGATCAGAATACTAAACTGTACCGCGAAAGGGTTTGCGCTTTATATGAGGCTGGCAATGTGTCGAGGCTGCAGTTGCTTTTGTCATCGAAGAGCGCAAGCGAGTTTTTATCACGTTTCGAGATTATAAAGAAGATATCTGAGCATGACACTAATCTTATAAATGAGCTGAGACAGGAAAAGCAGCAGATTGAGCAGGATAAAGCGAAACTCGAAACGGAGAAGGCAAAACTTCAGAAAAAGCTTGAGGAAGCACAAGCAAAACAAGCTGATTTGAACAACCAGTCAGTTCAGAGTGCAAAATATCTTGAGCAATTACATAATATAAATGAGCAGCTTAAAAATAGTAATGAAGCACTTGACGACAAAAAAGCAGAGGTCGAGGATGACCTTCGTGAAGCACATGAAGAACTCATGCGTTTCTTGAGCTCGCAAAAAAGTACAGGCTCATTCGGAGGTCAGTTCATATGGCCTGTTCGTGGAGCGGTATCCTGTGAATTCCACGGATATTCCGGTCATACGGGCATAGATATTCTCGGAACGTCTGGCGTCACTCCGGTTAGAGCCGCTGCTTCCGGAACTGTAATTAAAGTAGGTACATGGAATAAGAGCGTGCCCAGAAGATCAGCAGGATACGGTAACTATGTTGTTATAGACAACGGTCAAGACAAGAATGGCAACAGCATTCGCACTTTGTATGCACACATGTATGATAATACAATTCGCGTACATGTTGGGCAGCACGTCAGCCAGGGAGAGATTATCGGAATATTAGGAAACTCCGGAAATGTCAGAAGCCACGGCGTATCGCCAGCGATAACCGACCTTGTCAGCGGTGCGCATCTGCACTTTGAGATAATTGTTAACAACCATGCAGTTAACCCCAGAAATTACCTCTGATATATAAGTAAGCAGCAATACTCCGCTTGAAATATTAAAACTGCAAGGCAATTTGTGGTACAATATTATCGTCGTGATTTTTCAAATATACAAATAATTGTGAGGTAGAGATGAAAAAAAAGATAAGTCTCGGAGCGGCAATAAGCCTTATGGCTTTGACAGCGGCGGTCGCTGTTTCAATGACAGCTATATTTATGATGAAGTCGCTGAACGTCAGTATAAGTAATTTTACACAGCGAACTGCTCTGTTTAAAAAGCTGGCGGATGTAGACGCGACGGTACGTGCAAAATATATAGGGACAATTAATGAAGATATTCTTGAGGACAGCACGATTGCGGGCTATGTAAACGGGCTCGGTGATAAATATGGTGTTTATCTCGATGCAAACGACTACAAAAGCATAGCTCTCAGCAACGAAGGGCGGAGTATTGGCATCGGTGTTAATGTTGTCAAAACAGATGACGGCTATATGAAGGTCGTTTCCGTTATAGACGGGTCTCCGGCTCAGGCTGCCGGCGTAAAGGTCAACGATGTAATAACTACAATAGGTAATGAAGACGTAAAGGCAACAGGATATGCAAATGCACTGAATTTGCTCAAAGGCAGTGAGGGAACCACAGTAACTTTTAAGGTGTTGAGGGACGGAACTTCTATACCGTTTACCATTACCCGTAAAAAGTACGAGGTATCTTCGGTTTCCTCAAGGCTTATAGGCAATCTCGGATATGTTAAAATAATGGAATTTGATAAAAAGACCCCGACTGAGTTCTCTTCGCAAGTCGACAAATTGATTGCAGATGGAGCAAAAGGCCTTGTTTTTGACGTCAGGAATAATCCTGGCGGGCTGCTGGAATCTGTTGAACCTATAATAGATAAAATAGTTCCTGCCGGGCCTGTTGTCAGTGCGAAATATAAGGACGGCCCCAAAAAGGTACTGTATAAGTCGGACGCTAAAGAAATCAACTTGCCTATGGCTGTTATTACGAATCAGAATACAGCCAGTGCAGCGGAGCTTTTTGCTGCCGCGCTGAAGGATTATAACAAGGCTAAACTGGTTGGCACAAGGACGTATGGCAAAGGCACAATGCAAGAAATCTGCGATTTGTCCGACGGCACTGCTCTCGACATATCGGTGGCATATTTTTATCCGCCTAAGAGCGATAATTTTGAAGGCAAAGGCGTAGCGCCGGACATTAAGGTTGAGCTGAGTGAAGAAAAACAGCGTAATTTCTACTCACTCGATGAGAGCGACGATGACCAGCTACAGGCGGCTATCAGCTACGTTGAAATGCAGATAAAATAAAGCCGCTGTGTGCGGAACGGAGGAGCTTTATGGAACAGCTGCTTACAGGCAGTTTTGAACTGATAAAAAACCTTAATACAGCTTGCATATTGAATAAAATCAGAGTTGAAAAAGCAATCTCCCGTGCTGAAATAGCGCGCGGAACAGGGCTTACGCCTGCAACTGTTTCCAATATAACTTCGGAGCTTATCGACCTGGGACTAATTGAGGAAACTGAGCGTGGCGAATCAAACGGCGGCCGCAAGCCTGTCCTGATTTCAATAAAAAAGGATACTTGCTATTTCGGCGGGATATGTCTCAATTCTGACACAGTCACGGCAGCTGTTTCTAATATTGAGGCTGAAACGCTCAGCGTATTCAAGGCGCCAATTAACGGAGCAAGCCCTGAAGAAGTTGTCAGCCTCGCTGTTAAACTGCTTATGCAGGCAAAGGAGAAAGCAAATGTCAAAAACCTTGTCGGCATAGGTGTATCCACTCACGGACTGGTCAACAGTGACGAGGGCGTTATGGTTTTCGCCCCGAACCTCGGCTGGTCGAATGTTAAAATCGGAGAAATGCTAAACAAGTCCACTGGACTGCCGGTTTTTGTTGAAAACGATGTCAGGTCTATGGCACTTGCCGAAAGCTGGTGCGGCCTTGCCTGCGGGGTAAGCGATTTTGTTTATCTTTATATTGGCCCCGGTATCGGCGGCAGCATAGTAAATAATAATCAAGTCTTCAAAGGGCCTGGGCTATTTGCCGGTGAATTCGGGCATGTAACAATCGAGCCGGACGGCCCGCTTTGTTCATGCGGCAACCGAGGATGTCTCCAAGCGTTGGCGTCGGAGAAGGCAGTGCTGAAGCGTTATAAAAAGCGCAAAGCAGACCAGCGCATTACGCCGCATGTAAATAACTTTGAAGAGCTTTTGCAGTCAGTTCAAGCTGGCGACAGCGACGCAAAGGAAGAAATTTTACAAAGTATTCGGTATATCGGCATAGAAGTTGGGAATATCATAAATACGCTTTCACCAAAGCTCATTGTTTTAAATGGGAGAATAACGCGGCTTGCAAAAATGTTTATGCCGGTTTTAGAGGAAGAAATAAAGAATCGCAGCATTAAATATTCAGGCAGCGATGTGAAGATTGCTTTTTCACAGTTAGGCGATGAAGCTGCGATAAAAGGCGCTGCTGCAAATGTAATCAGAAAATTGTTTGAATCACCGCGCAAATTCCTAAACCCTATAATAAAATAGTATTAGGCGGCATAAATAATTAGTGTGACAGGCTTGTATATACAGCGGCCTGTCAAAAGACATCTACCGTGAAAACGGACTTGACAGTCACAATCAATTTTAATATAATACCATTATCTGAATTAAGGCGCCGCTGAGAGCAGCAGGCGCTTTAATTAAATATTTGCTGCACAAAATACTGAAAAGCCGATTTAAATATAACATTTCTGCGAGGTTTCCAGTTTTTAATGAATTGCTGATGCTTAGATTAAAAAAATGCAGTTGATTAAATAGCCGAAGGGGAGAATAGACATGTCGAAACAGGTTGTTCTGACTGACGAAGGTCTCAAAAAGCTTGAGCAAGAGCTCGAAATGCTGAAAACAGAAAAGCGCAAAGAAATTGCAGATAAGATAAAAGTAGCGCTGTCTTTCGGCGACTTATCAGAGAACAGCGAGTATGACGAAGCGAAAAACGAGCAGGCAATGGTGGAAGCCCGTATCATGCAGATCGAGTCTATGCTCAAAAACGTAAAGATTATTGACGATGATGAGATAACTACAGATAAGGTTGCGCTGGGCTCGAAGGTAAAGGTACTCGACGTGGAATTTAACGAGGAAACAGTTTATACCATAGTTGGTTCAACGGAAGCAGACCCAGATGCAAACCGTATTTCAGACGAATCGCCGGTGGGCAAGGCACTGCTTGGCCATGGAGTAGGCGAGACTGTTTCGGTTGAAACTCCTGGCGGAATCATTGAACTTAAGATATTAGAGATAGCGAAGTAATAAAGCTTTTTGGAACGGTGTTGGAGGTACAAATGGCGGCGGACAATAGCAACAACAATACAATGGAAGAAAACGAGCAGGACTTAAGTGAACTTATAAGGATAAGGCGCGAAAAGCTGAAGGAACTGCAGGAAGCTGGAAAAGACCCATATAAGGTAACTTATTATGACCGCGATACATTAAACGGCAATATCCGCGAAAAGTTCGAGGAATATGAAGGCAAGGAAGTCAGTATCGCCGGCAGGCTCATGAGCCGCCGCGATATGGGCAAAGCGAATTTTATCGATGTGCATGACTCGACAGGCAGAATGCAGGTCTATGTCAGAATTAACGATATCGGGGAAGAGAACTTTGCTGAATTCAAAAAGTGGGATATAGGCGATATTATCGGCGTAAAAGGTGAGGTATTCAAAACACGCCGCGGCGAGATTTCCATTCATGCACATGAATTGAAGCTGCTTTCAAAATCGCTTCTCCCGCTGCCGGAAAAATGGCATGGGCTTAGGGATACCGAGACGCGCTATCGCCAGCGTTATCTTGACCTCATTGTTAACCCTGAGGTAAAAGATACATTTGTAAAGCGCAGCAAGATCATAAGCCTTATGCGCAGTTTCCTTGAAGAGCGCGGGTATATTGAGGTCGAGACACCGGTTTTGAGTACAATTCAGGGTGGCGCTGCGGCACGTCCGTTCATAACCCATCACAATGCCCTTAATCTCGACATGTACCTCCGTATCGCGACAGAGCTTAACCTTAAAAGGCTCATCGTCGGCGGAATGGAGAAAGTCTTTGAAATAGGCCGTATATTCCGCAACGAGGGCATTGATGTCAGACACAACCCGGAATTTACTACAATTGAACTCTATGAGGCGTACACAGATTACCACGGTATGATGCGCCTTACAGAGGAAATGATTTCATATATTGCAAAAGAAGTAAACGGAACAGATAAAGTCACCTGCGGCGATAGGGAAATAAGCCTTGCAGCGCCGTGGCGCAGGCTTACGATGATTGAAGCCGTTAAAGAATACTGCGGTGTTGACTTTGATTCGTTCCGCGGTGACGCTAAAAAGGCCGTTGAAGTAGCCAAATCGCTCGGTGTTGAAATAGAGGACGGCAAGACTTGGGGTGAGGCACTCTATGCCACATTCGACGAGCTTGTCGAGAAAAAACTTATTGAGCCGACGTTTATTCTTGATTATCCGGTTGAGGTTTCACCGCTTACAAAGCGCAAGCCGGATCGTCCGGAACTTACTGAACGCTTTGAATTTTTCATAAACGGCTGTGAGATGGGCAATGCCTATTCTGAGCTGAATGACCCGATTGACCAGCGTGAGCGTTTTATAGAACAGATGAAAAAGCGCGAAGCCGGTGACGTTGAAGCGGAAATGCTCGACGAAGATTTCCTGACTGCACTTGAATACGGCATGCCACCTACAGGCGGAGAAGGCATAGGTATTGACCGACTTGTAATGCTCCTTACCGGCAGCCCGTCAATAAGAGATGTTTTGCTGTTCCCGACCATGAAACCGAAGGACTAATGTGCGGGAGGTACAAGGTGACAAAGGAACAGTTTAAAAAGAAACTGTCTAATTTCTGGTACTATTATAAAATCCATACAATAGTTGCAGTGTTTGCGATTATCTGTGTCGCGTTTATGGTCAAGCAGTGCGCAGAACGCATTGAACCCGACATGGAAATCATAATGGTTACAGACAGCGTGACTCTTTCGGAAGATAAAGTGACAGATATAGAAAATATGCTGTCGAAATACACCGACGATCTCAATAGGGATGGCCGTAAGTTTGTCAGGTGCGATTATATAAATATGAATCAAAAACAAGACGCGCAGGTCTTGTATGCACTTCAGACAAAGCTGATGGCTGAGATTGCAGGTTCCGATACGGCGCTCTTTATCACGGATGACACGTTTTTAAAGAGATTTCAAGAGCAAGGGATGTTTCTGGATCTGAAGGATGTCGGTTTGTCGGGTCAATACGGGGTAAAGCTCTCAAAACTGCCTGACTTCAAGATACAGGATATGCCGACAGGCTTTTACGACCTCAATCTGTCAATACGGGCCTTTAACGGAACGTCCCTCGACAGGGAGGACGCAAGTGACTCATATAAAAACTCCGTCAAGATGCTAAAAGCACTGCTGAAAAACGGCGGAATAATAAAGTAAGTTTAAAAAGCCACGCTCAGCGTGGCTTTTTGTGCTATTACGGGAAAATTAATTCTGTTAAACAATTAACATTTATTCGTCAAATGTATTGAATATTATAATTGACCGTTGTATAATTAATGTTACAGACGTTTGTTTAAGCTGTTTTGATTAAACAAACCTCCCGATTAAAATGTCAGCATCTGACCGTGAAGAAATTTCCGAACGGGAAGGCGTGGCTCATAACTTTATGTGCAGTATCAACGTCTTTTCTTTTCGGAAAAGGCGTTTTTTATTTTAAGGAGGCGGCTGCTTTGGAGAAAAGGCTCGGCGTAATAGGCATAGTTGTTGAAGACTTAGGGTCTGTGGAAAAGCTTAATGCTGTTCTTCACGAATATGCTCATATTATAGTCGGAAGAATGGGTATCCCGTACAGAGAAAGGGGCATATCCGTCATCTCCCTTATTGTAGATGGGAGCAACGACGATATAAGTGCGCTGACAGGAAAAATCGGAAGGATAAGGAATGTTTCAGTCAAATCCGCTCTGACAAAGGCCTAATAACAGGGGGGAATATGTATGTATAATGTAAAATCAAGAGTGGCTACAGAGTTTATAGACGACGCAGAAATCCTTGAAACACTGGAATACGCGGAGAAAAATAAGAGAAACAAGGCCCTCATTAATAGCCTGCTCGAGAAAGCGAGCAAATGCAAAGGGCTTAATCACCGGGAGGCGGCAGTTCTTCTTGATTGTGACCTTCCGGAAGAAAACGAGAAGATGTATAAGCTGGCTATGGAGATAAAGCAGAAGATATACGGCAACCGCATTGTCTTGTTTGCCCCGCTATATCTATCAAACTATTGCGTGAACGGCTGCGTTTACTGCCCTTATCATCACAATAATCACCACATAAGGCGCAAAAAGCTGACTCAGGAAGAAATAGTCCGCGAGGTAACCGCGCTGCAGGACATGGGTCACAAGCGCCTTGCCCTGGAGACAGGTGAAGACCCGGTCAACAACCCAATTGAGTATGTGCTGGAAAGCATAAAGACTATCTACAGCATAAAGCACAAAAACGGCGCCATCAGGCGTGTAAACGTCAATATTGCCGCAACAACCGTCGAAAATTACCGCAAACTTAAGGAAGCAGGAATCGGTACATATGTCCTGTTCCAGGAGACCTATAATAAAGCCAACTATGAGAAGCTCCATCCGGTCGGCCCGAAACATGATTATGCCTACCATACCGAGGCGATGGACCGCGCGATGGAAGGCGGCATAGACGACGTAGGGTTAGGCGTGCTGTTCGGCCTTAATATGTACCGCTATGACTTTGTCGGCCTTTTGATGCACGCAGAACACCTTGAGGCGACGTTCGGCGTCGGGCCCCATACAATCAGCGTACCGCGTATCTGCCCGGCGGATGACATCGACCCGAAGAGTTTCAAAAATGCGATTTCCGACGACATCTTTGCAAAAATAGTCGCCGTTATCCGCATTGCAGTTCCGTACACCGGCATGATTATCTCCACCCGAGAGTCCCCGAAATCGCGTGAGCGCGCACTCAGCCTTGGCGTTTCGCAGATAAGCGGCGCGTCCAGCACAAGTGTCGGCGGATATGCTGAAAAAGAGTCACCGGAGGAAAACACCGCCCAGTTCGAGCGCAGCGACACCCGTACTTTGGACGAGGTAATCAATTGGCTGTTAAAGCTGGGTTATATTCCGAGTTTTTGCACTGCCTGCTATCGTGAAGGGCGGACAGGCGACCGCTTTATGAGCCTTGCAAAGACAGGCAAGATTCAGTATTGCTGCCATCCAAACGCCCTCATGACATTGAAAGAATATCTTGAGGACTATGCTACGCCCGAGACAAAAGCGCTGGGTGATGAGGTCATAAAGAGAGAACTGATGACAATTCCGAACGAAAAGATACGTGAGATAGCAAGACGGCATATCGAAGATATTGCTGTCAGCGGCAAACGCGATTTCCGTTTCTGATGAAATCTAAACGGGGCTGTGAATTTCACAGCCCCGTTTATTATTTGTGCAGTATCTCTTTTTTTATCATCGAAAAGGTGGCATCTTCGCCGTTGTCTTTGAGAGAAATGAGCATTTTTTCGAGCAGCGCCTTCGTGTTAGGATGGAGTAAATAGTGGCTTTTTGATTTCATGTAATAGTCGTATGGGTCACTGTCCTTGTAAAGCTCTTTGCGGTAGGTTTTGCTTGCCGCGACCCTGTCACAGAACATTTCCACAACGTACTTCACGGGCATTTCCATACCGGTCAATTGCCTGTCGCCGTCCACTGCATAGTCAATCCAGTATTCGAGATGGTGCTTGTTGCGCCCTTTATGGTGAAGCCACGCGCTGCTGTACCCTTTTACTTTCCGCTCAATGTTGTTGGGGCTCTGATTCCCCTGAAAATACTTTGCGCCGACGAGGAATTCTGTGGGTGAATATTTTGACATATCGTGCAAAAGCCCCTGTTTATACAAACCGACGCGGAAGCAATAACGCATTACGAGCCTTTTATGGTGATTTATAGTTTTGAGATGTGAGAGCCATTTCATTACAATATTTCGCCTCTGTACTTTTTTAATGTCGAACGTCCGCGGCAAAATGCCGCGGGATAATCTACAATAATTTTAAAATTTATCAGACGAAACTGCAAGTATCGTTTAATTTGCCTTTTATTCGATAAAACTGCATAACTTTCCTGCGGAGTATACATAATATTAATGCAGCAACTGCCGCAAGGAGGGTGTTATGCTAAGAGCTTCATCTTTTATTGTTGAGCGGTCACGCGCGTTTTCAGCAAAGGAGAAAAAATATTATATTGCCTATGCCGTTATATTGTTTTTGTCCGGGATACTTTTTTTGTTTATTCCGCTATCGTTATTAAACGGCTTGTTTATATTGCTTGAAGGATGGGTTTTAGTAGCGGTATTTTCGCTTGGAATCCTGCGCCCGCTATTCTATAGCCGCGGCGTTGCTGACGTCGTAATGGCGATTTTCTCAGGTACATTATATGCTTATGTTTGTTTTACCATGGGCTCAACGATAAGCTCAATCGAAACTTTTCGGCTCGGGCTTTGTGCAGCGCTGTTTTTGTCGGGGGTTTCGCGGATAATCGCATATGCCCGCATGCTCGACATTGTGAATATCCCGCTTATGGTTATTCTGGGTATTGTTGAAATGTTGTCGGCTATCTTGATATTCGCAGGAATTCCGGGATACGGTGTCCAGAATATCTACTGGTATCTCGGAATGACTACGTTACTGGCCGGATTTGAAAGCCTCAGCGAAGCCGCAAAATTGAATACACTAAATTAAAATTAAAAGTCCCGCTTATTAAGCGGGACTTTTTTAAAATTGTCCAAATATCCCGCAAAAGCGAAAAAGAAGATAATAGTGCTGCAAAAAATTGCAGATCATGTTTATACTGAAAAAGAAATTAACGCTATATTAAAGTCAATTTATGAATTTGACTATGCGACTTTAAGACGTGAACTTATTGATTACGGTTTTATGAAGCGGAGCAATGACTGCACGAAATATTGGAAAGAATAATGTAATTTAACCCCAAGGTGATTTAGAATGTTGAGAAAATAAAACGGTGTCTTGACTATAATTCATCAATGGTCAATGGGATCCTGATCTTATATTATAAGAGAAACCTTATAGCTTTAGGGGTGAAGAGGATCCCGATAAACAAGTATTTAGTTTTTACCGGCTACCAAAAAAGTCCCGCCTTTTGGCGGGACTTTTTTATAGGTTGTTGAGTTTTTCGATAAGGTTGTCGAATTCCTCCTGAGGAATATTTATTCCGGTCAAGTAAATATTCCTGAGCGGCATTTCGTAAATCCATTGGCTAAGCGCTTTTATGTCTATATTCAATCCGAATTTAGCCAAAAACTCCTGCAAAAGTGCGGTAGCAGCAGGATTTTTCGCAATCTCTCCTATCTGCGTCAATTTGTTGTACTTTGGCTTTCTGACAGCGCCGCTGTGGTAAACTACTGTCTGACAAAGAGGCGTATCCGCGGAAGAACCGCCGGCGAGGATTTCAAAAGTACCGCTCTCGACTTCAAAACTGTTGAGCTCGGTGTCATAATAAGCGAAATCGCGTTTTGAAAGGGTGAAACTGACGGTTTTTTCTTCTCCCGGTTCAAGTTCAACTTTTTCAAAGCCGCGCAGCTCCTTGAAGGGTCTCATTATGCTGCTTTCGACGTCCCGGACATAGAGCTGGACGGTTTCTTTGCCCGCCCTTTTGCCCGTGTTAGCCACTGTCACTTGAACGGTGAGCGTATCGCCGTCGCCGATTTCAGTTTTATCGGTCTTTATCCCTCTGTATTCGAATGTTGTGTAAGAAAGGCCGTGCCCGAACGGGAATAGGGGAGCAATCTGCTTCTTTTCATAGTAGCGGTAGCCGACAAAGATGCCCTCGCGGTATTCCACATAGTTAGGCTTCTCTCCGGGGAAGTTGAGGTAGGACGGGTTGTCGCTGAGCTTTTTCGGGAAGGTTTCAGCGAGCTTGCCGCTGGGGTTGACATCGCCGAACAGGATATCCGCCGCGGCGCCTCCAGAGGCCTGACCGCAGAGATAGCCCTCCAGTACCGCCGATACCGAGCCTATCCACGGCATCTCGACCGGTGAGCCGTTAAAAAGCACGACAACAGTGTTTTTCTGCACCTTTGAAACGGCCTCGATAAGTGCGTTGTGGCTGTCGGGCATCTTCATATGGCGGCGGTCATAGCCCTCGGATTCAAAGGAATCCGGCAGCCCTGCAAATATAACGGCGGCGTCCGCCGATTCAGCCGTTTTTACCGCTTCATCTATGAGCGCAGGGTCGGGAGCACCGGTTTCGTCGCTTAAGTCATAGCCGTCGGAATATAGAACGGTCAGCCCGGGAGCGGACTTCTTTATCTCATCGAGAGGGATATCCAGCATGGTGGGGTGAATGTGTGAGCTTCCGCCGCCCTGATAGCGCGGTTTTTTGGCAAACTGCCCGATGACCGCAAGGCGTCCTGTTTTTTTGAGCGGCAGTGTTCCGTCATTTTTGAGCAGAACCATGCACTGCGAAGCGATTTCACGGGCAAGTGCGTGATGTTCGCTGTCTGTGAATGTCTTTGTATGCGGGAAAGACTTTTTCGCCTCAATGCATTTCAAAACCAGGCTCAGGACATGCCCGACCGCCCTGTCGAGCGCTTCAGCCGGAATTTTGCCGCTTTTTACGGCGTCGATTATTTTCTGTGTGTTGACGCCAAAGCTTGTCGGCATTTCAAGGTCAAGGCCGGCGAGGACACCGTCGTCGCGCTCGTTTACTGCGCCCCAGTCGGATACCACCATTCCCTCAAAGCCCCACTCCTTACGAAGAATATCTGTAAGGAGGTACCGGTTTTCTGAACAGAATTCGCCGTTTAATTTGTTATAGGCGCACATAACCGTCCAAGGCTTTGCTTCTATTACGGCGGTTTCAAAGCTCGCAAGATAGATTTCCCTGAGAGTCCGTTCATCTACTACGGTGTCGGTGGTCATCCGGTCGGTTTCTTTATTGTTGGCAGCAAAATGCTTTAGTGACGTTCCAACGCCTTTCGACTGAACGCCTTTAATGTACGCAGAGGCGGTCTGTGAGGAAAGATAGGGGTCTTCTGAATAATACTCAAAATTGCGTCCGCACAACGGCGAGCGCTTTATGTTTACAGCAGGGCCTAAAATAATAGAAATGCCCTGAGAGCGGCACTCATCCGCCAGTGCCGAGCCAAGGCGGGTTATAAGCGCCCTGTCCCATGAGCAGGCCAGCGCGCTTCCAGTGGGAAAGCATGTAGCAGGGTAACTTTCGCCCCGGACTCCGGTTTCCCTTCTCAATCCGTGAGGGCCGTCCGCCATCATAACCGACGGTATGCCGAGCCTGTCAACCGCTGCCGTATGCCAGCTGTCGCTTCCGGAAAGCATTGCGGCTTTTTCTTCAAGCGTCATCTGAGATATGAGTTTTTTGATGTCTTTTTCCATACAGTTCACTTCGCTTTTTATATATTTGGAAATTACTTATTACAAATATATTAACACGTTAATCTATGCTGTCAATAAAATTCTCCGCACCTATTGGTGCGGAGAATTCCGAGGTCTATTGTCCGATGTTGCGTTCCGCTATTTCAATCGCCTTTTTGACCATGTTACCACAGTCACGGCTTGAAACGGAACCCCAGCCTTCTCTTCTGACTTTATCATCGACGCCCAGTTCTTTGGCAATTTCAAATTTAAGCTTATCGCTCATAATTGAACGCCTACCCATAGGGCAAGACCTCCTTTTATCATGGTGAATGTCCATGAAAACGCCGCAATAACGGCGCAAGATTAGTATTATCTGCGATGAGATTATTATTTCTGTAAAATTTTTAATTTAAGAATCTGCCCTTTGTAAATCTCAAAATCCTTAACTTCTTGTATTCGTCAGGGAACTGCGCAAACCAGCCGAGGGGCTCGTCGAGCTTATCGTCGGTGTGGCAGCAGATGAGCACATCGTCCCATGTCGGGCCGCTTTTGGTGACATAAAGCCCGTGCCCGTACCTGTCGGGAATATAAGTAGTTACTACGAGCTGAATAACATCACCTTCAAGTATTATCCCGGGGTCAATGCTCGACCAGTCGCCCTCAGCAATCTGCTGCGCCATAGGGCCGAGCCGCTTTCCTGTGTCGGTGACATAACTGAAGAACTCCTCGACTCTGCACCAGCGGTTCGAGCCTATATTGCTTTTTGAGCCGTACCATATGCCCCTTACCTGCCGCACATCGTTTAATATGCGATCCGCATTTTTCTTTACTATATTTTCAGTAAAGCCGGGTATCCATCCGCCGTAAGCCGCCCAGACGCACTGGCTGATAAAGTTTGTGCAGTCTTGTCCGTCCGCGTAATAAAACAGCCGCTGTTCCGGCGGGACATTATAATTAAGTGCAAATGTCTGCGCATACATCTTTCCCAAGGTCGGGTTATAATCAAAATCACTCGGCATAAACAGCACCCCCACATAGGCATATATATGCACAAGTTGTTTCACTCCATGCCGGAAGTTTCGACGGAATAATTTTAGACAGGCGTGTTATATTGTAAAATAGTAACCGGCATAAGGAGGAATCGGCGGCGTTAGATTTTGAGGAAATAATGGCTTATTCGGCGGAAAACAGGAGCGCTTTTGACCGCCTTTGCGATGATATCAGCAGGATTGTGCCCTTTGTCGGCGCGGGCCTTTCGGCGTTTCTCTATCCCTGCTGGAAAGATTTTTTGAACCAGTCGGCGCAAAATCTTAACCCCGCCGAAAAATCGAAGGTGCAGTCGCTATTAGATAACGGAAATTACGAGGAAGCGGCGGGGATAATCGAGAAAAGCCGCGGGGACAAGTTCCGTCAGGATATCATCGAGGCCTTCGGGGAGCAGAAACTCAAGTCTCCTGAGGCAATAGGAGCTTTAAAGAATCAGGCGGTGTATATACTGCCGGAGCTTTTTGAAGGCCTTGTGCTGACTACCAATTTTGACAGGACACTGGAGCACGTATATGAGCTGAGGGGCAAGCGGTTTAAAGCGGTGGGCCATCCTCCACAGGGCGGGCTGCTCAGCGACGCCCTAAAAGGGATAAACTGCCCTTGCCTGTTTAAACTGCACGGCGACATAGAAAGCCCTGACCGCCTTGTTTTGACAGGGGAACGGTATGACTTCTGCTATCGGGAAGGGGGAGCCCTTGTCAGAGAGCTGGAAGCGGTCTTTTCAAAGAAAAGCGTCCTATTTTTGGGGTGCAGCCTCGAACAGGACAGAACAATGGACGTTTTCGATAGAATGCTAAACCCCGGTATAACCCATTACGCGATAGTCGGGAGCGCAGAAGAGGATATCGGGCGAAAGCGTACATTATCAATAAAGAAAAATATACAAGCTGTAATATACCCCGAGAAAGAATACAGCGCGGTGAAAACAATTCTCGAAAAAGCGTCAGCCCTTGTGGGAGGGTCATCTTGCAATTGACTATTTGAGTTTAAAATTATATTATATATCTGTATAAGCAAAATTGGCCCCGAAAGGTTAACTTAAAATGGACTCAGATAGATATATAATGAAGATTGATATAAACGCCTTTGACCCTGATGTGACGTTTGACTGCGGACAGTGTTTCCGCTGGGATAAAATTGACGAAGGCATATGGAAAGGTATTGCGCTGGGCAGAAGCCTGGAAGTAAAAAAGGACGGGGACTGGCTGTGTATATCGGGCGCCGAGAAGGCTATGGAGCCGAAGCTTAGGAAATATTTTGACCTCGACCGGGACTATAAACCGGTTCTGGAAGCCCTGTCTGCCGACCCGGTGCTGAAAAAGGCGATAAAGTTTGCCCCGGGGATTCGTATTTTAAGGCAGGAACCGTGGGAAACGCTGTGTTCGTTTATAATATCCCAGAACAACAACATTCCCCGCATAAAAGGTATTGTGTCCCGGCTTTGCGAAAATTTTGGAGACAAAATAGGGGAAAACGAGTATTCTTTCCCTGAAGCGTCGCGTCTGGCCCCACTTAATGAGGAGGACCTTGCGCCGCTTAGAAGCGGTTTTCGGGCAAGGTATATCCTTGACGCGGCAAGGCGCGTCGTGAGCGGTGAAATTGATTTTGACGCACTTACTTACATACCGCTTGCCGACGCGCGAAAGATACTGATGAAGATAAAAGGCGTCGGGCCGAAGGTTGCGGACTGCGTGCTTCTTTTCGGCTGCGGGCGTCTTGACGCATTTCCTATAGACGTTTGGGTCAAGCGTGTTCTTGCCAGATTCTATCCCGACGGTTTTCCGGAGGAATTCGCGAAGTACGGCGGCATAGCACAGCAGTTTCTTTTCCACTATGCCCGTTGCTGCCCAGACAGCGGATTTTAATTAAAGTGAAAAAAGGAGAAATTGATGAAGCTTCTTGTAATTGACGGAAACAGCATACTTAGCCGCGCATTCTACGGCATTAAACTGCTCTCAACGAGGGACGGTCTCTTTACTAACGGCATTTACGGTTTTGTAAACATATTGAACAAGCTGCTCGACGAAACGAAGCCCGACGCAGTGGCGGTGGCGTTCGACCTTGCCGCTCCCACCTTCCGCCATAATGAATACGACGGATATAAAGCCGGGCGAAAGCCGATGCCGGATGAGCTCCAGATGCAGGTGCCGATTTTAAAGGAGCTTCTTGACAAAATGGGCATTGTAAGGCTTGAGGCCGAGGGTTTTGAGGCGGACGATATATTAGGCACCGAGGCTGCTGCCTGCCAAAAGCGCGGGGACGAGTGCGTCCTTGCTACAGGAGACCGGGACAGCCTGCAGCTCGTCAGCGATAAAACCATAGTTATGCTTGCGGGCACAAAGGGCGGCAGGCCGGAAACAACTATTTACGATGTGGCGAAAATTCATGAAGTCTATGGTGTCGAGCCGCGGGAGCTTATCGAAGTAAAGGCGCTGATGGGCGATACCTCCGACCGTATTCCAGGCGTTCCCGGGGTCGGCGAAAAGACCGCATTGAAGCTTATTCAAGACTATAGGACAGTACAGTATATTTATGACCATCTGCCGGAGCTTGAAATCCGCGATTCACTAAGGAAAAAGCTTGAGGCGGGGCGCGACAGCGCTTTTATGAGCCGCGACCTTGCCGAAATCCGCACTAATGCACCGGTTGAAACGGATATAAACAAGCTGAAGATGGCAAAACCTGATAACGCAGGACTATATAAACTGCTGCGGCGCCTTGAGTTTTACAAGCTGATTGAAAAATTGGGGCTTCAGCAGGAGCCGGAGGTCATAGAGGCCGTATTGTCGGCCGAAACCGTGCCGGTTAAGGTCGCCGAGGACGGAGAAAAGCTGCTCGCGCGCCTGAAAAAGGCGGGAGAGGCCGACTTTTCAGCCGTAATAGGCGGCGAGATTGCCGCTCTTTGCTTTGCGTTCGACAAAGATGTCCAAGTGGCTTTGCCGGAAAAAACAAAAGGTTATGATAAATTTTTAAAGGGATTTTTCGAAGATGAAAATATAAAAAAGCGCACCCATGACATAAAGCCGATACACGCGGAGTGCCTTAAATCGGAATATGATTTTCGCGGTGCCGCGTTCGATACAATGCTGGCGGGGTATGTGCTTGACCCTCTCTCAAATTCATATGAGCCGTCAAGACTCTGCGCAAAATTAGGGGTAACCCCACCGGCGGCCGACTGCCCCTTCGGCCTCATTGAGGACGTTGTTGAGGCCACAAAAACCGCTGTTGCAGTGCGTGCCCTTTATCCTGTAATGTCAAAAAAGATAGAGGAAAACGGGCAGGAACGGCTTTATTATGACGTCGAGCTGCCGCTTGCCGGTGTCCTTGCCCAGATGGAGACAGTCGGCTTCAAGGTTGATGCCGAGGGTATAAAGAATTACGGCGAGGCGCTGGAATCAAAGCTAAAAGAGATAGAAAAGCAAATTTATGAATATACGGGATATGAGTTTAATATAAATTCACCGAAGCAGCTCGGAATGGCCCTTTTTGAAAAGTTGGGGCTGCCGGCAAAGAAAAAGACAAAGACGGGCTATTCCACCAACGCGGAGGTTCTCGAAGGCCTGCGCGGCTATCACCCGGTAATTGACCTTCTGCTGGAGTACCGCCAGCTGTCGAAGCTCAAGTCAACCTATACTGACGGGCTTGTAAAGGTAATAGCCAGCGACGGGCGCATACACACAAACTTTAACCAAGTTGAAACCCGCACAGGAAGGATAAGCTCCACCGAGCCGAATCTGCAGAATATACCGGTCCGGAGCGAAGTAGGGCGGGAACTGCGCCGCTTCTTCATTCCGGAAAAGGGCTGCGTATTGGTCGACGCGGACTATTCGCAGATTGAGCTGCGGATACTCGCCCATGTCGCAAACGACAAGGCCATGATTGACGCCTTTAACAACAAGGTTGATATACACACGCTCACAGCTTCTCAGGTGTTTAATATGCCGCTTAGTATGGTGACACCTCTTATGCGTTCCCGCGCGAAGGCGGTCAATTTCGGCATAGTTTACGGCATTAGTGCCTTCTCCTTGTCTCAGGATATCGGCGTTTCGGTTAAAGAGGCCGACAGCTACATTAAAGGCTATCTAAATAAGTTTTCCGGTGTCCGCAGTTATATGGAGCATGTCATCAAGAGCGCATATGAAAAAGGCTATGTGGAGACGCTGCTCGGACGCCGCCGCAATCTGCCGGAGCTTGCATCTTCAAACCGCAACATAAGGTCTTTCGGGGAACGGGTTGCGCGCAATACCCCGATTCAAGGCACCGCAGCGGACATTATCAAAATCGCGATGATAAGGGTGCACGACCGGCTGTTGGCGGAGCATATGAAGTCAAGGCTGATTCTTCAGGTTCATGACGAGCTTATAGTCGAGGCGCCGAAAGAGGAAGCGGAGCGCGCAGGGAAGATACTCCGCGAGGAAATGGAAGCCGCGATGAAGCTGTCCGTAAAGCTTGAAGCAGATGTTCACTGCGGCGATTCATGGTACGCTGCTAAAGGCTGAATTTCAATTATTGCTTTTTGCAAAATGGAGTGGCTATGAAAAAGATTTTATTTGTCTGCACAGGTAATACCTGCCGAAGCCCTATGGCCGAGGTTTTGTTTAATAAAATGCTAAAAGAACGCAATATCACCGATATATCCGCCTCCAGCGCGGGTATAGCGGCGTATACCGGTTCGCCCGCCTCTGACAATGCGATGGCAGCCGTAAAAGAACTCGGCGCCGATTTAAGCCAGCACAAAGCGCGTCTTGTCACCCGCAGGCTGATTGAAGAGAGCGACGAAATCTATTGCATGTCGGATTCTCACGCGAAGGCGCTTATCGGCCTGTTCCCCGAAGCCGAGGATAAGATAAGGGTACTGGGCGGGGGCATTGAGGACCCGTTCGGCGGGGATATAAATGTTTACAGAGCGTGCAGGGACCAGATTCTTGCCGCTTTAAATGATATAATAAAGCGTTGAAAGGAATGGCTTTGTTTTATGGACGACCACTTGCGACGCCCGCAGATTGTCAAAATGCAGGCAAGGCATATCGAGGAGATTGCAGAAATCGAAAAGCTCAGTTTTTCGAAACCCTGGTCTTTTGAGGCACTTGCCGAGGAACTTTCAAACCCGCTTGCAGTTTTTCTTGTAGCGGTCATTGACGGCAAAACTGTTGGATACGCCGGAATGCACCACATAATTGATGAAGGGTACATCACTAACATCGCGGTTCACCCCGACTACCGCAGGAGGGGCATTGCGACCGCTCTTATAAATGAGCTTGACAATTACGCGAGAAAAAAAGGTCTTGCTCTGCTAACGCTTGAAGTCCGCTGCTCAAATGTGGTGGCGATCGACATTTACAGGCGCGCGGGCTTTGATGAGGCTGGAATACGCAAGGGGTTTTATGATGAGCCCAAAGAGGACGCCTTGATAATGACAAAGTATTATTAAGACTTGCGACGTAAACTCAAATTACAGGAAGTGTTTTTTTGAAAATCCTTGCTTTCGAATCATCATGCGACGAGACAGCCGCCTCGGTAGTTGAGGACGGCAGGCATGTGCTTTCAAACATTGTTTCGTCACAGATAGAGATACACCGGATATACGGCGGGGTGGTGCCGGAGATAGCCTCCCGCAAGCACACGGAGGTTATTGCCCAGATAACAAAGGAGGCATTAAGAACCGCCGGCTGTGAGTTTTCGGATATTGATGCCATAGCGGTTACTTATGCCCCGGGCCTTATTGGCGCGCTGCTTGTCGGGGTAAATTTCGCCAAGGGGCTTGCATTGTCGCTCGGCGTGCCGCTGATTCCCGTTCATCACCTGCGTTCCCATATCGCGGCGAATTATATTGCGCACCCGGAGCTTGAGCCGCCCTTTTTATGCCTTGTGGCGTCGGGAGGCCACAGCCATATAGTGGAGGTCAAATCCTATACCAGTTTCAAAGTGCTCGGCCGGACGCGGGACGACGCCGCGGGCGAGGCCTTTGACAAGGCCGCACGTTCCCTCGGATTCCCTTATCCCGGCGGCAAGTTTATGGACGAGGCGGCGCATAAAGGCAATGCCGAAGCGATACATTTTCCAAGGCCGAAGGTGGAAGGCTCGCCGTATGATTTTAGCTTTTCCGGACTTAAAACAGCGGTTATAAATTGTGTCCACAACGCTCAGCAAAAGGGCATTGAGATAAATAAAAACGACGTGGCCGCTTCATTCCAGCAGGCAGTCGTCGATATGCTGTCGGAGCGGCTTATGATGGCGGCGGATAAATTCGGATATAAGAAAATCGCCGTCGCCGGCGGTGTGGCAGCCAATTCGGGGCTAAGGGAGCGGCTGGAAGCTGAGTGCAAAAAGCGGGGCTGCAGCCTGTATATGCCGCCGCTGTCACTGTGCGGAGACAACGGCGCTATGGTCGGCAGTCAAGGCTATTACGAGTTTTTAGCTGGCAACACGGCAGGGCCTGAGCTCAATGCCTGCGCGAACATGGAAATAGATACGCTTGAATAAAAAAACTGGGACTGTTTTTAAACAGTCCCAGTTTTTTAAGGCCCTGTTTCGTCCGGACAGCATTTTTGGAACACCATTGCCGTCTGATAGTTTAGCAATAAATTAGCTCAGCCGCCTATGGAGGCTGAGCAGAAGCCTGAGCTTGCCGTTTATTATCTCCAAAACTCTATCAGCGAGGAAAGCCTCTGGAAATGCACTGGGTTTAAAGCAGCTTGAACATCATTTTCACCGAGGCACGTCGCAAGGGTCGATATTACGGCGGTTGCTACACATATGACAAAAAACAGCCGCTGGGTAGGGCGCTTTGCCCCTTTCCTTTCGAAATAAGTAAGCGTCTCAAACCACAGGATTAGGGACGCAATCATAAAGACGGGGGTAATATCCAGCATATAGCGCTCAAGCACGCCGGCGAGCGTAATGTCGAGATAGGTTATAATTAGCGCAATAATAATCAGCAGGGCGGTGAAATGCTTAAGGCAGCGCCTTTCCTTGCCCATGCGCTTGATTATATATACTGAAGCGAAGAGTATGAGCATAATAGGATAATTGAACAGCCCGGCGCAGGGAAAGTTAAAGTAATACCCGGAGGAGACGTCGGGAGTCCTTTGGACAACATGGAAGAACGGAAAAGTCATATCGATATCCAGCGGCGCGAAAAAGTAATGGTAGATACCGGTTGGCAGTATGGCGAGGTTCGTCGGCTTGTTAAGGCGTATGTCACTGACCGTGAGCTGGTATTTTTGGCCGAAGTCGAAAGGCGAACCGAATCTCACGTAGTTATAAACCATCAGGATTATCGCAAATACGGCGAGCGGTGTCAGGAAGCATACCATCCGTTTTAAATCCAGTTTTCCGGCCTTTTTGATAATCTGAGGGAGTATCAACGGGATAGATGCCGCTATATAGAAAACGAATGTCGGACGGGAAGCGACCATCAAGGCAAATGAAAGGCCGGAAGCGAAAAGGGTCAAGGATTTGTAGGCATTTTCCCGGGAACATAATACTGCAAACGCAAACCCCAGAAACAGATAGGTGATCGCACAGGTTTCAGCCAGCTCATAGAACATGGGCCGGGCGATGAGCCAAAAGAACCCCGAACCGAACACAAGGGCGATTGCACCCGCCAAAAACGGCATAAACCCAGTATCGGGGAACCACTTCATGACAATGTTGTAATATAAAAACAGGCCTGCGAACAGCATTAGGAGAATATAAAGAAAACATGCAAATGAGGATGAGATATAGACCCCGGTCAACAATTTTATCGGCAGCATAAGGGTTATAACCGGTGTTATGCCGAAATAGCAATAGTATTTCCCGTTATAAAACGAACTGTCAAAAAGATAATCGAAATCCCTAAGGCTGGGGTCATATGGATTGGTAAGATTAAGCAGTTTTTCCGGAGGGGAAACCATTAGGCTGGCCTGCCCATTGCTGAACGCCTGCGTCAGCAGTTGGTATATATCGCTGGACATGCTTATATTTCTGTTAAACGGCAGTTGTCCATAGTTTACGTGAAGCTTCGCACAGATTATGGCTGCGGCGAAATAAATAATGCAAAGCGAAGTTCCCGCCAGATATTTTTTGCTGCCGACACTATAGTTCCACAACTGTGTATGACGGGCGGCGTATATTAAAAACAATATGGACAGAAATATTACAAAACGCGATATGCTAAAATGAAAATACGGAGAGTTTAGCTCGACTGATTTTATCACCGGCCTGCCGATTGTACTTGAAAATGTGAATTTTAAGCTTTTGCAGTTTCCGAAGGTGTTAAGGCGTATATATTTTGAACTCTCAATATGCGGATAATATGACCAAATTCCAGCGTCCTGTTCTGATTGTGAGAAGTTTTCGTCGGTATAGCTTACTGAGACATTAAAGGACCCTGAGCCGTCAGTAATGAGCTTTATTGATTTTACTGAAGTTTCAGGATTGTCTATATAAAATTCGGAACCGTCTTGTATTGTAATACCTGTTTGCCCTATCCTGCAGTTATTGATATTGGAAAATTCCGCTGTCCCAATGGTTTTATGTGCAGCATACGAGAATATTTCCTGAAAATATCTAAAGTTGAATATAAAAATCTCGGCGATTAAGGACAGCGCTACAAGAAAAACAATAGGGAATATGTTTTGATTTCTTACTTTTGACATAAGTCCTCCATGACCTTATGAAACCAATTAACATTATACCCCTGCTTATTAATAAAGCAGGGGTATTTATTATTGACTTAATCTGCTGGTTTAAAACGTTCGTGGATAGCTTTAACGGCCTTTTCAGAATCGTCTCTGTCAATAAGGACGGATATTTTGATTTCGCTTGTTGAAATCATTTGGATGTTTATATTTGCGTCATAAAGCGCCTCAAACATCTTTGCCGCTACACCGGGGTTTGACTCCATGCCAGCGCCGACGATAGAAACCTTGGAAATATGGTCATCATAAGTAATGCTTTTTCCTTTGAAGGAATTTATGTTGTCGTTTAAGATGCTGAGAGCTGCGTCAAGGTTGGGCTTTGCAACGGTAAAACTTAAGTCTTTCGTGTTGCAGCGTCCTATCGACTGAAGGATGATATCGACATTAATGCGCTTCTGAGCCAGAAGCGAGAATATCTTAAAGGCGATACCCGGCTCGTCTGGCAGCCCTATTATTGATATGCGCGCAATGTCATTGTCGCGGGTTACTCCTCTGACCAGCATTTTTTCCACGTTGACGACCTCCTTGACTTTAGTTCCGGGAACATTTTTAAAACTTGAAAGGATCTCGAGATTTACATGGTATTTTTTCGCCAGCTCAACTGAACGGTTATGAAGAACCTGCGCTCCGAGGGAAGCAAGTTCGAGCATTTCATCATAGGATATCTCATCGAGCTTGACGGCGTCACTTACTATCCTCGGGTCGGCAGTATATACACCGTCAACATCAGTAAAGATTTGGCACAGGTCGGCTTTAAGCGCTGCGGCAAAAGCTACTGCGGTTGTATCAGAACCGCCGCGGCCCAAAGTTGTTATGTCATCGTACTTGTTGATACCTTGGAAACCGGCAATTATTACGATTTTTCCTTTGTCGAGTTCAGCGTTCAGCCTATCGGTATCGATTTGTTTGATTCTCGCGTTCCCATAGGCTGAGTCGGTTTTCAAGCCGGCCTGCCAGCCGGTAAGAGAAATAACCGGAAATCCGAGTTTCTGTATAGCCATCGCGAGCAATGACATTGAAATCTGTTCGCCGCAGGAAAGCAGAACGTCCAATTCACGCTTTGAGGCTGCAGGGTTTATCTCCGCGGCCTTTGCAATCAGGTCGTCGGTTGTATCGCCCTGAGCGGAGACTACGGCTACAACATTGTTGCCGGCCTTATAAGTATCTGTTATGATTTTCGCCACATTGCGAATCCTGTCCGCGTCCGCAACGGACGTGCCGCCGAATTTTTGTACAATAAGACTCATAAAATGCTCCTTCCTATATAATAACCGCCATATAGATTAGATGTTGCTGTTCCGAGGCGGCAAAATTCAATTTTACACGTTTTCGACAGTTGCGCCTTCTTCGTCACAGTCGAGCATTACAAGCTTCCAGTCGGGCATTTTGTTTTTCAGTACCTCGCTTACGCGGTCGGCAAAACCGAGGTCAGTCACATTGACCATCGCCATAAGCGTCGGACCCGCCCCGCTGATAAATGTTGCATATGCTCCGGATTTCAAGGCCAAGTCGAAGATTTCTTCCGCACCTTTTATGAATTTAAGCCGGTATGGCTGGTGAAGCCTGTCGCCGGCGGCAATTTTAAGATTGTCGAGCCTGCCGGAGAACAGCGACGCAGTCATAAGGGCGGCGCGTGAAAGATTATAAATAGCGTCTTTGTGCGGAACCATTTCAGGAAGCGCTGCGCGCGCCACTTCTGTTTTGAGCTCAAAATTCGGGATAAAGGCGGCAAACCTCAGCCTGCCGGAAATCGGGACCTTGACGCTGTAAACCCTGTTGCCGTCGAAAACGGAGGCAACGAGGCCGCCGAGTATTGCCGGCGTAGAGTTGTCAGGGTGCCCCTCAAGCCTTGCGGCAAGGTTCACCAAATCGTCCTTTGAGAGCGGGTCGCCCAGCAGTGCGTTAGCGCCGACAAGGCCGGCTACGATACAGGCCGAACTACTGCCGAGGCCGCGCGTCATCGGGATATTGTTTTCCTGAATAAGCTTCAACCCGCGGAATTTGTGCCCGCAGAGCTCATATAGAAATTTAGCGCTGCTGTATATGAGGTTTGTATCGTCAACGGGTACGCAAGACCCATCGCTTGTAGTTATGTCAATTCCGTCGGTTTCCTCCATCATCACCTGATTATACATTTTCAGCGCAAGCCCCAGGGAATCGAACCCGGAACCGAGATTCGCGCTTGTGGCGGGAACCCTTATTTTTATCATGACGGAAAACTCCTTTAACAACCTCAGGCGCTCCTACTACATTCTATAGGATACGCCTTTATTTGTGTTTAATCAATAATAATCGATGATGTCTGAAAACAAAATTTTTTGCATATCAGAGCCGCCTTAATTGCGGTTTTTCGATATAGCAAATACCTTTTTATATATAAAATCAAACAAGGTGGTCAGATATCGGCCATAACCCTTATCTTTGAAATCACGTTTATATCGAGTGAGGACAGGGAAGCGAGCGCCCTCTCAAATTGCCCTTCAGGCATAGGCTGTGTGATAAATGCGGCTTCGTCTTTCGGACTGTCAGGACAGACAGCTTCTGTTATCTTGCCGAAAAGCGGTTCTGCGGCTTTGAGTGTCATGGCCTTGTCATGGGATTTTACCCTGACAAAGAATGAAGATGCCATGTCTTTATAATCACATACATATCCCTTTTCGGCAGGGGCCCAGTATATGTATTTGCGGGCTCCGAGGTGTTTTGCCTCGTCGATTATGTCGGCAACGACGGCGCTTGCGGTCGGAAGCTTGCCGGCTCCGCGCCCGTAGAACACGACGTCGCCTATGGCGTCGCCGCGCACCATAATGCCGTTGAACACGTCGTCAACATTGGCAAGCTGGCTTTCTTTCTTGACAAAAGCGGGGCAGACAATAGCTGAGATCCTGCCGCCTTCAATCTTTTTTACACGGCCGATAAGCTTTATTACTCCGCCCCATGCCTCAGCGTATTTGACGTCCTCAAGGGTCAAATTAGTAATGCCCTCTGTATGTACGTCCTCGGGATAGACATGCTTGCCGAAAGCGAGCGAAGCGAGGATGCAGATTTTGCGGCAGGCATCCATGCCCTCGACGTCGGCCGCCGGGTCCCTTTCGGCATAGCCGAGTTTCTGTGCAAGCTCAAGGGCGGATTTAAAGTCCATGCCGTCAGAGATCATCTTTGTCAGAATAAAGTTTGTCGTGCCGTTCAAAATACCCGCAATCTCTTTTATTTCATTGGCGGCAAGGCATTGGCTTATCGGGCGCAGAATCGGGATGCCGCCTCCTACACTCGCTTCAAAGAGAAAGTTGGCGTTATGGTTTTTTGCAATCTCTAAAAGCTCCGAACCATAAGCGGCGACAAGGGCTTTGTTTGAAGTAACAACGCTTTTGCCGGCCATAAGGCAGCGTTTCACATATGTGTATGATGGTTCGAGACCGCCCATGACTTCGACAACAATCTTTATATCAGGGTCGTTTATTATCGGGTCGAATGACTTGATGAATTTGTCCGAATAGGGTAATCCGGGGAAATCCCTTATATCAAGTATGTATTTTATGTCCATATCGATTCCGGCTTTGGAAATGATGCTTTTGTTGTTTTTATAAAAGACTTCGACGACGCCGGAACCGACAACGCCATGTCCCATTACAGCGATATAAACCATTTTGCCTGTGCCTCCTTAGCTGCCGCCGTAAATTTTGCAAAGACTTTCATGCGGCTGAATGAAAGCTCAAATAAAGCCTATTTGCTGTCAAAACCCTGAAACTACTTCTACGTTGTTGATTCCATCAATTTCACGGATACGGTCAAGCAGGTCGGTCAAGGAAATCTTCATGCCGTCCGCCCGCGCTGTCACAGTGACAGGAGCATACCCGCCGACAGGTATGTTCTGATTTATTGTCATTATATTTGCACCTTCGTGATACAAAAGGCTGGTGAGTTTTGAAAGCATGCCGGCTTCATCCCGCAGCATTGCGTGCAATGTAACAATATATCCTCCTGCTTCCTCGTTAAATGGATGGACGCTGTCCTTATACTTATAAAAGGCACTTCTTGATATGCCTGCTGCACGCGCCGCCTCGTTGACTGAATGGACCTGACCGGACAAAAGCAGTCGCTTTGCCTCGACAACCTTCAGAAACACCTCAGGAAGCACCTGACTTTCAACCAACAGATAATGTGGCATTGAATTCATTTAAAATCCCTCCAGTAATGGCCGCGTGGGAATGTGCTTGGTTTTTTGTCATTATGAATGTTGTGTCCGAATAAGCATTACTTAAAGTGATTTTTAAGTACGATTCAAAACGCAATGTTAATTATGTGTAAAGCGGAACTTGTACCGGATGTTTTCAATGCGATTTTAAGCAGCCAGTCCACCCTACAAGAACGCATGTATTGCTCGTGTGTACACTATAACATTTTATAAATTGCCGTTTCAACCTCTGTTAGATTCAAAATATGCGAGTAAAGCTCGATTTTTCTTCAGGGTGCTCCATTTTTCTTCGATTTACACCTTTATCTCGATATATAGCAATTTGTCATATCTATAATGGCTTTAGTGTTCACTCATCGCTGTTTTCTAACAAAATGGCCAAATGCGGAGAATAATATCGATAAATTTTACATATAAACAGGCAAAAATAGGAAAAATAGAAAGGGTTGATTTAAGATTTTTCCCACGCAGAAACGCACAATAAGGCAAGCGGGAAACTGCATAGGCAGGGGGAAGGGAGGTCAATCCTTGTCTGACAACAGCAAAAGAAAAGTAAACTTTCTGATAAACTGCGCATTCTTTGCTATTCTTGTAGTTATCATATATTTTGCAGTAAAGTACGTATTGGGTTGGGTAATGCCGTTTATAATCGGATTTATTCTCGCCGCGGTTGTTCAGCGGCCGGCAAGATACCTGCATGAGAAAAAACACGCCAATATGAAGGCCTGTTCGGTAGTTGGCGTTTTGCTGCTGACTGCGCTGCTGATTGTGATAATGGGGTTCTGCCTTTTCAAGCTTTTCCGCTGGACAAGCGACGGGGCCCAGAGCCTTCCTGCGATTATCGACAGCCTTACAAGTTTGCTCAAAAGCATTTCAGAAAACATTTCCCCCCTAATGACCCGCCTGCAGAAAAGCACAGGCATGAAATTTGACACCTCGCTGAGCGGAATATCACAGCAGCTGCTGCGGCTGTCCCAGTTGCCCGACTGGGCGGCGGGCGTTCTGCATGATTTTGTCTCCTCACTACCGATATTCATTTTCGACCTTATTATAACCATTGTGGCGGGGTGCTTTATCGCTGCTGACTACCAGAGGGTTAAGCAGACGCTGTTCCGCTCTTTGCCGGAGAGGTATCGTGAAACAGCCCGTGAATTAAAAAACTTTTTCCTTAATACTGTAACGAAGCTTGTCAAAGCCTACTTAAAGCTTATGGTCATAACATTTGTTGAACTGTCAATCGGGCTTATGCTGCTGGGAATACCGAACGCCATTGTTATATCCGCCGTCATAGCCCTCGTCGATATAATGCCTGTCCTCGGGACAGGGACGGTCATGATACCGTGGGCCATTATAGAATTTCTTGCGGGGAAATTCTATTTGGGAGCGGGGCTTGCGATAGTTTATGCGATAATATCTGTAGTGAGAAATATTATTGAGCCGCGCCTTGTGGGAAACCATATCGGGCTGCATCCGCTTGTGACGCTGCTCGCGATGGTAATTGGACTGAAAGCTTTAGGTTTTGCCGGCATGATCTTTTTCCCGATAGGCATACTGATTTTAAAACATTTATATGACAGCGGCATTATAAGATTGTGGAGGTAATGGCACCTGCTGGTATTGTATTTGATGTCGTGTATTGGTATAATATGATGTAATAGTATTAAGATCGGAGTGCCGGCCGGCGGCAATTATTCAGGAGGGTGGACGGTATGGAGGAAGCGGTCTTTAAGACCACCGTTATGGGCGGATTTAATAAAAGCGAAGTATTGGCTTTTATCGACAAACAGGACGAGCAGTTCAGAGAAAGAGAAAAAGAACTTTTAGCGAAAATTGATAGCCTTAATGCCGAATTAAAAAGCGAAACCCTGCGCAGTGAGGAGCTTGCAAAACAAGTAGAAAAGCTTACAGAAGAGCTGAACGCTGAAAGAGAAAAAAACGCTGAAGTTTTGGAAAAGCTGAATACGATGGGCATTGAGGCCCAAAAGGCAAACGAAGCTTATAAAGCTGACATGGAAAGCCGTGACGCCGAAATACAAAAGTTAAAAGAGGAAGCTGCAGAGCTATACAATGCCAAAAGGGAAGCAGAAGAAAAAGCGGAAAAAGCAGTTGCATATGCTGAGGAACTTAAGGACAAACTTGCTTTAATAGATAAAACGAAGGACCAGATCGGCCGTGCCCTGCTTGAAGCGCAGCAGACCGCCGACAATATCATAAATTCAGCAAATGAAGAGGCCGAGTCTATTAAGGAAAACGCAAAGAACGAGGCCCAAAAACTGATTGACGAGGCTCAAATCAAAGCTGATGAAATAGAAAATCAGGTCAGGGGAAAGCTCAATTTTCTCCTTAACAGCGTAAAGGAATGTAACGAGCGCATAATGGAGGCCCGTACTAACGCAGCAAACTTTTTCAGCACTATAGATTCGGTTTTTGAATCTATGCAAAACGATTCGGAGGATATAATTAATAATTTCCAAAGCAATTTCCAAAGCGATTTTGATATGCCGGAGAATACAAAGGATGAAGATGAATCGGCGGATGAAGCCCAGACTGTAAAGTTTGATTTCAGTACAGATGATTGAATCTACATATCAGATACAGGGGGAAAATTGATGTCAGCTGAACCTTTGAAAATAGATACGTCACAGTTAAAAGACTGTGCCGGTTCGCTCCGGGCCGGAACACGTGTTTTGCTTTCCGGTACAGTTTATACAGCCCGCGACGCAGCACATAAACGTATTGCGGAACTGATGAAAAAACGGGAAAAGCTGCCCTTTCCCCTTGACGGTGCAGTAATATATTATGCCGGGCCGACAGGAACACCGGAGGGTCTGGCGATTGGTTCATGTGGACCGACCACCTCATCGCGCATGGATGTTTATACACCTGCAATGCTGGATGCCGGCCTTTCCGCAATGATTGGGAAAGGCGAAAGAAGCGAGGAAGTCTGCGAAGCGATAAAGCGCAACGGCGCTGTTTATTTCTGTGCTCTCGGCGGAGCCGGGGCCTTGGCGTGCCGCTGTATCACCTCATGTGAGGTAATCGCCTTTGAGGATCTCGGCTGCGAATCGGTAAAAAAATTAACTTTCCGCGATTTTCCGCTGTTTGTTGCAATAGACTCTAAGGGCGGGAATATTTTTAAAGAAGGCCGTGAGGCATGGAGAGCGTGAGCTGCCGAATGATAAAAGGATGGATACCAAACGGTATCCATCCTTTCTGTTTATTGGCCGGCGATTAATTATGTAACTTTTTTGAAAACTATGTTTTAAATCCAGTGGAATTCCAATAATCAACTTGAAATGGGTATATAGTTAGTTTAAAATAATTTTATTAGCATATAATACCAATTAACCGATATTTTAAATTCAGGAGAACTAAATGAGCAGAAAAACAAAAGCCATAATAATAGGAGCGGGGCCTGCGGGGCTTACCGCAGCATACAAGCTCCTCAAGACAACTGACATCCATCCTGTAATAATTGAAGAAACAGACAGTATCGGCGGCATTTCAAAAACAATAGACTATAAAGGCAACCGCATGGACATCGGCGGGCACCGGTTCTTTTCCAAGAACCAGCAGGTAGTCGATATGTGGACCGAGCTTATGCCCTTGCAGGGCGAGCCGGCAAAAGACGATAGAATGCTCGGGCGCAGTGTCCCGCTGAAAAAGGGCGGCCCTGACCCAGAAAAAACCGACAGGGTAATGCTCATAAGAAACAGGGTTTCGCGGATTTTATACCTCAGAAAATTCTTTGACTATCCGCTTTCAATAAAGCCCGCAACTTTTATAAATATGGGGTTTAAAAGAACAGTCAAAGCGGGGCTTGGCTACATCCGTTCAGCCATTTCAAAGCGCGATGAACACTCACTCAAGGACTTTATGATCAACCGTTTCGGGGAGCCTCTTTATGAGATGTTTTTTGAGGATTATACTGAAAAAGTATGGGGCAGGAATCCGGGTGTGATTGACGCCTCATGGGGCGAGCAGCGCATTAAAGGGCTGTCGCTGTCAAAAGCTGTGCTGTCAGTCCTCAAAAAACCTTTTGTAAACAAAAACAACACAAAAAATGTGGAAACTTCGCTTATCAAGACATTTTATTACCCCAAGAAAGGCCCCGGCCAGCTTTGGGAAACGCTGGCGAAAGAGATAGAGAAGCTCGGCGGGGAAATCCATTTGAACACAAAGGCCGTCGGCTTTAACGTCAAAAACGGGGTTATAGAATCCGTTACTGCTGAAAAGGACGGCGTCAAGGAGAATATTGAGGGTGATATATTCCTGTCCTCAATGCCGATAAAGGATCTTGTTCGGGCTCTTGGCAGCGGAGTCCCGCAGGATGTTAAGCAAATTGCCGAGAACTTGCCTTATCGTGATTTTATAACGGTCGGGCTGCTTTTAAAGAAACTTAAACTGAAGAATGAAACCAATCTGAAAACCGTTTCAAATATTGTGCCCGATTGCTGGATCTATGTTCAGGAACGCGACGTCAAAATTGGACGTATCCAGATATTCAACAACTGGTCGCCTTATATGGTGAAAGACCTTGAGAATACCGTTTGGATTGGCCTTGAGTATTTCTGCAACGAGGGCGACAGCATGTGGAATATGTCCGACAGCGAATTTATTGATTTTGCCGTCGGCGAACTGTGCAAGATGGATATAATAGATAAAGATGATGTGCTGGATGCGACGAGGATAAAGGTGAAAAAGGCATATCCGGCTTACTTTGATTCTTACAAGGACATAGGGCGGGTTAGAGAATATCTTGACACCATCGATAACCTATACTGCATAGGCCGGAACGGCCAGCACAGGTACAACAATATGGACCATTCAATGCTTACTGCTATGGAAGCGGTTGAGTGTATCCGCACAGGCTCAAAGGATAAGTCAAGGGTGTGGAATGTCAACACCGAAAAGGAATACCATGAAGAAAAATGACCGCGCGGGTATCGGATTCCGCGCTGCACAATAAGCCGGGCACTTAATAAATAAAGGGCTGTATCGTGCTGAAACTATCAGCGTGATACAGCCCTTTTTGTGCAGCAAATCTGCGGTTAAAATTTAAGCCTGTCGAAGACCATCAGGTCCATATCGGTGGCGTCGCCGCCGAGGTAAAGGTCGCGGATTAAATCTGCGGCAAGCTGTCCGAAGACAATGCCGTTTGAACCTGTGCAGATATCATAATAGACATTCGGGTAACCCGGCAGCGTGCCGACATACGGCAGCCCGTCGCCGGTATCTACCGATGTGCCAGAGAAATGATATTCCGCTCTTATATTGCTGATTCCAGTCATCATCGAGAACAACCGATGTTCAAGCTCGGTATATTTGCACTGTACTGACAGCGGCGCTTTTATTAACCGTGCCAATTTGCCGTTCTCATCTATATGGCAACTGTCAAGGCCGCCGATTAAAATGCGGTTGTCGGGCAGGGTGCGCAGGTAAATATACGGGTCACCGTCATCGCGGATAATACAGCGGTTGTACCATCCCGAAAAGTCCTCAACCGGAGCTGTTACAACACAAAACGTAGTTTTGAGCTGAACAAGATGCCGGGCGGCCTCTCTGGCGGCGGCGATACCTGTTGCATTGACCATTTTTTTCGCTCTGATTTTATGATGGCGTTTGGTTTCAAGGGTAATGCCGTCAAAGTCAGGGGTGACAACTTCAACCGGCGTATTTTCATATGCGCGCATGCCGAGCTCTACCGCTTCCCCAATAAGCGCCTGCGTGAACCGGTATGGGTTTATTTCGCCTGCCATGCCGGAGGTGTAAATACCCGCCTCAACACGGAACGAAAAGCGTTCCGCGGCTTTTTCACTGTCGAGGAATTCAACCGGGAAATCGTGATGGCGCCGCAGGAGATATTCCTGCCGCATACGCTCGGCACCGTATTCGCATGGGGTGTAATAAAAACTGTCCCGCCGCGAAAAACCTACATTGGCTCCGAGTTCTTTTGTAATCTGTTCAATCTCGTCAAGGCCGCGGATACATGCTCGGTAGGTTCTTACCGCTTTTTCAATTCCGATTAGTTCCTTGAGCCCCTTGAGTTCATAATCGAAGTCATATTGCAGGATTGACGAGGACGAGCCGGTACTGCCGTAACCGAAAAGTTCGGCGTCCACAAGTACGGTGTCTATTCCGGCCTTCTGGAGCTGATAGGCGCATAATGCGCCAGTGACTCCTCCGCCGACAACTGCGATTTCACAGGTTATATCTTCAGACAAATAAGGATATTGGCTCGGTATCTTAGCAGTTTCAGTCCAGTATGGAGCATTAACAACCGTCTGAGTCAATTTAAATCACCGCCATATGAGAAATTCAGTTCTACTTAACTTATTTTGCTTTTAATGGCGGTGTTTATACGTTTACTTTATCTCTTCAGTGTCCCCATCTTCTTTTTTGTTATCATCCGATACCTTTTTAGCGGTCTGCGCGTCAGTGCTGGCCGATAACATCTTTTCTACCGCTGCTGTATCCATTTCAAGCAGATCTTTAATGGGCAGATTTGCATCGCCGATACGCACTGCTGTTGCGTTTTCGACGTGCATTATGCCGCTTTTGGACATCTCATGCTCCTTGTTATTGCTGGCATAGATAACAACATCTATTTGACCTTGTATTTCAAAGTTCCATATAGTGTTTGCTGCCTGTGAAAAAGTGATTATCGGGTTAAATGTCGCCTCTGCTCTGAAGCTTTCAGGGTCGCTGTCCGGCGGGATATTGCACGAAACCATTTCACTGAAATTTATGCTCTGAGTCTGGGTGACATATACTTTCTGTTTTTCGGCGTTGACATAACTGTAAAGGAGGTAGACAGTATATTCGCCGTAAACAATGACCGTACCGATGTCAATGATTTTTGCAAATATGCTGTTTACCTTGATTTCGCTGTCCTCTATGGCCGAAGAAAAAAATCGAAGCTGAATATTGTTCTTGTATATTACAGGTTTTCCGCCTCTGCTGACTATTTCCATTGATTATACCCTCCGCTGCAAAAATCTGTCCCTTAATTATATTATGAAGTAATTTTTTTGATGACATTGTCGACAAATTAATTTCCACACAAAGTTATGTCACTTGTCCAACATCACGCGTATAATGTATTGAACCCGCTTATGGCGGCAATTTTCTATACGAGGAGAATCACAATGTGTGAGAAGAAACCCGATAAGAAGCCTGAGAAGAAGTTCGAAAAGAAATTGATTCAGGTTCCTGTAGTAGTTGGGGTAGGCGAAGACCAGTTCTTTGTCGAAAAAGAGATTCGCATTAGCCCGCCTTGCCCACCTGTCTATATGGTTAAAGAGATAAAGAAGTGGATCGACGTCTATGATGTCAAAGTTATCCACGGAAAGATACTCTTTAATGCTTTCCTGTGGAAAGACATCAACTACAAGACTGCCGATAAGGTCTGCGCGTGTGAGTCTTCAGTCTGCGGACCGGTATTCCACTACACTACAAAGATTGGCTTCGGCGGCTTTATTGAAGTTTGCGGCGACGCCAAACCCGGCGATAAGGCAGAACTGCTCGAAGCCAAGATTGAAGGCGAAAGAGACGATTGGAAAGGCGAATGCTTCAAGCAGGGTGTTAAAGTCTTCACCAAGCTTGTTGTGAAGACCGTTATCAAGCTTAAATTCAAGGTTGTCCGCGAAAAAGAATTGCTTGTCGACGCCTATCCCATAAAGAAAGACTTCTTCAAAGACGAGTTTGAAAAGAAAGATTTCTTCAAGGATGACTATGACAAGAAAGATGACTTTGATAAATTTGACGAGTATGACAAAAAGGATTTTTACGACGATTACGATAAGAAAGATAAGTTCGATAAATTCGGCTATGATGAAAAAGATTATTACAAGGACGAGTATGATAGGAAAGATTTCTGCAAAGACGAGTTTGATAAGAAGGATTTCTTCAAGGATAAATTTGATAAAAAGGATGACTACGGATATCCCGATAAATATTAATCCAGTCTGCACGTGATGCGTGCGCAAAAAGGGCTGCCCTCAATTGGGGGCAGCCCTTTTTTGTGCTCAGTTTCATACATAAAAAATGGGACAGCAGCGGAGCTACAGCTATAAAACGGGCGAAAACGCAAGAATAACGAAGCTTTTAAGAAACAGATTAAAATATCGCAAATTTACCCTTGACATTTCACACGTGTGTAATATATAATTTATGGTGCGCGTATAGAGACGGTTTATTAATTGCCGCATTACGCGGAATAAACAGCGCGAAAATCAAGGTTTATCGCCTTTATTATTGAGTAATGAAAAATCGGGAGGAGACCAAAATGTCAACTTATATGCCAACAGCGGAAAGCATTAACCGCAAATGGTACATTATTGACGCTGCCGGCAAGCCAGTCGGCCGTGTTGCAGCAACTGCCGCAGCTATCCTGCGCGGTAAGCATAAAACAACTTTTGTCCCACATCTTGATTGCGGTGATCATGTTATTGTTATTAACGCTGAGAAAGCTGTTCTTACTGGCAGCAAACTCGATAAGAAATTCTATCGCTATCACACCGGCTACGTCGGGGGCCTTAAAGAGATTAAATACCGCACACTGATGAACGAAAAGCCTGAAAAGGTAATCGAGCTTGCGGTTAAGGGCATGATTCCCTCAACAGTTATCGGTCGTTCCGCATTGAAACGTCTTCGTGTATATCGCGGTGCTGAGCATGTTCACGCTGCACAGAAGCCCGAAGAGTGGAAAATATAAGAAAGGAGATTAACGCTTTATGTATAACGATAGACCTTATCTTTACGGCACCGGACGCAGGAAAAACTCGGTTGCCCGCGTAAGACTTTATCCGGGCACTGGTTCTATAACCATAAATGGAAGGGATATTGACGATTATTTTGGCCTTGAAACACTCAAGCTCATCGTTCGTCAGCCCCTCGTAATAACCAACACACTCGGCCGCTTTGATATAGTTGCCAATGTAAAAGGCGGCGGCGTTTCCGGTCAGGCTGGAGCAATCCGCCACGGCCTTTCACGTGCGCTGCTTCAGGCAGACGATTCATTCCGTCCTATCCTAAAGAAAGCCGGATTCTTGACCCGTGACCCGAGAATGAAGGAGAGGAAAAAGTACGGTCTCAAAGCCGCACGCCGCGCTCCCCAGTTCTCAAAGAGATAATTATTTCAAATATTATCACAAGGCTCCGAAACACTTGTTTCGGAGCCTTGTTTTTTGTGACAAGGCGTATCAGCGAAAAAATTTTGTAACAAAAAATAATTTTAATAATTAAAAAAACTAAATGGCTTTCCATTTTTTCCGGAAAGCCATTTAAATTTGCTTTTTTGACCTTTTTCGAGGGGAAAAGAGCGAATTTGATGTTACAAATTAATTTCACTATAAGTTACAAATTGTTACGTATATTCTTGAAAAATTCTAAATATATGACAAAAATCCACAAATCCAATATTATAATTTATGCACAATGACTAACAAAAGAGGAAAATTTGTGCACTATGCTGGTTGACATTTGAAATGCTCTTTAATATAATAAACAAAACGGTTACAAAACGGTAATAGAATAAATGCAAGCTACAGCACTAAGACAATTTCATTTTATGGTAACAACAGCGATAATTCGAATATTTGGCAATTTATTATACCAACGAAATCAGAGCAAAAGGAGAGATACGATGGATAATGTCGCCGGGAATATAAAAGTCCGACGAAGTTTGCCAGCCGTTTTCTCAGCCATATGCGAAGCAATGCCGAAGATTGATATCAAAAAAACAGCTGTTATGCTCTGCCCGTTCGGCGCGGCGTTAGCCGCCGGTGCTGTAATGCTCAATATGAAGCATGTCAAGATCGTAACACCTGATAAAACGGCGAACCTAATTACGTTTAAAGCCAGTGTATCGGATATACTAAACAGCGCGGGAATAATCCCATCGGAAAACGATAAGATTTTGCTCAGCGTAAATGATGACAACAACGTGACGATAAAAGTACTGCCAGCGTTTAAAGTTACCGTTACCGCTGACAATCAAATCAAAACGCTGATGACGGCGGACGGAACGGTTGCAGACATTTTAAAACAAGCGAATATCAAACTTGGCCCTGAGGATATTCTGAATATGCCGAAGGATGCTAAAGTGAAGCCCAACGACAATATTGTTGTCAGCCGGGTGACTTATGAGACAAAAGTGTCTTATGTTTCCGTCCCGTTTAAGACGGAGACCCAGACTACCATAAACTTAAAAAAAGGTGTCCAGAAAGTAATTCAGGAAGGCAAGGAAGGGCAGAACGCCATAACAAAAAGGATTAAGTTGGTTAACGGAAAAGCTGTCCAAGAGGAGATAATCGGTGAAAGTGTAGTAACGCAGCCTGTAAATAAAAAGATCCTCATAGGCACCGCGTCTTCTACTCCGGTTTCAAATGTAGTTTCACCGTCAAGCCTGAAGCTTGATAAAAAAGGTGTTCCGCTTCACTATTCCCATTGCTATAAGGGCAAGGCAACGGCCTATTACGCCAAGCCCGGAACCAAAACGAGCACCGGCCGCACAGTAAAAGTCGGCTATGTAGCGGTTGACCCGAGTAAGATTCCGTACGGATCAAAATTGTATATTATGACTCCGGACGGCTCTTATGTTTACGGATACGCGATCGCTGCCGATACAGGGGCTTTTGTCCACAACGGGAGCGGAATAATAGCGGACCTTTTCATGCCCTCTCGTGAGGCGTGCAGAAAGTTTGGCGCGAGGACAGTTTTGATTTACGTTTTAAACTAAAAGATTGACAAGCAAAGAGCGTGCAATTTATTTGCACGCTCTTTTTGCGCCTATTATACTTCCTTACGCACTGGGCTTTGACATTTTACAGGTTTAATGCTAAAAATTATGTTTAGGATGTAATTTTCAGCATTGAGATTTTCAGTCTTGATTGCTATTAATCGCGTTTATTGGTATAATATAAATATTGGCTTTGAAATTAGCGGATATTTCCGCGGAAAATTAACTGGATGGAAGGCAAGAGTATGGAGAGCAAAAAATATTATATCACAACCCCTATTTATTACGCTTCAGGCAAGTTGCACATTGGAAACACATATACTACCGTTGTGGCAGATGCACTTGCGAGATTCAAGCGAATGCAGGGATATGATGTAATGTTTTTAACCGGTACTGACGAGCACGGTCAGAAGATAGAGGGCAAAGCGAAAGAGGCCGGTTTGACTCCAAAGGAATATGTCGACCGTATGGTCGCTGACATAAAGAAATTGTGGTCGCTATATAATATTTCAAACGACCGCTTTATCCGCACGACTGACGATTATCACGAGCGTGCCGTTCAGAAGATTTTTAAAAAGCTGTATGACAAGGGCGATATCTACAAGGGCAAATACGAAGGTTGGTATTGCAAGCCATGTGAAGCATTCTGGACTGACACGCAGGTAAAGGACGGCGTATGCCCCGACTGCGGCAGAAAAGTCGAATGGGCACAGGAGGAAGCGTATTTCTTCCGTATTTCAAAATACGCTGACCGCTTGCTGGACTATTATGAAAAGCACCCGGATTTCATTCAACCCCAGTCCCGCATGAATGAAATGATAAACAATTTCATTAAACCGGGCCTTGAGGATACCTGCGTTTCCAGAACCTCATTCACATGGGGCGTTCCGGTTGATTTTGACCCGAAGCATGTCGTTTATGTCTGGATAGACGCGCTGTCAAACTATATTACCGCACTCGGCTACGGCTCTGACGACGAGTCAGATTTCAAGAAATATTGGCCTGCCGATATTCACTTGGTCGGCAAGGAGATTGTCCGTTTCCACACAATCATCTGGCCGGCGCTGCTGATGGCCCTTGATATACCGCTGCCTAAGAAGGTTTTCGGGCATGGATGGCTGCTGCTCGGCGGCGACAAGATGTCAAAATCCAAGGGCAATATAATCGACCCGGTTATATTGCGCAACCGCTACGGCGTGGACGCGGTCAGATACTTCCTGCTTCGTGAGATACCTTTTGGCTCGGACGGCAACTTCTCAACAGAAGCGCTCATCAACCGCACAAATTCTGACCTTGCGAACGACCTCGGCAATCTGGTATCCCGCACCGTTGCGATGATAGAGAAATATTTCGGCGGTACTCTGCCGGATATCTTTGAGCACCATGACATTGACGATGAACTCGCTGAAATGGCTGTCCAAACCGGTTCCCTTGTAGAAACCAATATGGATAACCTCCAGATTTCTCAGGCGCTTGCAGAGATTTGGAAATTTGTTTCCCGTACCAACAAATATATCGACGAAAATATGCCCTGGGTGCTCGCCAAAGACCCGAGTAAACAGGCAAGACTCGCTACAGTGCTGCGCAACCTCAGTGAATCTATCCGTATCATATCAATTTATATAGAGCCGTTCATGCCTGATACCGCTGTGGAAATCAGGAAGCGTATCGGCGCCAATCCTGTCATGTCATGGAGCGAATCAAAGAATTTCCATGCTCTGCCCAAGGGCTTCAAAGTGACAAACGGCAAGCCGCTTTTCCCGCGCCTTGACCTTGAAAAAGAGCTTGACGCTCTTGAGGCGCTTAAGGAAAAGTCAAATGCAGAGGAGAAAAAGAAAGAAGAGCCTGAAGGCGTCGCTCAGATTACCATTGATGATTTCGCAAAGGTGGATTTGAGGGTCGCAAAAGTTACGGCTTGCGAAAAGGTAGAGAAATCCGATAAGCTGCTGAAATTGCAGTTAAAAGTCGGCAGCGAGAACCGCCAGGTCGTTTCTGGCATCGCTAAATGGTATAAGCCCGAAGACCTAATCGGCAAAAAGATTATTCTCGTCTACAACTTAAAACCCGCAAAGCTTCGCGGTGTCGAGAGCCAGGGCATGATTCTGGCGGCGGACACAAGCGACGGAGCTGCAAAGGTCATATTTGTAGATGACAGTGTAGAAGACGGTTCCAAGCTGCGCTGAATAAAGGCGGCAAAATGGCCCGTTTTACCGCGGAATTGATGTATTCCGGAGGTTGAGAAATCTTTGCTTTAAATCAACTGTCAGGCAAAAAGGGATACGCGCCAATGGAGATTTTTGATACACACGCACATTACGATGATTCCTCATTTGACGATGACCGCAGCATACTGCTGGGTAAAACCCTGCCGGAAGCGGGCGTAGTCGGCGTTATTTCAGCGGGTACGACGGTAGAGTCGTCCCGCTTTAATGCGTCTCTTGCCCAGAAATACGATTATGTCTATTTTGCGGCGGGCATACAGCCAGAGGAAACGGAAAAAACCGGTGACGGTTACCTTGAAGAGATTGCAGAAATAATTAAAAGCAGCGATAAGGCGGTCGCGGTTGGCGAGATTGGGCTCGATTACCACTGGAAGATTGATAAGCCGACTCAGAAGCGTTTCTTCGAGGAACAGCTTATTCTTGCGAATGAACTCAACAAACCCGTTATAATCCACGACAGGGAAGCGCATGCAGATACGCTCGAACTCGTCAAGAAGTATAAGCCCCACGGGACGCTCCACTGCTTTTCCGGCAGCGCCGAGACTGCTATGGAATTTGTAAGATTAGGGCTTTATATCGGTTTTACCGGAGCGGTGACGTTCAAAAACAACAAGAAAGCGCCTAAAGTGATAGAGGTAGTACCGATTGACCGCATACTTGTTGAGACAGACTGCCCCTATATGGCCCCTGAGCCTTTGCGCGGGCGCAGGAGCGATTCTACAATGATAGAACACACTTTGGCATTCATTGCACGCATAAAAGGGGTTACCACGGAGGAAATGGCGCATATAACGGCGGAAAACGCAAGACGGCTCTTTAATTTGAATTAAGTGATATGAGGGGAGCTGACTGTATGACTATAACCTATAGGCTTGGCGACAGCCTTTATGTAAATATGACGAATAGATGCAGCAACCGCTGCGATTTCTGCATACGGAACTACGGCGACGGCATAGGCGGGTCCGGAGATTTGTGGCTTGACCGCGAGCCGACTGTCGACGAAACGGTTCAGGATATATTAAAAAACGTGTCTGGGTGCAAGGAACTGGTTTTCTGCGGATACGGCGAGCCTTTGATGCGCCTTGACGACGTTATCGCCGTTATAAAGGCGGTTAAACCGAAAATCGGTATTCCTGTGAGGATAAATACTAACGGCCAAGCCGACCTTATCCACGGCCGGCAGACCGCGAAGGAACTTGCGGGGCTTGTCGATACGGTGTCGATCAGCCTTAATGCTCCGAACGCTAAAGAATACGAGGCGCTTTGCCACAGCGATTACGGAGAAAAGGCGTTTGACGCCATCCTCAAGTACGCCGCCGACTGCAAAAAATACATACCGAATGTCGTTTTTTCCGTCGTCGACGTAATGGACAAAGAAGATATTGAGAAGTGCCGCAAAATAGCGGAGGATATAGGCGTTATATTCCGTGTCAGGGAAATGATAAAATAAGCGTTTAGGGATAAAACAACTCCCGTGCCGCAGAAAAACCCGCGGCGCGGGAGTTGTTGTTTTGTTTAAAAAGTTAAAATATCAGATTGTCTGCAACCTCGCCGAAGTCGTGTATATAATAGTCCGCCGTTTTCAATATCTGCTCTTTTTCACAAGCCGAACGGTTATCAAAGACACCTGCTACTTTCATTCCGACGGATTTTGCGGATTTTATGCCGACGAGAATATCCTCAAACACGATACAGCGTTCAGGCGGGGTCTTGAGCTTTTCCGCGCATAGCAGGTACACGTCGGGGGAGTTTTTGTCTTTTCCTGCCTGATCTGTTGTCACATATGCGTCAAAGCAGTTGAAAATATCAAACTTTTTGAGCAGGGGAATAAAAAGGTCTGCGTCGGTCGCTGTAGCAAGCCCTATTTTGAGCCCTGCCCCGCTGAGCTTCTTTATGAATTCCGCGGCGTGGGGCTTCAGCTCAATGTTATTGGCATACTCGTTTTCGCACAACTGATACCACTCGCAGATTATCTCATTAATGGAAAGGCTCAGGTTAAAGCGGCGCTTCGTATATTCCGCCGCCTTATTAAAATCCATGGCCTTGATGGCGTCTTTGTAATCATCCGGCATGTCAAGCCCGTGTGCTTCAAAGAATATGTCGTCGACTCTGTCCCACATCTCCATGGAGTCGGCGATAGTTCCGTCTAAGTCGAAAATCGCCGCCTCAATACCCCTTAAATCCATGACATCAGCAGCCTTGACTGCCCATTAAGGGTATATTTTCCGAGACTTGCGGGTATTAGAGCCGTATCACCCTTTTTAAGCGGGGTTTCGCCGCCGTCATAGCTTATCACGATATCTCCGGATAGATTCATAATTACCATAAGTGTTTTTCCCTCTGCATTTCTTTCAAGTTTTCCGGACAGCTTTACCTCGTCAATATTGAAAAATTCACTGCGCAGTATTTCCCTTTGCGTTTCCCCGCTGTCCTGCTGCGGTTCCGCTGCTGCGCCTCCAAAGTTGATAACGTCGAGCGCTTTGTCTATGTGAAGCTCCCGCGGTTTGCCGTCTTTGCCGAGACGTCCCCAGTCGTAAATGCGGTAGGTGGTATTGCTGTTTTGCTGGATCTCGGCTATGAGGATACCGTCGAGAATCGCATGCACTGTCCCGGCAGGGATAAAAAGCGAGTCGTGGGGCTTGACAGGGACAACGCGCAGGGTATCGGCAACAGTGCCGTTTTTTACCGCTGAAATAAATTCGTCTTTAGTAATGTCCTTTTTAAGGCCATATATGAGCTTTGCGCCCGGTTTCGCGTCAACTATATACCAAAGCTCATTTTTCCCGTTTTCTTCGCCTGTTTTTCTGGCGTAAGCGTCATCAGGATGAACCTGGACGGAGAGTCTGTCGTTCGCGTCAATGTACTTTATAAGCAGCGGAAACCTGCTGCCGTATTTTTTAACACATTCCGTGCCGAGCAGTTTTTCCCCGTATTGTTCTATAATGTCAGACAATGAAGAACCGGCAAGCGGCCCGTTATCGACAACGCTCATACCGTCTGGTCTGCAGCAGAGTTCCCAGCTCTCAGCAGTTTTTTCATAGGGGGTTTTTCGGTCAAAGTATTTTGATATATTTTTCCCGCCCCATATGATTTCTTTATATACAGGTCGGAATTTGAGAGGGTAAAGCATTGTCATCACTTCCTTATAGAGTATTGTCAGTTTAAATTATACCATTAAATTAGTAAATAAAAAAGCGGCCGCTTAAAACGGCCGAAGGTAAATTTTTATTGGGGCTGTACTATTTTTATGACGTCATGCAGGTTTTCTCCGACAAAAGCCCGCGGGAATTCATACCTGCTGTCGGTTACGCTGCCGGCCCCGCCGTTCATCTTAAAGCAGATTTTAAAGCCCAACTGCTGCGCGGCTTTAATTGTATCTTTGTTATATTTTCCCGACGGATACGCTATGTAATTTACCTTTCTGTCGAGCAGCCGTTCAAGCGCGGCTTTGGACTCCGATAGCTCTTTGTATTGTTCTTGGTATGAGAGCTTGTCGAGGTTTGGGTGGCTTAAGGTGTGACATTCCACGCGCATGCCGTTCGCGTCCATTTCCTTTATCTGTTCGGCGGTGAGATAGTTGTCCCGCGCGTCGCCTATTTTTGATGTAATCATAAACACTGTAGCCTTGAAATGGTACTTTTTGAGTATGGGGAAAGCATTTGTATAATTGTCGCCGTAGCCGTCATCAAACGTCAGAACCACCGATTTTTCAGGGACCGGCCTTTTGCCGGAAACCGCGTCATAAAGCTCGTCGAGGGAAAGGGTATGATAACCGTTGTCATACAGCCACTTCATCTGCGTTTCAAATTTTTCTTTCGGTATGCGGAGAATGTTGCCCTTTTCATAGAGTATTGAATGATACATGAGCACTGGAATACGGGTAGTAGTGGCGGTCGAGGGGCGTGTGCTCACAGATACAGCCTTGCCGGATTGGGTTGGCTTTGAGGCGCAGGAGGTCAGCCCCGCTGCTGTTATCAGCGCGGCTGCGGCAAACGCTATAACCTTCTCAATAACGGTTTGTTTCATACAAAGCTCCTTGACGGGCGCTTAATTTAATGTTTTTGCAGACAAAACGCGGGCCTGCTTGATTCCAATTATATATCTTGAAAATGACCGGCGTCAATTTGCATATTCTATGTAGGGGGCGAACTGATGTCCGCCCAAATCAGCCGAGCATATTCTGATATTTCTGCTTAGCCTGCTGAATCTGCTGCTCTTCTGCGGGCTTTACCTGATACCAGCCGCGTTTTTGTGCCTCGTTGAAAAGCTCGGCCTGAATCTGATGCTCGTCTTTCAGTATATTCATGAATTCATCGCGAAGGTTTGGCGTTGCACATTCGTTGGCGTAAGTGTTGTATGCGTAAGAGATAAGTTTCTGTGAGGCTATGGAATCGTTAATCATTTCCTGATCGCCCATTGTATTTGAGCCTTGAATGTTAGTACTAAACTGCATTATATGGTTCCCCCTTTAGCTAAGATGACTCATCAAACGGTTAAAATGGTCTTGGTGCCTTGACGCAACCTGCTCGCATTTCTGGCGAAGCTGAGGGTCGCTGCAGGCATTAGCAAAGGTGCGGTATTTTTTGACGAGCATCTGTTCGTAGTTAAGCTGGTCCTCAAGGGCGGACAGCTCTTTTGATGTTATATTTGCCATAAGGACACTCCTTTTACGTTAAGGTATAGCGGTGCAAAAACGATTTGCCGCAATAATAGTTTGCCCCAAATGCTGCGCAATTATAATAAGAAACAAACAACAATAAAGGATAAAAAAAGTGCCTGCCGAAAAAGGGGCAGGCATTGAGGAAACGCCAAATTCAGAAACGCTGCTTTATGTATTGCCCGCGTTTCTGTCGGCGCAGGAAGTACCAAGACCAAAGCTGATTGACAGCGCCATGTCTACTTTTTGCATAGAAGTATAGTCAAGGGCGCCCATCCTCTCTTTTAGTCTTCTTTTGTCAAGAGTTCTTATCTGTTCCAAAAGTACGACCGAGTCTTTTGCCAGTCCGCATTTATCTGCATTTATATTAATATGCGTCGGCAGCTTAGTTTTGGAAGTCTGACTTGTAATCGCAGCAGCGATAACTGTCGGACTGTATTTGTTCCCTATATCGTTTTGAACAATGAGTACTGGCCGCACACCGCCCTGTTCAGAACCAACAACAGGGCTTAAATCAGCATAATAAATGTCTCCTCTGTGTACAGTCATAAACTCTCCACTCTCCGTTTAGGGATTCGTCGTTGTAAAAGCCAACTGCAATAGGGCGGTGTCTTCAACATCCGCCGGGTATTAATGGCAGTTGACTTTTTACACTTTTATTTTGCCACGATTCACGTGTGATAATCATATAAATCATAAATTTACAAAAATTTGTAATCAAAATTTTGCTAATTGGGTTCAAACTATCGCTTCCTTACATAATATTCAGCGGCACACAAAAATGGGACAACTTTACAGTGAAATAGTGAGACAGGCCATGCTGACAAATTGATGCAATTTCAGTTTATTTTGCATTATCCCCATATTTTTTTCATATATTATAAAAGCCTTGCGGTGTTCGCTAAAGGAAGGTGGCTTTTATGGAGGGTAAAAAAGAGATAGGCAATATCCCGAAGCTCATTTTGTCGTTTGGATTGTCTTTAGTTACCGGAGGGGCAGCGTTTCTTTTCTCGATGAATGCGAGCGAAATATATGGAGCGTTGAAGAAGCCGGTTTTTGCGCCTCCGGCATGGGTATTTGGGCCTGTTTGGGCTGTTTTGTATATTCTTATAGCTGTTGCGCTTTACCTTGTGTTAAAAAAAGGGATAAAACAGCCCAATGTAAAAAACGCACTGTTATATTATTGTATCCAACTGGCGTTCAATATACTCTGGAGCGCATTGTTTTTCACATTAAACCTGCGGGCCGCGGCATTAGTCGATATAATAATCCTTTTAGTCTATGCCACAATCACGACGGTCAAGTTTTTCAGAATCGACAAAGCAGCGGGGGTGTTGATGATACTGTATCTCCTTTGGATTTTATTCGCCACTGTGCTCAACCTCGCCCTTGTCATACTCAACGGCTAAAATTCGATGCTTAGTTGATTATTGACTTAATTGATATCTTGGGATTATAATAGAAGTTACGCAATTACAATAAATAAGGAAAAAGTAACCCCGGCAGCGTCAACCTGTCGGGGATATAACTATATAATTTCCTGATTCAGGAGGTCAAAATGGACGAAAATAGCAAGGAATTTGCCTATGAAAAAAGATATCTCGAGTCTGTGCTGAGTTTTCTGAAGCGGGAAATTTATGATATCAGGGAAGCACTTGATATAAGAAAACGTATTCTCCACCGCGAAAGGCGGGAACTGGGTATTTTAGTCAGTGAGAACCGCAGCTCCGGTCTGTCGGCCGATATTTCACAGAGTATTGCCGAAGACCGGCGCCAATTGAACGCGATAAATATGATGGCGAAACTGCTTGACCGCGATAAAAAGCTGCTTGCGTCGCCGTATTTTGGACGCTTTGATTTTATAGAGGACGGCGAAAGCGGACCGGAAAAATTCTATATTGGGCTGCACAACGTCTATGATACGGGCGGCGACGGAACTATCTATGTCTATGACTGGCGCGCCCCCATATGCAGCATGTTTTACAGAAATGAACTGGGACGGGCAAGTTATACGGCGCCGGGCGGAGAAATCAGCGGCGAAATCACTTTAAAAAGGCAGTACCGCATAGAGAATTCAAAGCTCAAATACTTTTTCGATTCCAGCCTTGTCATAAACGACGAGGTGCTTCAAGAAACCTTGGCGCATAATGCCTCGCCCCAGATGCGGAACATAGTCCGGACCATCCAGAGTGAGCAGGATTTGATAATCCGCAATTCGGAAAGCGACTTGCTTATAGCGCAAGGCTCAGCCGGCAGCGGTAAAACCACCATAGCGCTTCACCGCATTGCATATCTGCTTTATCACAGCGCCGCTAAGGGACTTACGAGCAAAAACATCATCATTTTGTCCTTAAGCCGCGTATTTAGCAAATATATAGCCTCTGTTCTCCCATCTCTCGGCGAAGAAAACGTAAAAGAGATAACTTTCGATGAGCTGGCGGACAGTATTGGCATATCAGTGGATTTTGACCGCGTTGAATTTGTGGACAAGCTGCTGTCAAACGAAAGAAACGGCTCGGACAAACTGCTCAAGAGTGCGCTCACTTTTAAGGGGTCGAGAGAGTTTGCAGTTATTCTGGAGCGCTTCCTGCGTTATTACACCCACAGGCTGATTGAATTTACCGATATAAGCTATGACGGGAAGATTATTGCGAACCGCGAGGAGATAAAGAATATCTTCCTGCGGGACAAGACCGGCACGCCGCCGCTCAGCCGCATGCGCAGGATAGAGACTATCCTAAAAAGCCGAATAGATATCCGTCAAAAGGAGATGCACAAGAGGCTGCAGGATAAGTTTAAGGCCATGCCGGAACATCAGTTTGACTATAAAAGTGTCGCGCGCTTAATATCAATAAAGAGGACAAACAAGGCGCTGAAACAGATTATGGAATTTACAAGGTTCAGCGCGATGGATGTTTATAAAGCGCTGTTTTCGGATTTCGGACGCTTCAAAAGGATCTGCAAAGGTCTTGGACTGCCGGATAATATTGAAGAGATTTTTGAGTATACAAAAGAATCGCTGAAAAACGGGGCAGGCTATGACGATATGGCGGCGCTCTGTTATCTGGCGTTGCTTATAGACAAACCGGCCGGATTTGACGACATAAGGCATGTCGTCGTCGATGAGGCGCAGGATTATCTGCCACTCCATTACGCAGTTCTCGCAAAACTTTTCCCCCGCGCTTCCTATACCATTCTCGGCGACATCGGGCAGTCCGTTGAAACCGGTGCGACGATGGGGCTTTATAAGGAAATTACAGAGATTCTGAATAAAAAGCGCCCTGGGCTGATGACTCTTAATAAGAGTTACCGCAGCTCGTATGAGATTACGAATTTCTCGCTGAAAATCCCGCAGGAGAAGCCTGAGATTTCGGCGTTTGAGCGGCACGAAAAGGAGCCGGAACTGATTTTCTGCGAGGATGAGAAGCTGGATGAGCGCATTGCCGCGGATATAAAAGCGGCGCTTGATGAAGGGTTTGGCACTGCGGCGGTAATATGCCCGACAAAGCGGCAGACAAGGGAACTTTATGAGCGCCTCTCAAAGAAGATACCTGTGACATTGCTTGAAAAATCGGGTGAGGTAAAGAACGGTGCGCTTATTATGCCCGCCTATCTTTCAAAAGGCCTCGAGTTTGACTGCGTTTTTGTGCCTTATCTTGATGATGACAATTACGGCGGGGAGTTTTCAAACAGGCTATTATATATAGCCTGCACCCGTCCGCTCCACAGACTTAAACTTTATTACAGCAAAGAGAGCGGTATTCTCAAGCGCCTGATGGGGCAATAATCCTATTGACTTTTAGGGCATTTTATATTAAAATAGTCACTGCCTTTATGGGCGGCTTAATATAAAATGCATGGAAGAGTATCGAAGTGGTCATAACGGGCCGCACTCGAAATGCGGTAGCTCCTAACGGGGCTCGTGGGTTCGAATCCCACCTCTTCCGCCAAATTGAAGTCCGGACGCATATTAGCGTCCGGACTTTTTTATTATCGCCTTATATGACGGCAGTTGACTTTCAGAATAAATATGTTAAACTATTAGTACTGAATATTCAGTACAAAAGGGGATTAATATGGGTGAACAAAATGCACGCGAAAGAATTTTGCAGGCAGCGTTAAAAGTATTTGCCGAGAAGAGTTTTGAAGGTTCCCGCATTGACGAAATCGCCCGTGAAGCGAATGTGCCAAAGTCACTTATCTATTACCATTTTAAAAGTAAAAATGAGATTTTAGAGGTGTTGAGTGCAAGATTCATCGAAGAATATGAGCGTCTTTTATCAGCAAGCTCGAATGAGACACATCAGGAAAAGGCGCAGGGACTGACTGAGCGGATGAAGAATGTATATTATGAATTTGGCCAGAAGAACGCGGACTTAGTCAGGGTGATGTTTATTGATTCACTTAAAAAGTCAAACGAGAAACCTATTCTTTATAAGGTACTGGATGCCTTAATTGCCAAAGATATCAAAAATGATTCCGATACAGACTATGATATCCAAGAAAGAAGAATTGCAGAATTCTTTACCAGCCTTATTCCCAATTATGCTTACATTTGTTTCGCAGATTCATGGACGCAGTATTTTGGCGTTGACAGAAAACGGTTCGACCAGCTGTACGGAAAAATATATGGGGAAATTCATGGTGGATATCATGAAAGGCATAAATAAAAAGTTTTGAGGGGATTGGATTATGGCGCAGGAAATTATTAGGATTGATTTGGGTGGCGTTAATTGTTATTTAGGCAAGCAGGGTGATAGTTTTGTCTTGTTTGACACCGGCGGGCATATCTTTTTAGATAAGCAGTGTAACAATCGGCGCGAGCTTCTTGAAAAAGAACTGAATTCATATGGATGCGACGCGACAAATTTAAAACTTGTTGTATTGACACATGGTGACAATGACCATGTCGCAAATGCGGCATATATCAGAAAAAAATACAATACGAAAATAGCCCTGCACACAAACGATTTGGATTTAGTCAATTGCCCAACTATTGAAAAGCTATTGGAAAACTGCCACTATCATTCCCCTGTGTATAAGTTGGTATTTTCGGCGATGAAAAACTCCATTAAAAAAATTGCTACAAAAACGCTTGAGGATTTTGAAAGTTTCAGGCCGGATATTTTGCTTGACGATGGTTTCGACCTCTCTCCTTACGGATTTGAAGCGAAGGTTGTCCATACTCCCGGCCATACCAAAGGTTCTATCAGTATTCTAACGGCGCAGGGCGATCTGATTGCAGGCGATACCTTTGCAAATATAAATAAGCCGGCAATTGCACCTAATGCCTATGATTTTAAAGAATTGAGAAGCAGCATAAAAAGATTAAAAACGATGAATATAAAAACAATATATCCAGGCCACGGCAATCCATTCAATGCCGCCGCGTTATAACAGGCTACGCCTGATACTCACAAAAAGCGGCTCCCACTTTGCAGGGAGCCGCTTTTGCATTAATTTGTAAATTGTTGTATAATGGTACTATCTGAAATAAGAATTATATCCGTCTGTGTGCGGTGATTTAGCTGTAAGCATTTACGATTATCTCGCAGCCATCTGTAGGACATTTTAAAATATACGTCAAGAAAGGGGCCATTTATAATATGAAGAAAACCGCCGTTATTATTTCTGCGTCAGCTGCCCTTGTTGTAGTTGTACTGGCAGCTCTGTTTTTAAAGCTAAAAATTAATACTTTTGCAGATTATAACAATGACGCCGTATTGGGCTCACCTAACCCGCCAAAATCAACCTATACTGCGAAAATATTTGTAACTGGGCCTGAAGACAGCGATTCATTGCTTTATATACATGATATAAAATTAAAGGGCATTGAAAATATAGCCCATTTCAATGCGGATGAAAATATAACAGGAAAACTAAAATGCACTTATTCATCTATACAGGGTGCATGCAAACTGATTCTCGTATCGGAAAAAGGTGAAGTAGTTACTCTTTTTGACAGCGAAAAACAAAAAAGCGGCACAACGGTGGAGGTACCGTTTTTCAAAGGCGAAAATACAATCCGTTTAGTCGGAAAACCCGTTCATCTGAAAGAATTTACTGCAAAATGGGTAGATATTGACCATTCCAAATTATCATTAGTCACTGTTATGGTTTAACAGCAAAGCCATGAGATTCAATCTCATGGCTTTGCTGTACTCCCAAACTCATTTTACTCTATTATCTGGCCATCGGCAATTTTTATAATCCTGTTTCCTATTTCTGCAGCCGACATATCGTGCGTGACCATCAGGATTGTGGTATGGAAATTCGTATTTATCATTTTCAGCAGATTTAAAATTTCCTGAGAAGTTTTCGAATCAAGGTTTCCGGTCGGTTCGTCGGCAAAAATTATCTCAGGGTCTATTGCTAACGCCCGGGCGATTGACACACGCTGCTGTTCGCCCCCAGACATTTGGTATGGATAATGGTCTTTTACTTTTGAAAGCCCCATTAATTCAATTATAGGCTGTATCTTTTCATCAATTTCGCTTTTCTTTTTACCATTCAGCTCTAATGGGAATGAGATATTATCTTCGGCTGTGAAGCTTTCAATGAGGTTATAGAATTGGAAAACGAAGCCTATATTGTTACGCCTCAGAAAACTGATTCTTTTATCGCTTAATTTGGTCAGGTCAGTCCCATCCAAGATGACATGGCCTGATGTGACAGGCTCCAATCCGCTTAATACGTAAAGAAGGGTACTCTTGCCGGCTCCGGATTTCCCGATGACAGATACAAAATCCCCTTTCTCAATAGATAAACTTACAGAGTTCAAAACGGTAGTTTCCACTTCTCCGGTTTTATATTTCTTAACAACTGATTGTGCTTCTATAATTGGCATCTTATTCTCCACCTTTTATGACATTTGTGACGTCAAGTGATTTAACGATTTTACAAGGATACAGGAAACTGATAATTCCGATTAACATAGAAAGGAATAGCAGGACAAACGGTATAGGAACCGATAGATTCCGTATGTCACCTATGTAATATGATAATATTCTGATGACAAAGTAGTTTAGGACTACACCGAGCACTATTCCGAGTGCCCCGCAGATCGTACCCAGCAGGAGACCTTCTCCTAAGATATTAGATATCAAGTTTCCTTGGCTCATACCGATGGCTCGTTTAATCGCGTAGGTTTTTTTTCTTTTGATTGAGCTCACTGTTACAGTATTTATCAAACAGATTATGCATATCACAAAGGTAAGCCCGGTCATTATATTAACTATTGAAAAAATCATACTGTTGTAATTATTGCTTTGGGCAAAAAGGTCATCAATCGTATTGACATTATAGTTTGTAATGTCCTTTGAAATATCCTTAATTTTATCTCTTGTCTGAGTATTAGAGGCTTTGTCATTGGTTACTACAAAATTCGTTGTATAAGATGCAGCAAAATCTTTATTAAAATTATCATTGCTTATAAAGAACACTTTGCCCATATTCTCAAAGCTGCTTACTATCCCGATGATCTTATATTTTTCTTTTCCGTTAAGGGTAGTAAGGGTAAGATACTGATTAACCTTTAGTTTATGCCGTTTAGCGAATCCTTGAGTAATGATAATCTGCCTGCTGGAAGACTTTAATTTATTGAGAGTGGCAGTTTTGCTTGAGGTTACAAAGGATTCAAAGGCGATTTTTGAATATTCATCAGGTATAATACCTGATAATATAATCTCTTCGCCGTCAATGGTTAAATTCTCGCGCTGAACAGGAACAACGGTTTTGACATTGTCAAGTGATTTTATTTTACTTAGAATCTTCGAGTTTGTATCTGGGATAAGGTTGTTCATAATAATATCAGTTCCATTGTAAACATTAATGGCACTTTTAGCGACGATTTTTGAAACCATAGTTCCAACTGTACAGATAGCCAATACGAGAATAATGAGGATCATCGAGTCCCCGAATTCTTTCATTTCGTATAGGAACTCTTTGCAAAATTTATTAAATCTTAAGGCTTTCCTGAATACGATTTGCAGAATCTTTACAAACGCTTTGGTTAAAGTTTTGCCTATCAGTAAAAATGCGGATACACAGAAAACAAGTGAAAAAATCAGTTGATACAGTTGACCTGTGGTTATGTTTTGATAAAAGAATAAAATAGACAATAAAACAAATATTGCAAAAACGATATATGATGGGATCATGTTTGCCTTTTTGTAGTAGTAATTATATCCTTTAATCTGTCCTACAATGCCGACCCTAGAGTTTTTATATAAGTTATATAAAAAGCTCAGTGCTCCGCTGATGCAGATAAGTAATGGAACAATTATCACGACAAACCAATTCGTATATGTAGTATACCTTTGGTCTCCGCCTGTGACACCGACGGCGAACTTAACTAATTGGAAGGACAATATTATTCCCAAAATGACTGCCGGTACCACAGTTATAATGTATTCCAGATACTGAAGCAGGAACAATTTGTTTCGTGACAGACCTATACTTCTAAGGGTACCGAACTGAATCATTCTTTCAAATACATATGTTTTATAGATTGAGTAACACAAATAGAGGGCTACTAACAGACTGAATATTGTAAAAGCAACGAGTGCGATATTAAGTGAGTCAACAGCTGTTTTGTAATCTGAGATGTCGTATTGCTTATCGGTTGTTAGATTTTCTGGTATTACCTTCTTTATGTTTTTATTTATAAAATCAATCATATTGAGGTCGGCTATTGTAATCCCGATGGATGAGATATTATTTTTTTGTCCCAACAGATTTTGTGCGGATTCAAGGGACATGAAGACAAGTTGATTATCAGAGAAAATCCCAGTTGGTTTGCAGATTCCTTTTACCGTAAACGTATGTACTGCGGCCGTTCCAGCAAGCTCAATTTTTGACCCTATGAGGAGTCCATGCCGTTGCGCAAAATCATTTGATATAATAATAGAGTTTTTATCTGTACTGTAATCATTAGCCTTGTTGGTAAAATCGAACTTATATACTTTTTCTTGCTTTTGTAAGTCGGTACCTATAATTGCGCATTCAGTATTTAATGAATTTATCTTCGCAACGCCGGAAATACGAGGTGTGATATTTGAGATTCCTTCAATAGAATTGAGTTTATCTAAGATATCTGCTGAAAAGTAGATGGATTTTTGATTATCTACCGCTGTAATTTTTATTTGACTGTTTAATGTGCTGTCTCGAAGCTGATTGCTTTTAGCCTGCAGTGCGGTGTCCTTGAACATAATAGAAGTTAAGGTTAAAACAGTAGCCGAAAAGAAAGTTATAAAAATCATTATTGTTTGAAATTTTTTTTGCAGGATATTTTTAAAAACAAGCTTAAAAATAAGTTTCATACTTAAGATGTCCTTCCTGAATAAGATCAGATTGGAATAAATCCTGATAGATTCCTTTTTGAGCAATTAATTCATTATGAGTCCCTTGTTGGGCTACATGGCCTTGTTGTATCACAAATATTTTTTTTGCATCTAAAAGTGATTGAGTTTTATGAGTGATTAAAATTACAACACTATTGGTCGCCAATTCCTTAATGATTTCTAAGACTCCAGTTTCGCATGTTTTATCTAGAGATGATGTTACTTCGTCAAATATATTAATTGGAGAGTGCTTTAGATAAGCTCTTGCAATACTCAAACGCTGTTTCTCTCCACCGGACAGATTGATTTTTTCATTGATTACATCATCATAACCATGCGGCAATGCCATGATTTTGTCATGTAGATTTAAGCGTTTGCAAATATCTACAATTTCTTCCTCGGTTGCGTTTGGATTTCCTAATAGCAAATTTTGACGTATTGAAGTGTTTAAAAACTCTGCATCTTGTTGTACATAACTAATATTGTTACGTATATCTCGATTGGTAGAAAGATGTTTTTGGCCTACGTTAATTGAAATGTTTCCTTTCTGCGGATTGTATAAGCCTAAAAGGAGTTTGGCTATTGTACTTTTACCAGACCCAGACTTACCAACAATGCCATATAAACCATTACCAGTTATATTTAGATTGAGGTTATCAAAAACATTTATTATCCTTCCATTTTTAACATAATGAAATGATAGATTGTCAATATCAATTCGTGTCTCATTAGCCAAATTGGGTGATGGAGACATTACGTTTTGCTCTTCGGGTAAATTTATGTATTCTTCGATTCTTTGCACAATGGGAAGTATCTCATGTATTTTCATATTATTATTTAATAGTTCTGAAATCGGCTGTACGAGCGTCTGAAAATATAAGCCAAGAGCAACAACAGTTCCAAGAGTTAATTGGTGATGCATAACCATTATAGCACCAAATCCATATATAAATGACAATGAAATTATTACGATTGCGTTTGAAACGCTGTCTAGGATATTTCCTAAAGTTCCGATTTTTTTATTATTATTATAAATATTCTTTAGCAATTCAGTATAATGTTGTTCAGTCTTCTTTTCTAAAAGATACGTCTTTATGATATTAATGTTATTTACACTTTGATCAATATTAGTACAAAATTGATCAAACTGCTTAACTGATGCAGATGATAATTTTTCAAATTTTTTGCTCACTATTAAGTTTATACCAAAATATGAAGCAAAAAATATGATAACTATTAAAGTTACGATAGGTGACATAATGAACATCCCAATTAGGATGAGTGCAATCAGCAAAACATTCTTTACAATTACAACAAAAATATTTGTTACAAAATCGCTTAACTGACGACCATCGTTTACAATTCGGGAAACAATACTCCCTTTTTTAGTCTCATCAAAAAAAGTTAGCGGGGATTTTATAATTTTTGAAAATAGCTTTTTTCTGGTTTCTAGAGAAATTGACTCGGAAATATTCAAAAATATTTGATTCTTTATAAAGCCAGTTATTGGTTGCGCAATACATACCAGAAAGAAGATAAATATACCGATATAAAGTTTACGATATGATTGGGCAATCAAAACCTTATCGATCAGGTATTGTGACGCATATGGAGCAAGGAAGACAGCTACTGTATATAAAAGTGTAAAAAACAATCCCGCTATTTCAAGTGCATGATATTTTTTTATGTAATTAAATAAAAAAGTAATAAACCTTTTCATATTTCCCCATTCTTCAACTCTTTCATATATCTAATTTTGTATTTAGATAAGTTTTCATATTCTAATAGCTTTTGAACTTTAGAATTGAAAGCAAAAACATCAGCGCCTAAAAATTTGCTATTGTGCTCCAAAGCCCATTTTTCTGTTTCTTTAAACAATCGTGAAGCAACTATATGAGATCTTACATCTTCTTCGATATAGAAATGCAAGATATAAGCATAATCTGTTATATTAAAATAAAAATCAGCTTTGTTTAGCCATGTTTCAGAAAATCCAACGATCCTTCCGTCTACTAAAATAACTAATATGCAACAGTTATCTTTTTTTAAGCAATCTCTGAAATAATCAGACATATCACACTCTTGTATACAGTCATTATATTCTATGTAATATTTATCTCTTTTTAATTGATCTTTAGCCAACTTGTTCCATAAATCACTTACTATCGGGGCATCTGCCAATTCCATACGTCGGACATTTATATCCATTATGATCACGACCTTTGATTAAGAATTTTACAAAAATCATTTATCGCTGTATATCCATATACTTTATCGTGTTCAAAATCTTTTAATGAACGCATATAGTTTATAGCGTTCTCAGTACCATATTGATCAAAAATCGCTTGGATTACTTTTGCACTATCACGGTATAAATTATCATTGTAGGTTTCATCATATGGATTTTTGACATCATCAAATGTTTCAATGGCTTCGGTCTGTTTTGCAAATACGATAGCCATTCCTTCCCCTATCCAAAGAGGCGGAATGGTTTCAAAAGAATGATTTACTATGATATGAACTATTTCATGAGCGATAATTTGTTCAGGTGTTGATATATCTTTTTGCGACCATCGTGAAGGATCCAATACCCAAACTTCATGTTCATGATTTGTAGCTATAACCCATTCAGGTACTTTCTTTCCGAGTTTTTCTTCAAATAATTTAAAATTATCGAATTTTTTAACATTAATTATTGCGTCGTAGAAAAATACATCATCTATTGATTTTATAAGATCCTTAAATTGATCAGAATCTAGAAATTTTGAAAAATATTTATCATAAACTATATTCATGAGTAACACTTCCGTTTATTAAAATCTATAACAGGTACCATAAACAGCTCGTTATGGTACCTGCTATAGATTTTATCTGACTTTGTATGCACAAAGTGTCGTGCATTTACCCTGGCACTGCGTTCCACAACCACCTAAGCAGTACCCTTCAAAAATAGCATTGATTGGTTTTACAATGTACCTCATTTTGCACCCTCCTATGTAATAATTAAAATTACAGTAAAACCGGCCAACACTTAGGGTCGCATCCTGACGATAGGCTTCCACATGCCTTATTGCAATTGTCGCACTGGTTACCACAACCAAGACAATACCCCTCGAAAAGATCCTTTGTTGGCATAACAATGTACTTCATATTTACACCTCCTTTCGTTTTCTTAAAAACCTAATTCGAATTAACAGGCCGATCCGAAAAAATATAACGTAATTGATAATATTTAATCTTAGGGTATTTTAATTTATCCATATATAAAAGGAATCTTATAGATTAACCGGCCAACATTTTGGACTACAAGTCTTAGAAGCACACAAGCCGTTGCATACATTGCATTGTGAGCCACAACCTAAACAATAACCTTCAAACAAATCCCTAATTGGAAAAACGATGAACCTCATACCGAATTACATCCTTTCAGTCATTATGTGTTATTCGTGATATTCGGTGCGGCGATTTCTTATCTTACATCTCTTGCGCACGCTGTGCCACAATCCCCTTGGCATTGACCTCTACAATAGCCAAAGCAATAGCCTTCAAATAAATCTCTGATAGGCATAACAATAAATTTCATATGTATCACCACCTTTTCTACGTATTATGTGAAAGACACGATAACTAATCGTGTCTTTCACATAATAAAAAATGTAAAGCGCTTATTTGGGAAATTATCACTGCGCATTGCCAAACCGTTAAAAGTCCAAGCAATAGTAGCCACATGTTTTGATACAGAATCCATCAACGAGTGAATTTACGGGTTTTACTATGTATTTCATTTTTAATGTTCACCTCCATTAAATCAACTAACATTCTGCTCGGCCATTTGCTCAGCAACTTGTCCTTTTTGGACATATGTAGCTTTTAATACGTCAATAAGATTGTATTTCCATTTCTCACACTCGGGGTCATGCTTGAATTTTAAACCGTTATAGGGGCACCCCCCCATACATATCGGAAGAATATTGCATTCAAGACATTTTTTATGATCAAACGGTGACCAAAGCAAATAATTGACATTCATCATGATATCTCGAGTATTATTACCTTGTTGATCTATATCTTTAATATTACCAACTCTTCTCTCACGATTTCCAACATCATTCCAACATTTATAGAGATTTCCTTTTGGATCGATTACAAAAGCTGAAGTCGAGTCTGCACAGCAATAGTTGGCTTTTACGCCAGGATAATATGGATAGGAATCAGAATCAAAGCCCTTATCATGAAGAATTTTTTGATAACGAAGACTTTCACTGGCGTATTCTTCAGTACTAAGGCAAGTTTCAGAAATAGATGAGCATGCCTCAGTGTAAGCTTTGACATGTCCTAAATTGACGGAGATCCCTTTCAAGCCGTAATCAAGAAGAACATCAAGTAACTCTTCAAGCCTATCGACGTTTGATTTATCAATATTTATTCGAATTGAGACGTTGAATCCGTTTTTTCTCAGATAAGCAACATTGGTTAGTATCTTATCAAATGTTGGATTATTGCTGTTTTTTAGTTTCCTTCTTGCGTTATGTATATCTGCGGGGCCATCAATAGTAACTTGCATACCCTTAATATGTGCTTTTTTCAGTTTATCAGCTATGTTATCGTCAATAAGATAACCATTTGTGACCATATATGCACTGTAGTTTACTCCATACTTATCACAAATTTCAATGAAGCGATCAGACATCTTGAATATTAGATCCTTTGCTAACATGGGCTCCCCGCCATACCAGTTTACAGAAATATTACCTTGTCTTTTCGCTTCCTTTTCCACAAGAGAATATATGCCATCAATTACATCTTGCTTCATCATGCCACTTTCAGCAGATTCGTAACAATATGGACAAGCGAAGTTACAGGCCAAAGTTGGAGCAATAGTTAATCCCAAGCCGGTACTTCCGAACTTACTTTGATAACTTCGATACTTCAGGAAGCTAATCTCATCAAAATCATCATCGATGATAAAGCCTCCATCTTTCATTTTCTGAATCAGTTGGCCATCTTGTACTTGAGTGTTTGAAATATCATGGTTCGTTTTGACGGCATCTAAAATTCTAAAAAAGTCATCGTCTACTTCGGCCAAAGCACATGTCATAGAATTAAAAGCAATTTTTTTTCCGCAGTAATCAAAAATCAAATTGAATCTTGATGGTTTCATTTTCCACATTCCTATCTCAATTTAAGATTTTCAAAAATTAATGTCGTAAAAAGTTGTATGCATCAAGAATACAATGACTTGCATTATAGTGACGGTTCTGAAGAATTGAGTGTTTTACAGTCTAGCGGACATACTTTTCCGCAATTTAGGGAACATACTTTGACGCATGCATTACTGTCACATGGAGAAAAAAGACTTTTGCAAAAGCAATAATTGTCTTTAGATATTATCGGTTCAACAATAAATCTCATCATTTTCCCCTCTTTCTGACGGAAATTATGGAACACCTTTTCGCGTGGAATAGGTGTTATGCTGTATTTTTACATTACAAAAATTTTAAACTTATTATAAAATGTGATAATATATAAGCAATATTATCGGATCTTTATCTATTATTTTAGAAAAATAACATATGGATGTAAATAAATTTTGACCGAATGGTATATAAATTTTACCGAATGGTAGAAATTATTTAAAAAAATTATAAAATAAATCATGCATCATAGAAAGCGGGGTTTGATTAACGATGATAAATGTCGCATTTTGTGATGATGATGAATATTTCTTAGAAAAAATCAAGGGTGAATCAAGAATGATTTTTAAAAAACTTCGGGTGTCAGCGAATATTTATACATATACAAATGGATTTCAACTGATAGAATCATTTAAAAATTATGACCCTTATTTTGAAATTATTTTTCTCGATATAAATATGCCTAAGCTGAATGGCAAAGAAACAGCAGAACGATTACGTTTATTGGATAAGAAATTTAAACTAATATTTATTACGGCATACGAAAAAGAAGCAATAAACACTTTTAAATATGATGTAATAGCATTTTTACCTAAAACGTCGCTTGATGAAAGTTTATTTGAAACTATAAATCTAGCTATTACAAAATTGAAGGAAGATAACCATAATATTCATATTTTCAAGGTTGTAGGCCACAACAATAATATAATAACCGTAAAAATACCAATAGATGACATAGTTTACTTTGAAAGTATTAATCGAAAGGTTTATTTATGTACTAACCGCGATACCTTTGAATTGCGAGGGTATCAATTTAGTGAGGTTGTTGATAAATATACACAATATGGCTTTGCGGATATTCATAGATCCTGTATTGTAAATATGAAATACATACACTCTGTATCTAATTTTGAAGTAATACTAGATAATGGAGTTTCATTGCCTCTCAGTAGGAGAAAAAGGAAGCAGCTTCTTGAAAATTTTATTTGAGTAATTTATTTTTTGCGAAGACTGAATTTTAAAATTCCGAATAATCACTTTGTTCAATAATCTGATTAAAAAACACATATAGTAAAGATATTATGATTTAAATATTTTTATGGGAAATTAGGCCGCTTTAACAGGGAAAAGGCATAACTGATGAGTGTCAGCTGCCCGTTCCCTGGTTATTCGTGCCCTGCGGGGCTGCTTCAGCGGGCTTATTCAATCTTACTTTTATCTCAGCCGCAATTAACATAATCAGCGGCAGTATGAGCTGAAACAATAAGGCAATATAGGGATAATAATTCGTTAAATTGAAGAACTCGGCTGCATTTTCTGCTGCCACCACGGCTAAAAATAACATTATGAGAGCTGACGGGGCAACGAAAGCGCGCATATCCTCATAGTTTGAAATTTTAGAGATACCCATTGACGCAATATAAACGCAGATCCCCATTTTAATGGTTCCGGCAAGCGTGTAGTTTATACCGACCAACAATTCGGTTCTCGTAAATATCTCACCGAGCGCGCTGATACTTACGGCCTCGTAAGATGGGAAATAATACATACTGATTGACGGCGAGCCTAAGACCAGTGAGTTCCGCATACTCACAGTAAGCAGCGTAGCGACTTCGATTAAGAGCGCGATTATAAATATCTTCGAAGTTTTCTTCCAGGGCTCGGTAGAGGAAAACATTGAAGCTATTAAAATTATTTCCCCAAGAGGGAATGTCGTTTTGAACACAGATACTTTGAATATGGTTGATAAATCTGCATTAAAGGCCGGCAGCAGATTTTCAAAGTTAACACTTGTGCTCGCAATAATAACTGAGAAAATAGTTATGGCTAAAATTATAGGCAGAACAAACCGGGATATCCTGCCGATATTCTCGACACCGCTTTTGGCGAGGTAGACAGATAAGAGTATGAGAAATGACTGAATAACTATTTGCGGGGTTTCGGGCATGGCGACAATCCTTATGAATTCTGAAAAAGTCCTTATCACAACTCCTCCGAGGAAGATAGCATACAATGTGTAAAGCAGTACAACAGCCTTCCCGAAGAATTTGCCGAAGAGGGTCACAGCTATATCAAAAAGATTGGAACCTGGGACAAGGCTGAGTATCCGCGCATAACAGAGAAACAGCGGTAAAGCTATTACTGCGGCGGTCAGCGGGGAATACCAGATATTCGGATCGCTTTCAAAGGAGCCCGCCAAAACCAAGCTGCCGAACATAAAAATAACCAGTATGCTTATCATTTGGCTTGAAGCAATGCGGTTATTATTCAACCTATCACCGCTTTCATTTTATTCTAAAAATAAACTTGATTGCTTCTACCAAGTACATATTAAGATGTCTTGGAATAATATCAAAAATTATTAGTGCAATTAAAACGAACGTGGAAATATAAACCAGGAATACAAACCACAGGGGTTTCCACTTTTGACTCTTTATTTGAGGCACAACATCAAAGGTGAAAAGGATAGCATAAAGCACAATGCATACTGCAAACTCCTGCATTTAGTCCCCCACTTTTTTTGCTCTTGAGTGTAGCTGAATTGGTGATGTTAATCTTGGCATTAATATCGTATTTAACAGTCTTAAATTTCTCATCCCAATTGGCTTTTAACTCATCCCAAGCACTTTTATATCTATATTTGACAAGCAGTCCGAATCCGAAAATATCAGAGCCGTATTGCTCCTGAACTGTCTTTATTATCCGGCTGCAGTGATTTTTTATTGTTTCTTCCCCCAGCTTCTGGACTTTTGCAATTCCATCTTCGGAGCAATAATCCTTGTTGGTTTCATTTTCAGCGAGAGCGGCTTTGGCGGTGACATTAATCTCCATTTTTATTTCCCCGTTTGAAATGACGGGCTTTATCCAGGTTTTGCTCGAATAGAGTTCAAGCGTTATACTATTGCCGTTTATCTTTTTGTCCAGCACAAGCGGCCCGGCTTTTGCTTCATCTTTAATAATATAGATGTATTGTGTCTCATCATTGTCGACATAGCCGACCAGCTTGTCCTTTTTAAATATTGCAGTTCCGCCGATTTGAGTAGTTTCTGGGTTTGCGGCTGACCTTTTTACAATCGGGACGGTAAGGGAAATGCCATCGCTCTTTATAATATTGTTTACTTCGAAAAGCCTTATAGGTACATTTTTTGAAAGGTATTTCTGGTCGGCTTCAATCATGGTTTCGATCTCATAGCCGACTATCGTGTTGGCTACTGGTTTGGTTTTAAACAGTTCCTTAGCCGTCTGCTCTTTTGCAACAAAGATCCTGATGTTTCGGCGTATTTCCGCATCTCGGCTGAAAAAATCAACAATGGGCGAGATGCCCTCTTTCGCCAATTCTGAACTTATTACGATTACCTTGCAGTCGCTGAAGTACAGCCTTTTTCCGCATTCTTTGGTGGCATTTCTTATTGCTTCAAAGATTGTCCTTCCGTCTGTTTCAATAGTTGTTGTCGCGGGGTTGGCGCTCTCGCTTCCGCTGCTGGTGCCTCCGCCAGTCATATCGACAAGGTCAAAGGTCAGGTGATATTTCTGCCTCTCACTTTTGTCGATACCGACTCCGGCCACGATTGACAGAGATTCGACTTCGCGATAGTTCCAGCACCCGGTTGTGAATATCGTTGAAATCGTAAGAAGAAATATAACAATCACTTTCAGCTTTTTCATTTTATTTTCCCAACTGATTCTCTTTTGATATTAGAAGTAAGCCCCTGAGGACGGTTTTTCATATGCCACCACGGCGCCCTCATAAAAGTATCCTTGTTATTTTGCGGCCCTAAGCGCATGCCGTCCAATATCGGTACGCCGAAAGAATTCAAATTATACAGATGAATCAGCAGTCCCAGCATGGCGAATAAGAATCCATAAAGGCCGGCAATTGACACAACGACGAGCAGGCCGAACCTGACAATAATGTCTAAGCCCTTTATGCGTGGCACCATGATACCTGTAAGGCCAGTTATCGCTACAACAATGATAATCGGCGCGCTGACAATTTTAGCCTCGACAGCCGCCTGGCCGAGGACAAGCACGCCGACAATACTGAGCGTCTGACCGATTGACTGCGGCATCCTTGCTCCGGCTTCCCGCAATATTTCAAATACCACAAGCAGCAACAGCGTTTCAAACACTGTCGGGAAAGGCACGCCCTGCCGCGCAGCCGAGATACTCAGCAGTAGCTTCGTCGGCAGGAATTCTTGGTGGAACGTGGTTACAGCCACATATATAGCCGGCGTCATAATAGATATGAAAAAAGCAGATATTCTTATAAACCTGCCGATTGAGGAGAAATAGTAGTTGATATAGTAATCCTCGTCACTTTGGAAGTTTTCTATAAAAAGGCAGGGACAGGTCAATACCATCGGCGTCCCGTCGACAAACATGGCAATCCGCCCTTCAAGCAGTTTTGCCGCGACGACATCAGGTTTTTCAGTGCTGCCGATGGTTTTCACCGGCGAATACGGTGCGTCCGATATCATCTCGGAGATATAGTTGGCGTCAAGTACGCCGTCTATTTCAAAGCTGTTCAGCCGTCGGTTGAGTTCATCCAGCACATTTTTATTGACAAGAGATTCAAGGTAACATATACATACTTTTGTTTTGGTCCTCGTCCCGAGGGTTAAGAAATTAAATTTTAAGTCGGGGGTTTTAATGCGGCGCCGTACCATCGAAATATTCATCATTATCGACTCGACAAAACCTTCCCGCGGGCCGCGCAGGACCTTTTCCGATTTCGGTTCCACAATTGACCGCGTTTTCCAGCCTTTCGTCTCGAGGATAAGGGCCTCGTTCTCGCCGTCGGCAATCAGAATTGTGCTGCCGTATAATAAGCTTTCGAGTATTTCTTCCATATTGTTGGTTCTATTGACGCTTCCTGAGGTGACTACGCTTTTTGCCGTTTTGTCGAGGATGCCGTTAGGCATGAAGTCATATGCGTATTCTTCAACGGGCTTTATCATGTCCTGATTTATAATTTTGTTGTCAACCATGCCGTCGATATAAAGAAAGCACATTCTTATTTTAGGATTACGGCGGTTTTCTACATATCTTATTATCAATGTTTCGTCGTCTTTAAAAATTGAATTGAACAGGTTTATATTTTCATCAAGGGATGTTTTAAGTACGTTGTCGGTATTGCTCATTTTCTCACCTCCGAAAATAATCCTTAGAATATTGTTCCGCAGCATGGCTGTTTTATAATATTTCTGATATAATTATTTGAAACAGACAATCTTGAAATTAAGCAGAAGGTGAAAATATGCCCAGATGCCCTTCATGTTCGGCCAAAGTAAAGAAAGATGACGCTGTATGCCCTGCATGCGGCGCGGTGCTAAACAAAGAAACCGGAACTGGGGACAAGGAAGCGTTCCTTATTTCCGTAAACCGTGATTTTGAATCAAAAATAGTTGAGGGCTGCCTTCGAAGCGCCGGTATTCCTTTTATGATTAAAACCCACGGTGGTCCTGAGGGTTTTGTAAGGTACGATACAGATTATGAAAGCCTCGGCGCAGATTTTTATGTCCCGTCAAAGCTGCTCGAAAAGGCAAAGCAGGCTTTGCCTCCCGATTTGGCCATACAGGCGGGCGCTTCCGGTGAAAGCGTGGAAAATACGGATGAAGATGTTCCTCATCCAATCAGCGAAGAGGTTCAAAAACCTGAAGACCCGAAAAAAACATTTATAGCTGTTATATTGTTTTTAATTCTGGCTGCCCTTGTTGTAGCTGGGGTCGATACTGTAATGAATCTGATAAGGGCTGCGCTAGGCTATGACTAAGAACAGCCGAGAGGCGGGATTTATTAACAGAAACCGTCCCAAAAGCGCCTTCCCCGTGAGGCCTATACTATTCGTCTTTTTTGTCCTGCTGGTGCCGGCGGCTTATGCTCTGAAATATTTTTCAACATTTCACCCGGAAAAGGTTGAAAACTATTACAGTCTGGGCGTTTACAGAACAATCTCTTCCGCCGTATCGAGTTACTTTAGGCTGTTTCCCTTTTCCTGTGCCGAAATCATGCTTTATGAGCTGATAATCTTAGCTGTGTTTCTTATAGCCGTCATTATAAAAAGGCTGGTTGTGGGGGACCGCCGCGCCGCGCTGAGAATTGCAGCTTTTATGCTGTTTGTGCTTTCATCCATGTATTTTCTGTTTACGGTAATGTGGGGGCTAAACTATAACAGACTGCCTCTTGAAGAGAGCCTCCATTATAAAACCGGAAAACCAACGGCCAGCGAACTTACGGACGCTCTGTTAAAAGAAACTGACGCCATCAACTCGCTCTGCGACAAAGTAAATTACGACAGCAACGGCCACTCATATTACCCGGGCGGTTTTAAGAAGATATCCGCCAACGTAAACGATGCTTATTTGGCCTTGCAGAAGTCGGACGAAAACTATAGAAAGCTCTTTTCCGGGGCGATACCGAGGCCGAAGGGGATTTTGGCCTCAAAGCTCCTTTCATACACCGGCATCGAGGGTATATTTATACCTTTCACCTGTGAGCCGAATGTGGATACTGACCTGCCGGCATTTGTACTGCCCTTTGACGCCGCTCATGAAAGCGCGCACCTAAAGGGCTTCGCGAGGGAACAGGAGGCCAATTTCGTCGCATATTTGGCCGGAATCAGCAGTCCCGACCCTTATTTTCAGTATTCAGCCCATATGGAAGCATATATATATCTTTCAAATGCACTTTTTGAAACAGATATTGAAACACTAAAAAAAGTCGCCCCATTGATTGACAAGCGCGCTGTCAGCGACTTTGAGTATTATAGCAACTATGTAACCGCGCATGAGTCAACTGCCTCGGAAATATCAAACAAGGTAAACGATACTTATTTAAAATCACAAGGGCAGCAGGGCGTTATCACCTATAATATGTTTGTTACCCTGCTTATTGAAAAGTACAGAACGGAGAAATAATTTAAGAGGCATTTGACTGCCCGCGAATGGGGCTGTCCGTGCCTCTTAATTTATATGCGTAAATCATGGCGGCTGCTGAGAATATCATGGTTTGCGCCACTAAAAAAATATTTATAAAAATTAAAAAAACTGTTGCAATAGGAAGAATATTATGATATGATATATAAGCGCGCTCTTCTAAGTGCGCAGATATGCGATGAAGCGGGAGGTTGCCGCCTTGAGCGGGTAATTTCCGCAGAGTATGTCCGATTTTAAACCGGGCGACACCATATTGGGCATAGTGCTACTGCGCTTTATTGCGCAGGCATTGTGTGGCGACGTTTGCCTTTCCCCGGATAAGTTTGCCCCGACAGACTGTCCGGTTTTTTAAATGTCCGGTGAAGAAACACCCGGATGTGTGTTAGGTTTTTAAACGGAGCCTGCCCCGCCTGAGCAAATTCCGAGGAGGCGATCCAAGATGGCAGTAAAAGAAAAGATCAGAATCAGGCTTAAGAGCTACGATCATCAGCTTGTTGATCAGTCGGCAGAAAAGATTGTCGAGACAGCCAAGCGCACTGGCGCGAGGGTTTCGGGACCCATACCGCTTCCGACCAAAAAAGAGGTCGTTACAATTCTCCGCGCTGTTCACAAGTACAAAGACAGCCGTGAGCAGTTTGAGATGCGCACACATAAGAGGCTTATCGATATCTTAAGGCCGTCGAACAAGACTGTTGAGGCGCTCATGGGCCTCGAGCTACCCGCCGGAGTAGAAATAGAGATAAAGCTCTAATTTCTCGGCAGGTCAAGTTGGCTTGAAAAAGTCAACCAATAACCAGAGGAGGTAGGAAAATTGAAAAAAGGAATCATTGGAAGAAAGATCGGCATGACCCAGCTTTTCGATGATAATGGCAACGTCGTGCCTGTCACCGTTATAGAAGCCGGCCCCTGCACGGTTGTCCAAAAGAAAACCGTTGAAACTGACGGCTACAACGCGGTGCAGTTGGGATTCGGGGATGTCTCCGAAAAGCATGTTACGAAACCTCTTAAAGGGCACTTTGATAAAGCCGGAGTTGCTCCGAAGAGGGTTCTCAGGGAGTTCCGCCTTGACGATGTTGATTCACTGAATGTCAAGGATATTATCAAGGCCGACGTATTCGCCGTAGGCGATCGTGTCGACGTTGTAGGAATCAGCAAAGGTAAAGGATTTGCAGGCGTAATAAAGCGCTGGAATCAACACAGGTTAAAGATGACTCACGGTACCGGCCCTGTTCACCGTGAAGTCGGCTCAATGGGAGCCAACAGCGACCCGTCCAGAGTATTTAAAGGCAAGAAAATGGCTGGCCATCTCGGAGCCGAGAGGGTCACAATCCAGAATCTTGATGTTGTCAAGGTTGACGCGGAAAATAACCTTATTGCGGTCAAGGGTGCCATTCCTGGGCCAAAGGGCGGAATCGTGACTATAACCGACAGCGTTAAAAAGGCCTAAGGGAAGGAGGATGCACAATGCCTAAAGTGGCAGTTTTAAATATGGCCGGTGAAAACGTCGGCGAGATTACACTCTCCGATGCAGTATTCGGCATAGAACCAAACACATCTGCTATGCACGCGGCAGTAGTCAACTACCTTGCCAACCAGAGGCAGGGAACCCAATCCACTCTTACTCGCGCCGAAGTATCTGGCGGCGGACGCAAGCCGTGGAGACAGAAGGGAACTGGTCATGCAAGACAAGGCTCAACTCGTGCCCCGCAATGGAGACATGGCGGTGTAGCCCTCGGTCCTAAGCCGCGTGATTACAGCTATACTATCAACAGAAAGCTCAAGAGGCTCGCTCTCAAGTCAGCTCTGTCCTCAAAGGTTGCTGATAACGAGATTAAAGTTCTCGATAAAATAGAGCTTGATGAGTACAAGACCAAGAAGATTGTCGATATGCTGAACGCCATCGATTCAGGCAAAAAGGTTCTTATTGTTCTGCCTGAAGTTGATGAAAAGGTCGTTGTCAGCGCGCGCAACATTCCTGGTGTTAAGACTACAATAGTAGGTAGTCTCAATGTTTACGACATACTCAACTGCGATACTTTTGTCGTTCTTAAGGATGCCGTAACCGCCATCGAGGAGGTGTACGCATAATGGAAAGAACAGCACAGGATATAATCATTCGCCCGATCATCACAGAAAAGAGTATGGCCGGAGTCGCAAATAAAAAGTACACTTTCCGCGTTGCCACGGATGCCAATAAGATCGAGATTGCAAAAGCAGTTGAAGAACTCTTTGGTGTCAAGGTAGCAAAGGTTAACACCATCAATGTCAGAGGCAAGGCCAGGAGAGTTGGCAGATTTACTGGTTATACGCCAAAGTGGAAAAAAGCTATTGTTACTCTCAAGCCCGACTCAAAGAGCATTGAGTTCTTTGAAGGCATGGCATGATGAAGGCCTAAAAAAAGGAGTGATACCAAATGGCTATAAAGTACTATAAACCGACCACTCCATCAAGGCGGAACATGTCAGTTCCTACCTTCGAGGAGCTTACGAAGACAAAACCGGAAAAGAGTCTGCTTGTCAGCCTTTCCAAAAAGTCGGGTCGGAATAATTACGGAAGAATTACCGTACGCCATCGCGGCGGCGGCAACCGTGTCAAATATAGAATCATCGATTTTAAACGCAACAAGACAGATATGCCGGCTAAGGTTCTTTCGATTGAATATGATCCGAACCGCACCGCATATATTTCACTTGTTCAGTACGAGGACGGCGAGAAGCGTTACATTCTCGCGCCTTTGGGAATTAAAGCAGGCGATACGATTGTTTCTGGTGAAAGCGCCGACATAAGGCCGGGCAACTGCCTCCCGCTGAAAGATATTCCGGTCGGTACTTTTATCCACAACATCGAGCTTTATCCCGGCCGCGGCGGACAGATTGCCCGTGCAGCAGGAATCATGGCTCAGCTTATGGCAAAGGAAAACGGATACGCGCTTGTCCGCATGCCTTCAGGTGAACTTCGCAACTTCCTGCCGGAATGCAAAGCGACAATCGGTCAGGTCAGCAATATCGACCACGAGAATGTCAAGATCGGTAAGGCGGGAAGAAAACGTCATATGGGCTGGAGACCGACGGTTCGCGGTTCTGTTATGAACCCGAATGACCATCCGCACGGCGGTGGTGAAGGTAAAGCTCCTATCGGACGTCCGGGACCTGTTACCCCTTGGGGCAAGCCGACACTGGGTTACAAAACCCGCAAGCATTCCCTGCCGTCTGATAAGTTTATTGTTAAGCGCCGTAACGGTAAATAAGCCAGCGGAATAGCCCAATAAGGCGGTTGAAAGGAGGAACCACAAATCAATGAGCAGAAGCCTTAAAAAAGCCCCTTATGTTGAAGAAGCTCTGATGAAGAGGATTCAGGCCCTCAACAAAACCGGCGAAAAACGCGTTCTGAAAACTTGGAGCCGCGCTTCGACTATATATCCGGAATTTGTGGGTCATACGATAGCCGTTCACGACGGCCGCAAGCATGTCCCGGTCTACATTACCGAGGATATGGTTGGCCACAAGCTTGGAGAATTTGCCCCGACAAGGACGTTCAAAGGTCACTCGGGTTCAAAAGTCTCTAATACGGGCAACTAAGTGACCGAAAGGAGGATAATCGATGCAAGCAGCGGCACATTTAAGATATGCACGCATATCTCCGCGCAAGGTTCAAGTTGTTCTTGACCTTATTAGAAATAAACCGGCCAATGTCGCAGCAGCAATTTTGCAACATACTCGCAAGGCTGCCAGCGAGCCGCTTCTAAAGCTTTTGAAATCGGCAATGGCTAACGCCGAGAATAATCACGGCATGGACGTTGCAAACTGCTACGTTTCCAAGTGCTTTGTTTGTCCCGGCCCGACGCTTAAAAGAATCCGGCCGAGAGCCCAGGGACGCGCGTTCCAAATATTGAAGCGTACTTCCCATATTACTCTCGTGCTTGAGGAAAGGGAAAACTCATAAGAGGAGGTACAGTATGGGCCAGAAAGTTAATCCCCACGGGCTGAGAGTGGGTGTTATAAAGAACTGGGACTCCAGATGGTTTGTTAAAGATAGCAACTTCGGCGATACACTCGTTGAAGATTATAATCTGAGAAAGTTCCTCAAGAATACACTTTACTCGGCTGGTGTACCGCGCATAGAGATTGAGCGTGACGCATCCCGCGTACGCCTTTTCATCCACTGCGCGAAGCCCGGCATGGTTATCGGCAAAGGTGGCGCCGAGATTGACAAGCTCCGCGCGCAATGCGAAGCTATGCTCAAGAAACCGGTGTCTATCAACATCGTTGAAGTTAAAACACCTGATACCGATGCACAGCTGGTCGCCGAGAATATTGCAGCACAGCTTGAAAAGCGCATTTCATTCCGCCGTGCTATGAAACAGGCAATCGGCCGCGCAATGAAGCTTGGTGCTAAAGGTATAAAAGTCGCTGTATCGGGTCGTTTGGGCGGCGCCGAAATTGCTCGTACAGAGCATTACCATGAAGGGACAATTCCCCTTCAGACGCTTCGTGCGGATATCGATTATGGATTTGCCGAAGCAAAGACGACCTACGGCCGCATAGGCGTAAAGGTTTGGATCTATAAGGGCGAAGTCCTGCCCGAGGTCAAAAAGACGACCCGCAGGGAAGGAGGAGCGCAATAATGCTGATGCCCAAAAGAGTTAAGTATCGCCGTGTGCAAAGGGGCCGTTTGACCGGCCGCGCAACCCGCGGTACTGAGATAAATTATGGTGAGTACGGCCTTGTCGCTCTGGAACCGGCGTGGATTACAGCCAACCAGATTGAGGCAGCTCGTGTTGCGATGTCACGTTTCACAAAGCGTGGCGGCCAGGTTTGGATAAAGATATTCCCGGATAAGCCGATAACAGAGAAACCGGCTGAAACCCGAATGGGTTCCGGTAAAGGTTCTCCCGAATACTGGGTCGCGGTTGTAAAACCAGGCAGGGTTTTGTTTGAGATGGGCGGAATTTCAGAGGAAGACGCTCGCGAAGCAATGCGCCTTGCGATGCATAAACTGCCTATAAAGTGCAAGTTTATCAAAAAGGAAGAAACGGGTGGTGAGCAGTAATGAAGGCAAAGGAGATAAGAGAACTGTCGGCTGTTGAGCTTAATGATAAGCTCAAGGAGTTGAAAGCCGAGCTTTTCAACCTTCGCTTCCAGCATGCCATAAACCAGCTCGACAACCCGATGCGGATTGCGGCAGTGAAGAAGGATATCGCCCGTGTTAAAACAATAATCCGTGAATTGGAGCTTCAAGAGAAAGCGCAGCCGTAACGGAAGGGAGGATTACAGGTGGAAAGAAACCTTAGAAAAACTCGTGTCGGTAATGTTGTAAGCGACAAAATGGATAAGACCATTGTCGTTGCGATAGAAGACAACGTCAAGCACCCCCTTTACAAAAAGGTTGTCAAGCACACCCAAAGGTTTAAAGTTCATGACGAAAATAACGAGTGCAAAACTGGAGACAGGGTGCTGATTATGGAGACCCGTCCGCTGTCGAAAGATAAAAGGTGGCGTCTTGTAAAGATTCTCGAGAGGGCCAAATAAGGCTTTTTACACAGGGAAGGAGGAAGCACCGTGATACAACAGCAGACTTATCTTAAGGTCGCGGACAACACCGGAGCGAAAGAGCTTATGTGCATTCGCGTTCTGGGTGGTTCACGCAGGAAATATGCAAATATAGGCGACGTTGTGGTTTGTTCTGTAAAAAAGGCAACACCCGGCGGCGTTGTTAAAAAAGGCGATGTTGTTAAAGCGGTTATCGTACGCTCGGTAAAAGGCATTGGCCGTCCCGACGGAACGTATATTCGCTTTGATGAAAACGCTGCGGTTATAATAAGAGAAGATAAGACCCCGAGGGGCACCCGCATTTTCGGGCCGGTTGCAAGGGAGCTTAGAGAAAAAGATTATCTCAAGATTCTGAGCCTGGCTCCCGAAGTGCTCTGATTGGAGGTGCAAACCACGATGAAGAAGGTAAATAAGGTGCACGTCAAAAAGGGCGATACCGTAATGATCATATCTGGCAAAGACAGGGGCAAGAAGGGCAAGGTGCTCGAAGTCAGCCCGTCTGAAGGCAAGATCATTGTTGAAGGGCGCAACATGGTAACAAAGCATGTAAAGCCCCGCAAGATGGGCCAGGAAGGCGGCATTGTAAAGGCTGAGGGCCCGTTATACGCATGCAAGGTCATGCTTGTCTGCCCTAAATGCGGCAAGCCTACCCGTGTCGGTCACAAAGTGTTCGGCGACGGTACAAAGGCAAGAGTTTGCCGCCGCTGCGGCGACACTCTCTAATGCAATAAGGAGGATAGCTGATGGCCAGGCTAAGGGATTATTATAAAACCGAAGTTTCACCAGCCTTGATGAAGAAGTTCGGTTATAAGAGCGTCATGCAGATACCAAAGCTTGAAAAAGTCGTTATTAACGTAGGCTGTGGCGAAGCGCGTGACAACGCTAAGGTTATCGATTCCGTGATGAGCGATTTAGCTGCTATCACAGGTCAAAAGCCGGTCGTTACAAAAGCCAAAAAGTCCGTGGCAAACTTCAAAGTTCGCCAAGGCATGAACATCGGCGTTAAAGTAACGCTGAGACGGGATAAAATGTATGATTTCCTTGAAAAATTGTTCAATGTAGCTCTTCCGCGAGTCAGAGACTTCAGGGGTATCAACCCGAACTCATTTGATGGCAGAGGAAACTACTCATTGGGCCTTAAGGAACAACTCATTTTCCCTGAAATAGATTATGATAAAATCGATAAGGTCCGCGGTATGGACATTTCAATTGTCACAACCGCAAAGACCGATGAGGAAGCCCGCGAGCTGCTCACTTTGATGGGCGCGCCGTTCGCGAAGTAAGGAGTGAATGTTGTGGCCAAGACTTCTATGATAGTAAAGCAGCAGAGAACCCCGAAATATTCAACACGTAGATATAACCGCTGCAAGATTTGCGGTAGGCCGCACGCCTATCTCCGTAAGTTCGGGATCTGCCGTATATGTTTCCGTGAGCTTGCTTACAAAGGCCAAATACCTGGAGTGAAGAAGGCTAGCTGGTAATACACAGCAAAGGAGGTTCGACGTCATGCAAATAACTGATACAATCGCCGATTTTCTGACAAGAATTCGTAATGCTAATTCGGCTAAGCATGATACTGTCGATGTGCCCGCGTCCAACATGAAGAAAGCCATTGCGCAGATTCTTCTTGACGAGGGATATATCAAAGATTATCAAGTTATTGAAGACAACAAGCAGGGCATTATCAGGATTACACTGAAGTACGGCCCCAATAAATCGCAGGTAATAACGGGGCTGCGCAGGGTTTCAAAGCCCGGCCTCCGTATATATGCAAACTGTGAGGATATGCCGAAGGTCATGAGGGGCCTCGGTATTGCAATCGTCTCCACACCTAAGGGCATTATGACAGACCGTCAGGCCCGCAAAGAGCATGTTGGCGGCGAGATTCTCGCTTTTGTGTGGTAAGGGGGGCAGAGAGAGATGTCAAGAATAGGAAAGATTCCCGTTAAGATTCCTGATGGTGTTGATGTAAAGGTCGACGGGAATGTTGTTACCATAAAAGGTCCGAAAGGCACACTGACTAAGGAATTCCACAAGGACATGATTATAAAGTCAGAAGGCGGCGTGATTACTGTTTCCCGTCCGAGTGACGAGAAGTTTCATAAATCACTGCACGGCCTGACAAGAACACTTATCAACAACATGGTCGAAGGCGTTACAAAGGGCTTCTCAAAGGAGCTCGAGATTAACGGCGTCGGTTACAGAGCCGTTAAGCAGGGCAATAAGGTTGTCATGAACCTCGGCTTTTCGCACCAGGTTGAAGTTGCTGAAGTGCCGGGAATCAAGATAGATGTTCCAGCACCGAACAAGATTATAATTTCAGGCCCTGACAAGCAGCAGGTCGGCCAGTTTGCCGCAGAGCTGCGTGAGAAACGCCCGCCGGAGCCTTATAAGGGCAAAGGCATCAAGTATGTCGACGAGATTATCCACCGCAAGGAAGGAAAAGCCGGCAAGGGCGCTAAAGGTTCCAAGTAATTTAAGGAGTTGAATAAGCATGATAGTAAAACCTGACGGCAATAAGGCAAGGCTTAAGCGCCACAAGAGAGTGCGCGCTAAGATCAAAGGTACTGCCGAACGCCCGAGGCTGAATGTATTCCGCTCCCTCAATCATATTTACGCCCAGATAATTGATGATGAAAAGGGCGTAACGCTGGCTGCCGCTTCCACTTTGGACAAGGATATAAACGGTTACGGCGGAAACAAAGAGGCCGCGAAGAAAGTCGGTCTTGCAATTGCGAAAAAGGCTGCAGATAAAGGTATAACAACCGTTGTCTTTGACCGCGGTGGTTATCTATATCACGGCCGCATTAAAGAACTTGCTGAAGGTGCCCGCGAGGGCGGCCTCAAGTTCTGATTGAGGAGGGATAGCTTTGGCTCGTTATGAATCAACAACACCGGAAATGACCGAGAAAGTCGTTGCCATAAACCGTGTTTCAAAAACTGTTAAGGGCGGACGCATATTCAAGTTTGCTGCTCTTATAGTCGTGGGTGACGGCAAAGGCACCGTAGGCTTTGGAATAGGCAAAGCAAGCGAAGTTCCGGACGCCATCCGTAAAGGTATAGAAGATGCCAAGAAAAACCTCATAAAAGTTGCATTGAAGGGCACAACAATCCCGCACGAAGTTATAGGAAGTTATGGTGCGGGCAGGGTTTTGATGAAGCCGGCAGCTCCTGGTACTGGTGTTATCGCCGGCGGCCCGGTTCGTGCAGTTGTTGAGGCGGCAGGCATTAAGGATATTCGTACAAAAGCGCTGCGTTCCAACAATCCGTGCAACGTCGTCCGTGCTACCATGGAGGGACTGAAGTCTCTGCGCAGTGCGAGCCAAGTTGCCGCGATCCGCGGAAAGACTGTTAAAGAGATCCTGGGTTAAGGAGGGCTTATATTATGGCACAGCTTAATATAAAGCTCGTCAAGAGCTTGAACGGCAGGATTAAGAAGCACGTCGATACCGCGCATTCACTCGGCTTGCATAAAATCCGCGATGAGGTTACGCAGCCCGACAACGCTCAGACGAGAGGCAAGATTAAAGAGATTTCTTATCTTATTGAAGTCACGGAAGCTTAAAACAAGGAGGTGCGCAAAATGAAGCTCTATGAACTCGCACCTGCGGCCGGCTCAAGAAAAGCAGCTTTCCGCAAGGGACGCGGCATAGGTTCCGGCAACGGCAAGACCGCCGGCAAGGGCCATAAGGGCCAGAACGCGAGAAGCGGCGGTGGTGTACGTCCCGGTTTTGAAGGCGGCCAGATGCCGCTTGCAAGGCGCATACCGAAGCGCGGTTTTGTCAATATCTTTGGCAAAACATATTCAAATGTAAATGTTGAAGCACTTAATAAATTCGACGACGGAGCGGTTATTGACACCGAAGCACTCATTAAAGCAGGCCTTATCAAGAAGACACTTGACGGTGTAAAAATTCTTGGCAATGGCGATCTCAAAAAGAAACTCACCGTTAAGGCAAATGCCTTCTCCGCTGCCGCAAAGCAGAAAATTGAAGCCGCCGGCGGAAAGGCAGAGGTGATCTGAGATGTTTGAGACTTTCCGTAATGCGCTCAAGATACCGGATTTGCGGAAAAAGATGCTCTACACTCTGCTTGTCATCATAGCTTTCAGAATAGGTGCAGCAATACCTGTGCCATTTCTGGATTTAGCAAAACTAAAAACAGTTATGCAAGGCTCATCCAATACGCTTATGGGTCTTTTGGATACCCTGACCGGTGGAGCGCTTTCACGCGCGACGCTGTTTGCAATGTCAGTAACGCCTTACATTAACGCCTCTATTATCATTCAGCTTCTCGCGGTTGCAATTCCGCCGCTTGAGAGGCTGATGAAAGAGGGAGAAGTGGGACGCAGGAAAGTTGCACAGATAACAAGATATACCACCTTGGGCCTTGGCCTTTTGCAAGGCATTGCCTACTACTTCTACCTCAGAACCAGTGGTGTACTTGTATATGACAGCGGCTTTGCTGGTGTTTGGGCGGCCATTGTTATCGTAGCGTCATTCACCGCTGGTGCAACGCTTATGATGTGGCTTGGTGAACGCATCAATGATAACGGCGTCGGTAATGGTATATCAATTCTTCTTTTTGCGGGTATCATAAGCCGCGGACCGGCTATTGTCGGCACAATGCAGAGGTATTGGACGTTAGGCGGAAAATACTATGTGTTGGTACCTGTCGTGGCGATACTTTGCATTGTAGTTATCGCGGCTATCGTATTTATGAACGCCGCGGAGCGCAGAATTCCGGTACAGTACGCAAAGCGTGTAGTAGGTAGAAAAATGTACGGCGGTCAAAGCACATTTATCCCGATAAAGGTTATCATGTCCGGCGTTATGCCGATAATCTTTGCGGTATCAATAGTGAGTCTTCCACAGATGATTACAATGTGGACGCCGCCGAATTCATGGTGGTATAAATTCTATACAACATGGCTCAGCTCAACTTCTGCAATATATGCTATATCCTATTTTATTCTTATCATCTTATTTAACTTTTTCTATGTCTCGATTCAGTACAATCCTCATGAGATGGCGAATAACCTGAAAAAGAACAACGGTGGCATTCCGGGTATCAGGCCTGGAAAACCGACTTCCGATTATATTCAGCGCTGTCTTTCAAGGATTTCGTTTATCGGTGCTATTTTCCTCGGCATTGTCGCCATTGCGCCGATAATCCTCGCCACAACCGCAGGCATGGACATTTCACTCGGCGGTACAACGCTGTTGATTATTGTCGGTGTTGCGCTTGATACGGCGAAGCAACTTGAATCGCAGATGATGATGAGACATTACAAAGGTTTTCTTGAATAAGAAAATGGAGGGGCGCAATTTATGAATCTTATATTTCTTGGAGCGCCCGGCGCCGGTAAAGGTACGCAGGCTGAAAGAATCTGCAAGCACCTTGGAATAGTTTCCATATCCACAGGAAACATAATCCGTGAAGCCCTGCGCAATGGCACGGAACTTGGCAAAAAAGCTAAGTCATATATGGATGCCGGAAAGTTGGTTCCCGACGAAATTGTAATCGACATCATCAGAGAACGCTTAAAACAAGATGACTGTAAAAATGGCTTCATATTGGACGGTTTTCCCCGCACAGTGCCTCAGGCTGAAGCACTCGATAAAATGGGCGTAGTCATCGACAAAGTTATTGAAATTTACGTTTCCGATGAGAAGATTATGGAACGTATGTCAGGACGCAGAGTATGTGAAATCTGCGGCGCATCCTATCATGTAGAATTTAAACCTCCAAAAAATGGCGTGACATGCGATTATGACGGGGGCAAGCTCGTCAGGCGCAAGGACGATGAGCCCGAAACCGTTAAGGAGAGGCTGCGTGTTTACCATGAGCAGACCGAGCCCTTAAAGGATTATTATGAGAAACAGGGCAAATTGTATATCGTTGAAGGCCAGGATAAAATCTCCGACACGACGCGTTATACAATTGAAGTCCTGGAAAGCTAAAGAAGGCAACAGCAATGATTGTGCTCAAAAATTCACATCAGCTGGCAAGGATGAAGGAAGCCGGTGCTATTTCGGCAGACGCTCTCCAGCTGGCTGGCAGCCTGATTGAGCCAGGCATTACTACGGCGGAGATCGACAATATCCTGAGGGAGTTTATATTGAAACAGGGCGCAAAACCGTCGTTTCTGAATTATAACGGTTATCCAGCGTCCGCATGTATTTCCGTAAACAACGTGGTTATTCACGGGATTCCGGGAAAATATAAACTGAAAAGTGGCGATATTGTCAGTGTCGATGTGGGAGCATTTTATGAAGGATTCCACGGAGACAACGCTGCGACATTTCCATGCGGCCAAGTGTCTGAAGAGGCCCAGCGCCTTATTGACACGACCCGAGAGTGCCTTTATAAAGGCATCGCAGCGGCGCAGGCCGGAGCAAGGCTTGGTGATATCGGCCATGCAATTCAGCAATATGCCGAGGACCGTGGATATTCAGTTGTCAGACAATATATCGGGCATGGAGTCGGAAGGAACATGCACGAGGAGCCGGATGTCCCGAATTACGGCAGACCCGGCCACGGACTGAGACTGATACCCGGTATGACGATTGCAATTGAGCCAATGGTAAACGCAGGTGGCCCCGCTGTCAGAACCATGCCGGACGGTTGGACAGTAAAAACCTGCGATGGCAAGTTATCGGCTCATTTTGAGCACACAATCGCCATTACTGAGGACGGACCCGTAATTTTGACAACACCGTCACAGGAGAAATAGTAAGTGGAAATAAAAGTAGGCACGGTGGTTCTATCAACCGCTGGGCACGATAAGGGCGGAGTTTTTGCTGTCATCGGTTTTACGGACGGAGATATCGCACTAATTGCCGATGGGAAAAGAAGAAAGCTTGAAAAACCGAAGAAGAAAAAGCTTAAGCATCTTAAGCCGTTAGGCATATTGGAGCAGAATATTCCGACGCAGACGAATAGGCAGCTCAAAAAAGCGTTAATGGAATTTAACGCACGGGGCGGCCATGGGAGGTAATATTGCTTGTCTAAAGAAGATGTAATTGAATTAGAGGGTACCGTTGTAGAGGCACTGCCAAACGCAATGTTTCAGGTAGAACTGCCAAACGGGCACACCATACTCGCGCATATTTCAGGCAAGCTGCGTATGAATTATATACGCATCCTGCCGGGCGATAAGGTTACAGTTGAGATGTCGCCTTATGATTTGACAAGAGGTCGCATTACATGGCGTTCAAAATAAGCCGTGTTACGATCGCATTTCTATGTTACGGCACAGCCGTAAAGGGGGTTTTCGTATGAAAGTCAGACCTTCCGTTAAGCCTATTTGCGAGAAATGCAAAGTCATTAAGCGCAAGGGGCGTATAATGGTTATTTGTGATAACCCAAAGCATAAACAGCGCCAAGGCTGATGGCGTTTACCTTAAAATCTGGAGGTGCAAAGAAAGATGGCGCGTATTTCCGGTGTTGACCTGCCAAAAGAAAAAAGGGTTGAAATCGGTTTAACCTACATCTACGGTATAGGCCGTCATACAGCAAACGAGATTCTTGCAGCTACCGGCATAAATCCCGACATCCGTGTCAAGGATTTAACTGAAGAGCAAGTATCAGCGCTTCGTGAATATATAGACAAGAACTATACCATCGAGGGTGATTTGAGACGCAGAAATGCCCTCAACATTAAGCGTCTTATAGAGATTGGCTGCTATAGGGGCGTCCGTCACCGCAAGGGACTGCCGGTCAGAGGGCAGAGGACGAAGACCAATGCCCGTACCCGCAAAGGTCCTAAGAAGACTATAGCCAACAAGAAGAAATAAGTAAGGAGGGGTTGATGGATGGCCACGAAAGCACAAGCAAAGAAAACTACCGCTTCAAGAAAGCGCCGTGAGCGCAAGAACATCGAACGTGGAGCGGCTCATATCCAGTCCACCTTTAACAATACTATTGTCACTATAACCGATGTGCAGGGCAATTCCATTTCTTGGGCCAGCGCAGGAGGCCTCGGTTTCCGCGGTTCTAAGAAATCGACTCCTTTTGCGGCTCAGATGGCGGCTGAAACAGCAGCAAAGGCCGCAATGGAACATGGAATGAAAACTGTTGAGGTTTATGTCAAAGGCCCAGGTGCGGGCCGTGAGGCGGCAATACGCGCGCTGCAGTCAGCAGGTCTTGAGGTCAACATGATTAAAGATGTTACCCCGATTCCTCACAACGGCTGCCGCCCGCCGAAGAGAAGACGCGTATAACGCTAACGGAGGTGTTACACTGATGGCAAGATATACAGGCGCAGCCTGCAAGCTTTGCAGGCGTGAAGGCCAGAAGCTGTTCCTGAAGGGCGAAAGGTGCTATACTGACAAGTGCGCAATAGCCCGCCGCAGCTATGCTCCGGGCCAGCATGGTCAGGATCGCAAGAAAATGTCCGAATATGGGCTCCAGCTTCGTGCAAAGCAGAAGGTCCGCCGTTTTTATGGCGTGCTTGAAAGCCAGTTCAGAAATTATTTTGAAAAAGCTGAGTCAAAGCCAGGCATTACAGGTGAAAACCTGCTTCGCCTCTTGGAGCTGAGACTCGATAATGTTGTTTATAGACTCGGTTTTGCTTCTTCACACGCTCAGGCAAGACAACTTGTCCTGCATGGACATTTTACGGTGAACGGCCGCAAGACGGACATTCCGTCATATAGCCTGAAGGCCGGAGATGTAATTGAGTACAAAGAGAAGAGCCGCTCAAACGAGGCTATAAAGGCAATCGTTGAAGCGAATGCTTCACGTCCTGTCCCGAAGTGGCTCGAAGCTAACCATGAGAACTTCAGCGGAAAGGTTTTAAGTATTCCGAATCGTGAGGATATTGACCTTCCTGTCGAAGAGCATCTTATTGTTGAGTTGTACTCTAAGTAATTTGTCCGGCAAACTCTCGCAATTCCCAACCTATGGGTCAACACCGATGCAGGCGGATTAGCCGCCTGACCGTCAGGAGGGTTGTTTAGTGATTGAGATTGAAAAGCCAAAAATAGAAACAGCGGAGCTTTCACCAGATGGGTCATATGGCAGATTTGTTGTCGAGCCTCTTGAACGCGGATACGGTACGACACTCGGCAACAGTCTTCGCAGAGTGCTTTTGTCTTCACTTCCCGGCGTTGCGGTAACACAGGTGAAAATTGACGGCGTACAGCATGAATTTTCAACTGTTCCCGGCGTTAAAGAAGACGTTACTGAAATAATCCTTAACCTTAAAGGATTAACGGCAAAGCTTCACAGCGACGGCCCGAAAGTGGTTTATATCGACGCCGAGGGTGAATGCAAGGTTACCGCAGGAGATATCAAAGCAGACTCGGAAGTTGAGATACTTAACCCGAATATGCATATAGCGACTTTAGGCTCCGGCGCGAAACTTTATATGGAAATAACCCTCGACAAGGGACGCGGTTATGTAGCCGCGGAAAAGAACAAGCAAAACATGCAGCCTGCCATCGGAGTTATTCCAGTTGATTCTATTTATACCCCGGTTTTAAAGGTCAACTACACCGTAGAAAATACGCGTGTCGGCCAGATTACCGATTATGATAAGCTCACGCTGGAAGTCTGGACCGACGGCACGCTTTCCGCTAAGGAAGCGGTATCTATCGGAGCCAAGATTCTCAATGAGCATCTCAACCTGTTTATCGGCCTATGTGCTGAGACACAGTCGGCTGAGATTATGGTGGAGAAGGACGATAAGAGCAAGGAAAAGGTCCTCGAGATGACTATTGAGGAGCTTGACCTGTCGGTGCGTTCATTTAACTGCTTAAAGCGCGCCGGCATTAATACGGTTGAAGATCTTATCAACAAAACGGAAGAAGAAATGATGAAAGTTCGGAACCTGGGAAGAAAGTCGCTTGAAGAAGTTGTCAACAAGCTACATTCACTTGGTTTTGAACTCAAAAAGGAAGAAGATTAATTCCGCCTGCAACATGCAGTCAAAGGAGTGAATTCAGATGCCCGGAACCAGGAAGCTCGGGAAACCTACAGACCAAAGGCTGGCAATGCTGAGGGCGCTCGTTACTTTCCTCCTCGAAAAAGGCAGGATCGAGACTACCGTCGCAAGAGCCAAAGAAGTCAGGGCGATGGCTGAAAAAATGATCACTTTGGGTAAAGAGAATACTCTTCATTCAAAGCGTCAAGTTTTTGCTTTTGTCACTAAAGAAGCTGTGGCAAAAAAGCTGTTTGATGAGATTGCGCCGAAATACGCCGACAAGAACGGCGGTTATACACGCATTATCAAAACCGGCCCGCGCCGCGGTGATGCTGCCGAGATGGCAATCATCGAACTGGTTTGAGATTATAATAAATAAAGAGCCGTTCAGCAGCTTAGCTGGACGGCTTTTTGTATTAAGTATAAGTAAAATAAACGGACGCATGTTTATCAAGACATATAAAACAATGCTTGTTGCCGATAAAAAGTAAGATATGCCGTTTACAGAACAGCAGACTCATAGGCACAGGCGTTTGTGAAATGAATTAATATACGTCAAGTCCCGGAATGTTATTGAATTTGAGTTGGTATGCAATTATAATATAATATATGTGCACTCTTATATTTGCCAAATCAATTTTATATATAATTTGCAAGGTTGAAAGGCGGAAAAACAATGGCTGATAGCGGAAAAAAGAGATTGGTGGAAGCCATAACCCCGATGGATGAGGATTTTGCAAAGTGGTACACCGATATTGTAAAAAAGGCGGAACTTATTGATTATTCAAGTGTCCGCGGCTGTATGTATATACGCCCATATGGGTATGCCATCTGGGAAAATATCCAGCGCATACTCGACGGCATGTTTAAGGAGACCGGACACGAAAACGTATATTTGCCGATGCTTATTCCGGAGAGCCTTTTGAATAAGGAAAAGGAGCACGTCGAAGGGTTTGCACCTGAGGTCGCATGGGTAACCATGGGCGGCTCGGAGAAACTTGAGGAGCGCCTGTGCGTCCGTCCAACCTCTGAAACACTCTTCTGTGAGCTCTATTCTCATATCATACACAGCTATCGCGACCTGCCGAAACTGTATAATCAGTGGTGCTCGGTCGTAAGGTGGGAGAAAACGACCCGCCCGTTCTTAAGGACGCTCGAATTCCTGTGGCAGGAAGGGCACACAATGCACGAGACAGCAGAAGAGGCCAAGGAAGAAACAGAGCGCATGCTCAACATATATGCTGAATTCTGCGAAAAGTATCTTGCCATTCCTGTCATTAAAGGGCGCAAGACGGATAAGGAGAAGTTTGCGGGCGCGGAGGCGACTTATTCAATAGAGGCTCTCATGCATGACGGCAAGGCACTTCAGAGCGGAACTTCCCACTATTTCGGCGACGGCTTTGCCCGGGCGTTCGGCATCCAGTTTACCGGCCGCGACAACACCCTCCAGTATCCTTATCAGACATCATGGGGCGTCACAACACGCCTGATAGGCGCTATAATAATGGTTCACGGCGACGACAGCGGCCTTGTCCTGCCGCCGAAGATAGCACCCACACAGCTCATCATCATTCCAGTTGCAGCTCATAAGCCCGGCGTTGTCGATAAGGCAAAAGAGCTTGAAGCAAGGCTGAAAAAGGAATTCAGGGTAAAAGCGGATTATTCCGACAACTCGCCCGGCTGGAAGTATGCCGAGTATGAGATGAAAGGTGTTCCGCTGCGCCTTGAAATCGGTCCGCGCGATATAGAGAACAACCGCTGCATTCTTGTCCGCCGCGATAACCGCGAGAAAATCGAGGTATCGCTGGACGAGCTTGAAGCGAAGGTAAGAGAAACGCTTGACGATGTTCAGCAGTCTCTGTTCGATAAAGCGAAAGAACGCCGTGATAATATGACATATACCTGCACCGATTTGAATACGTTTATTGAGACGGCGCAAAACAAGCCCGGTTTTATCAAGGCAATGTGGTGCGGCGACGTGGAATGTGAAAACAAGCTCAAAGAGCTGGCGGGCGTAACTTCCCGCAATATACCTTTTGAACAGGAACATTTGTCCGATACCTGCGTTTGCTGCGGAAAGCCGGCTAAGCATATGGTATATTGGGGTAAGGCGTATTAAGATTAATTTGCAGTTGTGCTGTTTAAGACGGTGATTGAAGTGCCAATAAGCCATGTAGGGACAGAACCAATAGAAACGGAGCATCTTCTGCTTCGTCGGTTCGTGGAAAGCGATGCAAAGGACATTTTCAATAATTGGGCATCAGACCCGGAGGTAACTAAGCATTTGTCCTGGAAAACGCACAAAAATATTCGCACCACAAAAAAGGTTCTCAACAACTGGCTAAAGTTATATAAGAATCCTGATTTTTATCAGTGGGCTATTACTGTTAAGGGTACAGAAAGCCCTGTTGGGTGCATTAATATCCACACTGCCCATATCAAAAGTTGCGGCGAGGTAGGTTACTGCCTGTCAAGAAAGTACTGGAATAAAGGCATAATGACCGAATCTCTGAAAGCCGTAATAGATTTCGGATTTAACAGAATCGGTTTTGAAAGGATACAGGCTTATCATAAAATTGATAATGTGGCATCGGGACGCGTTATGGAGAAAGCAGGTATGGTGCAGGAGGGTATCTTGCGAAAATATGGGGAAGGCAGCGACGGAAGTCTGTACGACTGTGTAATGTATTCAATCACTAAATGAAGTTTTTCAATTAATTAATAGCTGATTAACAAAATCTTAACAAATTGGCACTATACTATAGACATACTTTAATTTCTCTTCTCCCATAATCCTTTATAGAATAACCCCCTTTTCCGGTTACAGCCGGGAAAGGGGATTTTTTTGCCTAACATAAAACTTAAAGTATGATAATAAATCAATCGGCGTCAGCCAAATGGTATTATAAGGCCCGTTTGCGAATTATAAGGGCATAAAAATCCCCTTTAGGGAACCTATTTAGACTCCCTAAAGGGGACAATTAATATCAGAAAAACGTAATCTGGCTTGTTTTGGGCAAATCTCCGAGGGCGCCTGCCTGTTCCAGCATTTCGATGACGCTCTTTGACGCCCCGCCGCGGGCTGATAAGTCATCCTGTGAGATAAACGGGCCTTTTTCGCGTGCCGCCGCAATACTTTTTGCGACGCTGTCACCCAGCCCTTTGAGCGAATTGAGCGGTACGCGGATTTTTCCGTCCTCCACAAGGAATTTTGTCGCGTCAGACTTGTATATATCGACGGGCAGGAAACTTATGCCGCGGGCATAAGCCTCGTTTACAATTTCGAGGGTGGTGAAGAGGTCAAGCTCCTTCGCCGTTGCTTCTTTGCCCTTGTTTATAATCTCGTTCATCTTGGCCTTGACCTGTTCTTTGCCGCCCAGCACAATACTTGCGTCAAAATCGCCACCGCGGACGGTGAAATACGCGGCATAGTATTCGAGGGGGCGATAGACTTTGTACCAGCCGAGCCGTATGGCCGCGATGACATAAGCGGCAGCGTGTGCCTTCGGGAACATATATTTTATCTTCATGCAGGAGTCGATATACCACTGGGGTACATTGTGTTCCTTCATTTCATTGATATATTCCTCGGTCAGCAGTTTCGGCGCGCGGCCCTTACGCACTATTTCCATGATTTTAAATGCGTGCTTTGGCTCAACGCCTTTGTGCATCAGATATGTCATTATGCTGTCACGCGTTCCGACAACCTCGGATATTGTGCAGATGCCGTTTTTGATAAGCTCCTGCGCGTTGCCGATCCATACATCTGTGCCGTGCGAAAGTCCTGATATCTGAAGCAAGTCGGAGAAGGTCTTGGGCTGTGATTCAATAAGCATCTGGCGCACGAATTTTGTGCCCATCTCAGGCAGCGAAAGCGTGCCGGTCTCGCTGCCTATTTCCTCCGGGGTTACCCCGAGGGGCTCGGTTGAGGTAAACAGCTTCATTACCTTGGGGTCGTTCATAGGAACAGACATAACGTCAATGCCTGTCAAATCCTCAAGGTGCTTGTAAAGCGTCGGCACATCATGGCCGAGAATATCGAGCTTCAGGATTGTGTCATGCAGAGAGTTGAAGTCGAAGTGCGTTGTAATAATATCTGAATCCGGGTCGTCAGCGGGGTGCTGGACAGGTGTAAAGTCATATATCTCGTAATCCCGCGGCACGACAATCATGCCGCCCGGGTGCTGGCCAGTAGTCCGCTTGACGCCGGTGCAGCCTTTTGCAAGCCGCAGCTCCTCCGCCTTGTGGAGCACTTTGCCCTTCTGCTCAAGGAACTTCAGGACGAAGCCATAGGCGGTTTTTTCGGCGACAGAGGCTATTGTTCCGGCGCGGAAAACATGTCCCTTGCCGAAAAGCACTTCGGTGTATTTGTGAGCGGTCGGCTGTTCCTCACCGGAGAAGTTAAGGTCGATATCAGGGGACTTGTCGCCGTCGAACCCGAGGAAGGTCTCAAAAGGTATATCGTGCCCGTTGCCTTCCAGCTTTTCGCCGCATTTAGGGCACATCTTTTCCGGCAGGTCGAAGCCGCTGCCGACGCTGCCGTCCGTGATGAATTCGCTGTATTTGCATTTTGGGCAGACATAATGCGGCGGCAGGGGATTGACTTCCGTTATGCCGGACATGGTCGCGACAAAGGAGGAACCGACGGAACCACGGGAGCCGACAAGGTATCCGTCGCTCTCGGATTTTGCGACAAGTTTCTGCGCAATCATGTAAAGTACAGCGAAGCCATGCTTGATGATGGAGTCAAGCTCTCTTTGGAGCCGGTTTTTCACGATATCCGGAAGCGGGTCGCCGTAGATTTCCTTTGCCTTGTTCCATGTTATCCGCTGAAGCTCTTCGTCAGCCCCTTCAAGGGATGGAGGATAGTTGCCCTTTGGTATCGGGCGCACCTGTTCTATCATATCAGCGATTTTGTTCGGGTTTGTAACAACAACCTCATATGCCTTTTCCGGCCCGAGGTACTCAAATTCCTTGAGCATTTCCTCTGTGGTGCGGAAATAAAGGGGAGGCTGATTGTCCGCGTCAGTATAACCCTGGCCCGTCATCAGAATTTCGCGGAATACCTTGTCCTTTTCATCAATAAAGTGAACGTCGCCCGTCGCTACGACAGGCTTGCCCAGCTCTTCGCCGAGCCTTACAATCGTGCGGTTTATATCTTGAAGCGCCTTTTCGTCTTTGACCCTGCCCTCACGGAGCAAAAAGGCATTGTTTCCGAGGGGCTGTATTTCAAGAAAATCATAGAAAGAGGCGATTTTGCGCAGCTCGTTTTCAGGCTTTCCGTCCAGTATGGCGCGGAAGACTTCGCCCGCTTCGCAGGCGCTGCCGACCAGCAGTCCCTCGCGGTACTGCATAAGCAGGCTGCGCGGAATCTTAGGCTTTTTATAAAAATAGTCGAGATGGCTTTTTGAGATAAGCTTGTAAAGGTTTTTAAGCCCGACGGCGTTTTTCACCAGCAGAATCTGATGATATGAGCGCATTTTTTTGACATCTTCGCCGCATAATGCCCCGTTTATATCCTTTACTGATTTTACGCCGCGCTTTTGTTCAAGTTCAGTGAGCAGAATTTTGAAAATCTCGCCGAGTTCCCTTGCGTCGTCACAGGCTCTGTGATGATTGAACGGCGGCAGTTTTAAGTATTTTGCGACTATATTGAGCCTGTAGCTTTTCAGTTCTGGATAGAGCGTGCGGCATATCGGGATTGAATCTATATAGGTAAAATCACGCTTTATGCCGTTTCTTTCGAGGGCCGCGCGGATAAATCCTGCGTCAAATGCCGCATTGTGTGCCACCAAAGGCGCGTTGCCGCAGAACTCGAAAAATTTTTCGACCGCCTCTTTGTCAGAGGGGGCGTCTTTTACCATCTCGTCGTCAATGCCGGTGAGTTGTGTTATGTTTTCAGGTATATGGCGGCCGGGATTTACGAAGGTGTCGAATTCCTCAACAATTTCCCCGCCTTTTATGCGGACTGCGCCTATTTCGGTTATGCGGTCTTTCTCACGGGAAAGCCCTGTCGTCTCAAGGTCAAAAGCTATGAATTCTCCATCGAACGGCGTGTCGTCCTCACCAAATACAGCCGGCGCCATGTCATCGACAAAATAATTCTCAATCCCGTAAATGACTTTGATTTCCTTGCCGGACTTTTCGAGTTCTTCCCGGGCATTCATGGCATCCGGGAACGCCTGCGCCACGCCGTGGTCTGTTATGGCAATAGCCTTGTGACCCCATGCAGCCGCACGTTTAATATACTCTGCCGCTGGGGTTACAGCGTCCATAGAAGACATTGTAGTATGCAGGTGGAGTTCGACACGCTTTTGAGGTGCGTTATCGGTTCTGTCATCGATCTTTTTGACAGTGGAAATATCCAGCGCACGGATCGCTATTTCGCGGTCGTACTTGTCATAGGAAACGTCGCCGCAGACAAGTACAGTAACGCCGTTCTTTACCGCCTCGAGCAGCGGTTCGGCCTTTTTCTTATCCTGTATAACTTTTACCGTATTTGAAGAGGTGTAATCGGTTATATTGAAAGTGATTATGTATTTTGAGCCGTCGCGTGTTTCTCTTGAATCAAATGTAAAAACATCACCGCAGACGACCACCCGCCCTGACTCAAGCGTTACACTGTCGAGCCTTACAGGAGGCTTTTTGATTTCGCGCCCCAAAACGCATACCGCGCTTGAAGGGTCGAACTTGAGCCACTCAGGTGGCTGCGCAGTATAGGTTTTCGCTTTTTTCGGCGCTGTTTCCTTCTTTTCTGGTTTGCTTTCCTTTTTCGGCGCCGGTTTTTCTGGGGCGGAAACCTGCTGTTGGGGCAGCGGCTCCTCCCACGGTGGCAGTTGCTCTTTTTCCAGCTCAATAAATTCTATATTAAATTTCAGTCCGTACTGTTCCGCAATAAGACGCGATATCTCGCTGTCACAGTGGGACGATTTCAGTATATCGGCGCCGCCGTTTTTTAATTTTATGCGCAAGATATCGCCGTCAGCTTCACATTCGCTGCCGTTGAAGAAACCGTTTATTGTGGCGATAGACGCTTTAAGCTGTTCGATAACTTCAAAAAAGCTCCGTTCACAGAAAAGCGAGCTGTCATATCGCGGATATATTTTTATTGCATTAAGGCCATAGGCCTTTGCCACATCAATTTCATATTGATGGAGGAGCGAAAAAGGGATTATTTTGTCAAACTCTGCGGTAACGTCTATCTGCCTGTCCTCGCGGGAGATCGACATCTCGAGAATCTTTGTATTGTTGAGAATCTCTGCTGTTTCACCTTTCGGTGCTGCCTTGACGAAGATTTGAGGAATGCTCTTGCTTTCCGCCATTTATGTACTCCTTAGAAAAGGGAAAATTTAACGTTAAAACTCGTCGATTGCCTTGCTGATATCTTCCCACTTAAACCCGTTGCGTGAAAGCGCCGCCATGGCGCGGCGGCGAACCTTTTCGTCTTCTTTCCACTGCGGGTATTTTTTCGACAAAAACTTGATAATCCTATCAACTGGGTCCGATTCTGCGTTTTCTATGGCGCAGAGGGCCGTTTCGCGGTCGATGCCGCGCTTGGTCATTTCAAAAAGCGCACGAGCTTCGCCCATGAGCCGCCTGTCGAGCAACTCATGGGCTAACTTTTCAGCGTATTTGGTATCATCAATAAGGCCAAGCTCTTCCATATGTTCAACGGCCTTTTCGGCCCGTTCTTCACCGACTGTGCGGATGAGTTTCCGGCGCAGTTCTTCCTTTGAATGGTCGCGGTATGACAGGATGTTCATGGCCCTGTCGTTGGCGGCCCTGTCGCCAGCTATGCTGGCAAGTTTTTCGAGCTGGCTCTGCGTTATCTCGTCGCCTTCTGAAAGACAAGATTCCGCAAGCGTGCGCGCGTCAACTGAAAGAGCATATTTACCGTCTATGTAAACGGCATATCGCTTGTTTTTCTGGAGCTTTATGTTTGTTATAATCATCTTTCAAATCAAATGTCGTCGGCCTCAATATCTATGCTTTTTGATGTTGCTGATTTTGATGTGGATTCCACTTTCAGCGGAGCGGGTTCAGTGGCAGCTTTAAATTTGATGTTTTTAAAAGCAGAATTAAGTTTGTCGGCGTTGCTGCGGACTTTTGCTTCAAGTTCATTCCTAAGCTTTTCGTCGTTTCTGAGCAGTTGAATGACATTTTCACGGCCCTGTCCAAGCCTGTTCTCGCCATAAGAGAACCATGAGCCGCTCTTTTGCACTATATCGAGCTTTACAGCCAGGTCAAGTATTTCACCTTCTTTTGAAATACCTGTACCATACAAAATATCGAATTCAGCTTCCTTGAAAGGAGGCGCAACCTTGTTCTTAACTACACGGGCACGTGTATGGGACCCGATTACCTCGGACCCAACCTTTATAGCTTCCTGACGTCTCACGTCTATGCGGACTGAGGCGTAAAATTTCAGTGCGCGTCCGCCGGTTGTAACTTCGGGATTGCCGTAAACAACGCCAACCTTTTCACGGAGCTGGTTTATGAAAATCGCGACACACTTTGACTGTGCGAGGACGCCGGCGAGTTTGCGCAGCGCCTGGGACATGAGCCTTGCCTGAAGCCCCACGTGGGAGTCGCCCATTTCGCCTTGAATCTCAGCGCGGGGGACAAGGGCCGCGACCGAGTCGATGACGATAACGTCAATGGCATTGCTCCGGACGAGCGCTTCGGCGATTTCAAGCGCCTGTTCTCCGGTATCCGGCTGTGACACCAGCAGTGAGTCAACATCAACCCCGAGGTTCTTGGCATAAACGGGGTCAAGGGCATGCTCCGCGTCAATGAATGCCGCTTCACCGCCTTGTTTCTGTGCTTCTGCGATTATATGCAGTGCAACGGTTGTTTTACCCGAAGATTCCGGGCCGTATATTTCGACGATACGGCCTTTCGGTACGCCGCCTATGCCGAGAGCAAGATCCAGCGACAGTGAACCTGTTGAAATGGCCTCAACATTCATTGCCGCATTTTGGCCGAGTTTCATCACTGCGCCCTTTCCAAACTGTTTTTCAATATTTGCGATAGCGGTTTCAATTGCCTTTTGCTTGTCAGATAATTTCTTGTCATCAAGCTTTTTTTTGTCGTTCATTTTTACCCTCCATGCCGTTTCAGACGGCTTTAAAATATATAAAACGCGCAGTGCTTTGTGTCCATGGTTATCATAATTAATTATATATTATAGGTGGCTAAATTGCAATCAAAAGGAAAGTGTGTAATTTTGTCTGAGACTGCCTTTATTGCTCAGATAATGCTTTAGTGTTTCTGCATCACTGCAGTGGTTTAGCGCCTCACTGGTAGAAATCTTGCCGTCCATTACAAGACGGCTGAGGCAATAATCCATAGGTATCATGCCGTCCTTTATGCCGTTCTGCATGACCGTTGCAATCTGGTAACATTTGTTTTCGCGTATCAGATTGCGCACTGCGTCATTGACAATCAGCAGCTCAAATGCTGCGACCCGCCCTGTTCTTGATTTGTTCAATATGAGCTGCTGTGTTAAGATACCTTGCAGAACTGAAGCAAGCTGCATACGTATCTGTTGCTGCTGATGGGGCGGAAACATGTCGACTATGCGGTCAACGGTTTGTGCTGCGCCCATAGTGTGGAGGGTTGAAAGTACAAGATGTCCGGTTTCTGCGGCAGAAAGAGCCGTCGAAATGGTCTCAAGGTCACGCATCTCACCGACAAGGATTACGTCGGGGTCCTCACGCAATGCGCTGCGCAGCGCATCGGAAAAGCTTGACGTATCGTCGCCGACCTCCCGCTGGTTTATAATGCTTTTGTTGTGTTTGTGGAGGTATTCAATCGGGTCCTCAATCGTCAGCACATGACAGCGTTTGCTGCGGTTTAAATAGTCTACCATGGCGGCGAGGGTTGTGGATTTGCCACTGCCAGTCGGCCCGGTGATAAGAATGAGCCCGTGGGGCTTTAGGACGAATTCCTTGAGCATTGAGGGAAGACCGAGGTCGTCAATCGTCGGCATCTCCTGAACGAGTATGCGCACAGCGGCAGAATAGCTGCGGCGCTGTTTAAAAACATTAACACGGAAACGCCCTTTTTTGGGAATTACATATGAGAAATCAACCTGTCCCTTTGTCTCGAGAACCTTTGCTTGGGCGGGTGTCATCATCGAAAGAACAATATCACGGGTTTGCTCGGGCGTGAGCGGCGGCACGCCTTCAAGCGGCTGAAGCTGGCCGTTTATGCGCACCATCGGAGGAACGGCTACGGTTATATGCAAATCAGATGCATTCATAGCCATTGCTTTGAGCAAAAAATCTTCAAGACTTGACATTTAAAACATCTCCTTAAATCTAATTATTCATCGGCTATGTTATAGGTAACTTTCAGCATTTCCTCAATTGTCGTCGTACCATTTTTGACAAGTTCTGCACAGTTTTGGCGGAGGGTGGTCATGCCTTTTTGCACAGCATACTCGCGAAGCTCGTCCGATGTCGCGCCATAGCTTATGAGTATGCGGGCATTTTTGTCAACGGGCATTATTTCATGTATGGCTGTGCGCCCCTTGTATCCCATGTAGTTGCAGAAAGCACAACCCCGCCCTTTCCATAACTTTTCGCCGGGGTTGAGTCCCAAAATCTCCGCCTCGTGAGGTGACGGATCATAAGCGGTTTTGCACCGCGGGCAGATATTGCGCACAAGGCGCTGGGCGATAACGCCGACGACAGCGGAAGAAACAAGATAAGGCTCTATTCCCATGTCGATAAGCCTTGTCATGGTCGAGGGCGCGTCGTTGGTATGAATCGTTGAAAGCACAAGATGTCCGGTTATAGCGGCTCTGACAGCCATTCTGGCGGTCTCGGTGTCGCGTATTTCGCCAACCATTATGATATCGGGGTCTTGTCTCAGGATTGAACGCATGCCAGAGGCAAATGTAAGCCCCGCCTTTGCGTTTACCTGAACCTGATTGATTCCAGGCAACTTATATTCTACAGGGTCCTCGACTGTTATAATATTTACGCCGGGCTGATTGAACTCCTTGAGTATGGAATAAAGGGTGGTGGTTTTACCGCTGCCGGTGGGGCCGGAGACAAGGATAATGCCGTTTGGGCTTTTTATTAAGCGTTCAAATATTTCAGCGTTTTTTTCGCTAAGTCCGAGCTGGCTTTTGGAAAACAGAACGCCAGTGCCGCCGAGAATGCGGATAACAAGTTTTTCGCCGTTGACCGTTGGCATTATGGAAAGCCTTAAATCTACAGGGCGGCCGTCAACTACGGTTTCAATCCTGCCGTCTTGGGGCAGTCTGCGCTCCGCAATATTCATTCCGCTCATAATTTTGAATCTTGTAATGACTGCATTGTGGGCACCGCCGGCAAGCGTCATCTGGTTCTGTAAAACGCCGTCGACCCTGACGCGCACGCGGGTAGTCTTTTCCATAGGCTCGATATGTATATCGCTTGCCCCGAGCTTTACCGCCTGCTGAATGATGGAATTGACCAGCATGACGACAGGGGCATTGTCGATTCTTTCATCAATTTCTCTAAAACTGCCGCCGGTATTTTCAACCGTGAATTCGCGGTTCAACACCTCGGCCGCGTCTTCGGCTTGTTTTTTGCTATAGTATCTCCCGATAGCGTTTTTTATGGCCGACGGGGCGGCGAGGACGGCCTTTATCTCCAAGTTGGTTGCGAGCTTTAGGTCATCAAGTGCGTAAAAGTTCATTGGGTCACTGGTGGCGACAGTGAGTGTTTTATCATCTGAGGCGATTGGTATGACGTTATATTTTCTTGCAAGCTCTTCTGATATCAAGGCGGGAGCGGCGTTATCAATACGTGTCTCGCTGAGGTCAATGAAGGGGACTTTAAAGCGCGTTTCGAGCGCCTTCATCAGTTCATTTTCGTCTATAATGCCGGATTCGACGAGGATGTCGCCGAGTTTTTTGCCGTTTTGCTTTTGCAGGCTGAGTGCATCCTCGAGCTGCTCTTGAGTTATCAGCCCCGAATCGAGCAGAGCTTGTCCAAGCGGTATGTTCTTAACGGCCATACATTTATCACCCCCACAGTATTAACTGAATAAAGATAAATAAAACCTAATCAATGAGTCGCCAAAGAACATTGAAATGACCATGCCGAGGGATAGGAACGGTGCAAAAGGAATAGGGGACTTGCCGTCCTTTTTCGTAATAAGCATATAAACAAGGCCGAAAACAGCGCCAGTTACAAACGCGATAAAAAGGGCGAGAAGGGAATGCTGCCATCCGAGAAAGAGGCCGGCGGCAAAGGCAAATTTCACGTCGCCTCCGCCCATGCCGCCGCGGCTGACAAGGGCAATAACTAACAAAGGCAGCCCGCAGGCGAATATGCCTATGAGTTTGCCATAAAGCGGGGAAGAATTGTCGGCTATGCAGTTGAGCGCACCGACCACCAAAAGGTATATGACAAGGCCATTCGGTATTGTTTTTGTATCAATATCGATAAACGATAAAACGATAAGGCCGGAGATAAAAGCAAATGCTGTGAGCGTTTTAAATGAATACCCGAATATATAAAAAGCGCTTATCCACAGCCCCGTATTCAGAAGCTCAACTAACGGATATCGTATACTAATTTTGGCTTTGCAGTGTCTGCATTTTCCACCGAGAAAAATAAAGCTGAACACCGGTACAAGGTCAATTGGTTTGAGGGTTGTGCCGCATGACATGCAGTGAGAGCGGCCAAATACGATGGGCTCTTTTTTTGGTATGCGATATATGCAAACGTTTAAAAAACTGCCGAAAACAAGGCCCAAAAGCACCGTAAAGATGCCATATAACATATGTAAAGGCATATGATACACCACGCTTTCAGAACCAGCCCGGGCAAGCGTTCGACTCAGCGTTCAACTCAAAGAGTATATACCTTTAACGATTGCAATTTTTGATCAAATTATGTATTATTATTAGTAAGAGTAATAAGAGACGTTTAAACTGATGCGCCTTGGGAGCAGTGATTATCTTGCATGAATTCGACAGGTGTGTAATAACTTCAAAAAGTGGCGAAGAGCTTGCGAGAGGGGAAATAGACGCTTTTGATGGCAGCAAAGCTCGGGTTAACATCATTGGCGATTATTCGCTGCGTGTTGCCGAAGACGTGAACCTATTTATCTATAACAGCGTAAAGGGCGAATGTGTGTATTTTGCGGATGTTGAAAGCATTGACGGAAATGAACTCGTGCTTGAAAATTTAAAATTTATAAGTTCAAGGCAAAAGCGCAACAGCACTCGGGCTGAAATACTTTTGCATTATAAAATCACTCATAAATTCGGGGCAGATGGCAACATTGAAAAACTCGAAAAACCCATAGATATAACAATAATCAATATAAGCGCTAACGGTATGTACATAAAATGTGATGAGAAGTTTGAAAAATGGCATAGGTTTCCGTTCGTTTTCAGAGAAGCAGGCATGCCGATGTGCCTTACAGCAGAGGTTGTTAGATGTGTTTATTCTAACAGGGGAAATAAGTATGGCTGCCGCTTTGTGGACATCAGTGAAAAAGATGCGGACAACATCTACCGTTTCGTTTTGCATGAACAGATAGAACAAAGAAGGCGCAGAAGAATTTTCTGAAGCGGCACCGGCGATACGATTTACAGTTACCGCCAAATCTAAAGGGTCGGCAAATGCCGTCCCTTTAGATTTTTATGACTATTGATAACCTATATTTATATTATAACATAAAATAAATCCAATAGTATCAATGGATATACAAGGATAGCAAATAAATTGACTAAAAATCCTTATTTTTCTATTAAAACGTGCTATAAAACATTCCGGAAATATAAATTTGCAGATTTAATCACAAAATGATAAAATTAAATATTATACAAATAATTTTGCACTCAAAATATTAAAAGGGGGGGATGCTTTTGGTTCGCAGGGAGTGGCGCGTTTTGCAGCCTGACAAGGAGGCTATAGCAAATTTGCGCAAAGCGGGATACCCGCGGGTTACCGCTACACTTTTGGCGCTGCGCGGATTGAAAGACCCGGAAGAAGCCAAAAGTTTTCTCTCCGGAGATGGAAAATTCCATGACCCAATGCTTTTAGCGGATGTTGAAAAGGCAGCGGCTCGAATCTTAAAAGCAATAGAGGGCCATGAGAAAATAACGGTTTATGGTGATTATGACGCTGACGGTGTAACCTCCGCCGCGCTTTTATATTCTTATCTTAAAGAAAACGGCGCAGACGTGGATTATTATATACCGGACAGGGAAAGCGAGGGCTATGGGCTAAACAGCGCTGCCTGCAAAAGAATTGCAGACAGCGGCACGACGCTTATCATTACGGTTGACACCGGCATATCCGCCTTCGACGAGGCAAAACTGCTCAACGAGCTCGGCGTCTGTCTGATAATCACCGACCACCACAACCCGTATGATACCCTGCCCGAGGCATATGCCATAGTAAACCCGAAGCGGCAGGACTGCAAATATCCGTTCAAAGAGCTTGCCGGCGTCGGCACAGCCTTCAAGCTTGTCTGCGCAATTGAAAAGAGCAAACCTGAAGGACTTTCAGAAGACGCTTTGTTTAAGAAATACGGGGAGCTTGTCTGTGTCGGCACAGTGGCGGATGTGGTGCCCCTTCTCGGCGAAAACAGGCTTATAGTATGCCGCGGCCTCAAGCTCATTTCAGAGGGCAAAAATATCGGCATATCAGCCTTGCTCGAAGCGGCAGGAGTGCGCCGCAGATTAACGTCCACACTTTTGGGTTTTACCGTTGCACCGCGCATAAATGCCTGCGGGCGTATAGCGACAGCCGGCGACGCCTTTGAGCTTTTGACAACGAGAGATACCGATAAGGCAAAACAGCTTGCACAAAAGCTTAATGATAATAACAGCGAGCGCCGCCGCATAGAAGCGGAGATATTGAAGGAGACCGTAAAGAATATCGACGAGAATGAATCGCTGCGCCTGAGCCCATTATTAATTGTTTCAGGAGAAAAGTGGCACAACGGTGTAATTGGGATTGTAGCATCGAGGCTGGTTGAGCTTTATGGAAAGCCGGCCATAGTCGTATCGTTTGACGGCGATATCGGGCGCGCCTCTTGCCGCAGCGTACCGGGATTCAATATCCATGCCGCGCTGAAGTCATGTTCACAATACCTTGAGCGTTTCGGCGGCCACGAACTGGCGGCAGGGTTTACTGTAAAACGGGAAAATTATGACGCTCTTTACGCCGCTTTAAACCATCTGGCGAGTATTCAACCGGAGCTGCCCACCCTGCGCGTCTGCATGGATATGAAACTGCACGGCTATGAAATATCCCTGTCGACGGCGCGTGAAGTCAGACGCCTCGAACCTTTTGGCAGCGGAAACCCTGCACCGCTTTTCTATGTGCCCGCTGCTCAGATTACAGCTCTTTCCCCGGTTGGCGATGGCCATACCCGTATTTCGTTTAACTGCGACGGCTTTGAATTTACGGCTGTCATGTTCAATACGGCAAGGCGAGGTTTTGATTTTGAGGTTTGGGATATAGTAGACCTTGCCGTATCGCTTGAGGTAAATCTTTATAAAAACACCGAGTCACTCGGCGTGATTGTAAGAGATATAAGAAAATCAGCGTGTTTCGAATATTATACTGAACTTTATAAATCCTTTTTGTCAGGTACCCCCATTGCTTCTGACGCATTAAGGGCCAGGCTGAAACCCGACCGCGAAGAATTCGCCGCCGTTTTCCGGCTGTTGACCCGGCATGAAGGCAAGATTTCGCTTGAAAAGGCATGCAAGGATATTTGCCGCGTTAAACCGCGTTTTAATTATTTTAAGCTGCTCCTGATAAAGGATATTTTCACTGAAACAGGCCTTATCGTCAGCGATGGTCAGGATGATGGCGAGAATATTACATACCGCCTGCGCAGCGGAGTCAAAATCGACCTTGCGGCATCTGCACTTTTGAAAAGGTTGTAGACGGCACAAACATCAGACGGGCCTTAGCAGATGGAGGGTAATAATGGACTCTATACTTGAGAATATCATAGAAAAAATAAAACAGAGCGGCGTTGCATACGATATTGATAAGATAACCGAGGCGTATGAATTTGCTGCAGCGGCACATGAGGGGCAAAAGCGCCGTTCAGGCGAACCGTATGTGACACATCCTGCAGCGGTAGCGGCTATTTTAATCGATTTGGGGCTTGATACGGATTCAGTAATCGGCGGGCTGCTGCATGATGTTGTCGAAGACACGCCGGTGGAACTGTCGGCTATAGAAAAACAGTTCGGGAGCGACGTGGCCCTTCTTGTCGACGGCGTTACAAAGCTCGGACGCATACCATATTCGTCCCGCGAAGAGCAGCAGGCGGAGAATATTCGCAAAATGCTGCTCGCCATGGCGAAGGACATACGGGTCATACTTATAAAACTTGCCGACCGGCTCCACAATATGAGGACTGCCCGTTTTCTGCCGCCGGAGAAGCAGCTTTTAAAGGCTTTTGAGACAATGGAGATTTATGCGCCGATTGCCCACAGGCTCGGCATACGTACAATTAAGGACGAACTTGAGGATATCTCCCTGCGGCTGCTGGACCCTTTTGCCTACAATGAGATTGAATCCATGCTTGCCGGCAGAAAGGACCAGCGCGAGGCCCTGCTCGACAGTATCAAAGAGCGGATTGCCGAACGCCTTCAGAAGCTTAATCTCAACGTGCATATTGACGGACGTGTCAAAAGCATATACGGCATTTACCGCAAAACATACCTCCGCGGTAAATCCTTTGACGAAATATACGACATTTACGCCATACGCATTATTGTCGATACGGTCAACGACTGCTATAATGTACTCGGTATTATTCATGACATGATGAAGCCTATTCCGGGCCGCTTCAAGGACTATATCTCCACGCCAAAGCCGAATATGTACCAGTCGCTCCACACGACTGTAATAGGCAAGGAGGGTATTCCTTTCGAGGTGCAAATCCGCACATGGGAGATGCACTATACGGCCGAATACGGTATCGCTGCGCATTGGAAATATAAGCTCGGCATATCCGGAGGCAACAAGGCGCTCGACGAGCGTCTGACCTGGGTGCGCCAACTGCTTGAAATGCAGCAGGAGTCGAAGGACGCGGAGGACTTCATAAGGTCGCTCAAGACCGACCTTTCACCAGACGAGGTTTTTGTATTCACTCCCCGCGGCGACGTAATAAACCTGCCGCTTAATTCTACGCCCATTGACTTTGCCTATGCGATTCACAGCGCCGTCGGCAACCGCATGACCGGCGCCAAAGTCGACGGGAAGATTGTGCCGCTCGACTATAAACTCCAGACGGGCGAAATCGTAGAAATACTGACCACCTCAGCCCCAGGGCACGGCCCGAGCCGCGACTGGCTCAAGATAGCCCGCACAAGCGAAGCCAGAAACAAGATACGTTCATGGTTCAAAAAGGAGCGGCGTGAGGAGAATATCGCCCAGGGCAAAGCGGAGCTTGAACGCGAATTCCGGCGCAACGGGATTATACTCGACGAAGACCAGTATGACGATTTTGTTCTTGAAGTGGCAAAGCGCCAGCATTTCAATACTGCAGACGAGTTCTTGGCGGCGATAGGCTACGGCGGCATTGCCCTTTCAAAAATTATGCCGCGCGTCAAAGACGATTATCTCAAGGCTATAAAGCCTCAGAAACTGCAGATTCCTGAAAACATCACTCATCGGCATACAGTCGGCGGCGTCATCGTTGAAGGGCTGAACAACTGCCTTGTCAAGATGGCACGCTGCTGCAACCCTGTGCCCGGTGACAAGATAATAGGTTTTATAACCCGCGGCTTTGGTGTCTCGGTTCACAAAACCGATTGCGTAAACGTAAGACAGAACATATCGCGCGAAGAATACGCAGGACGCTGGGTCAATGTAAGCTGGGCCCGCAATATTAACGCGCCGTTCAAGGCGTCGCTTCAGATTATATCTTCTGACAGGTTTGGCCTGCTGGCGGATGTTTCATCAACTCTTTCAGCAATGAGGGTGATGATCCACGCCGTAAATGCGCGGGAGCTGAAAAACGGCAACGCGGTTATAAACCTTACGGTTGATGTAACAAGCACAGAACACCTGCAGAATGTAATATCCAGACTCAGCAAGATAAGCGGTGTTTTGGAGGTTACCAGGTCTGGCGCCAAATAATTACACGAATACTTTAATTTACAGATTAAGATATCATTTTTCTACACAGAATTACTAATATAGGACACCGGAGGTTTTATGAAAGCAGTTATACAAAGGGTTACACGCGCCGCTGTAAGCGTCGGCAGTGAAACTGTCGGGAAAATAGAAAGCGGCCTTTTGGTTTTGTTAGGTGTTGCCGAAGGCGATACAGATGCCGATGCCGAGAAGCTGGCGTCAAAGGTGGCAAAGCTTAGGATTTTCAGCGATGAAAACGGAAAGCTTTCAAAGTCGGTGACAGATATTGACGGTGGCATATTGACAGTTTCAAATTTCACGCTTTGCGGCAACTGTTCTCGCGGCAACAGACCGGATTTTACTGCCGCCGCGAAAGCCGAAGAAGCCAAACGGCTGTATCTTCATTTTATAGACGCAGTTGAACGGTCAGGCGTAAAGAACAGCGCGTCGGGGAGATTCGGCGCGGACATGAAGATATCTGCTGAACTTGACGGACCAGTGACGATTGTCATCGACACGGATACGCTTTGATGGCCTAAGAAGGAGGGCTGTTATGTTTATAAAATGCCTGAAAGTTGGCATGATTGAGACAAACTGTTATATTGTATGTGATAAGGTAACAAATTCCGCGGTGATAATCGACCCCGGCGCCGATGCTTCCCGCATTGTTACTGCGCTTGAAGAGACAGGCTGCAAAGCAAAGTATGTGCTGCTTACACATGGGCATGCAGACCATATGCTCGCGGCCCACGAGGTGCTTTCAAAAACCGGTGCTAAGCTCGGGGTGTTTGCCGATGAGCTTGAGCTTTTAAATAATCCTGACTTAAATGTTTACAATGCAATGGGGTTAGATAATTTTGAGCCTTTTACCCCAGATATCCTGTTTCACGACGGCGATACGGTGACGTTCGGCGGCGTGAGTATGCAGGTAATCCACACACCGGGGCATACGCACGGTTCCTGCTGCTATATGACGCAGGACACATTATTCAGCGGCGATACCCTGTTTAAAGAAAGTGCGGGGCGTACTGACCTGCCCACTGGAAACATGCAGGAGCTTGAGGAATCTTTAAAGCGGATTTTCTCGCTTGAAGGCGACCTGCAAGTATTGCCGGGACACGGCGATTTCACTACCCTTGATTATGAAAGGAAAAATAACCCGTTTATGGGGACCTTGATATGAAATTATTTCTTGACGGGCACGACCTTGAATATGAGATGAGGGCCCTTTGCTTTGCTTTCTTTCCTGGAGAACCAGTCGAATGTCAGAATACCGCCGCCGGAGGTTGTCCCGACGACGATTTTGTTTATACTAAAATAAAGCGTCATGCAGACAATAAGATTTCTGCGTTAGTCTGTGTTTCAAAAGGCGGCGTTAGAAAATGCGCTGCGGAACGGGTAAGGGTCAAACCGAATGAACGCGGGCATGAGTTTGACATACAGTGTGAATTTGCGCTTGGCAGGGCTATGTATAGGGCGGTAGCGAAAATTACCGGTTTCCGCCACCCGTGGGGTATACTGACGGGGATAAGGCCGGTCAAACTCGCGCGTGCGCGGTTATCCGCAGGAATGGCTCCGGATATGGCGGCGAAGGACCTGCAGAAGCAGTTCTATACATCAAAGGAAAAGGCAGAGCTTTGTGTAGAGGCGGGGATATTGGAGGAGCAAATAATATCCTTATCCCAACCGAACTCTGCGAGCCTTTATATCTCCATACCCTTTTGCCCTTCGCGTTGCCTCTATTGTTCTTTTATTTCGCACGATGTCGAAAAAATGGCAAAACTGTTGCCGGAATATGTGAGGCTGATGTGCGAGGAGATAGAAAAAACCGGGGAATTGGCAACCGAACTCGGGCTGAGGTTAGAGACAATTTATATCGGAGGAGGCACACCCACCTCCCTCAGCGCGCGGCAGCTTTCGGATATTATGTCCTGCGTCAAAAAATCATTCAAACTGGATTGGCTTCGTGAATATACTGTAGAAGCTGGCCGGCCGGATACAATCACCCGTGAAAAGCTCGACGCGATTATCGATGGCGGCGCCACCCGTATTAGTATAAATCCGCAGACGCTGAACGATGATATATTAAGGGCGATAGGGCGAAATCACACGTCGGCTCAGGTATTTGAGGCGTTTGCGCAGGCAAGGCAGGCAGGCTTCAAATCCATCAACATGGATTTGATTGCGGGGCTGCCGGGTGACACGCCTCAAGGATTCAGCAAAACGCTTGACGGCGTGCTTTCACTGGATCCGGAGGCCATAACGGTTCATACACTCGCAATGAAGCGGTCTTCAAGGCTTGTCACCTCCGGCGGCGGATACTACGACGCTGAGGCTCGGGACGTGAACTTAATGCTGTCGGAAGCAAGAAGCCGTTTTAAAACCGCAGGTTACCGGCCATATTATTTATATCGCCAGAAAAATACGCTCGGTGGACTTGAAAACGTAGGTTTTGCAAAACCAGGTTTCGAAGGGCTTTACAATATATTTATTATGGATGAGACACACACGATTCTGGCCGTAGGCGCAGGTGCAGTGACAAAATTAAGGCAGCCCCACGGCGATAAAATCGAACGTGTTTTCAACTTTAAGTACCCCTATGAATATATAGGCAGATTTTCAGAAATTCTAGACCGAAAGAAAAAGGTGAAAGAGTTCTATGCCAGCTACAATTAAGACAATAGGCAGGGCTAAAATCAAAGTCAGCGAAGTCAACTTATTAGCGAAAAAAGATGCAAAGGCCTTTTTTGATTTCTGCAATGGGAGATACGAAAAGAAGCTCGACAGTATCGCGGACAGAATAGCCGCGGATCCGTCGAAGGCGCGGCTTATCATGCTTTCAGGGCCTTCCGCTTCGGGGAAAACCACTACATCGCTGAAGATTCAAGAGAAGTTGAAAAAACGGGGCTGCGGCGCTGTCACGATTTCCATGGACGATTTCTTCAAGAACAGGGAAGATGCGCCCTTGCTGCCGGACGGAACAAGGGATTATGAATCGTCAGCGGCCCTTGATACCGATTTGTTGAAAGAAAGACTCGGTAAGCTTATCTTTAATGGCCGTGCCAATATACCGATATTCGATTTCAAGACGGGCCATAGGTTGGAGAAAGAGCGGCCTGTAGTGCTTGATAAAGAAGATGTCGCTGTTGTTGAAGGGCTTCACGCGCTCGACACCGCAATAACAGGGCTGCTGCCGGCCGAGTATATACTCAAAATATATGTCAGCGTAAGCTCTGATTTCGTCGACGATGAGGGCAAAAATATCTTGTCTGCGAGGGACATGAGGCTGATACGCAGAACGGTTCGCGACTTCAATTTCCGCGGCGCGAGCGTAAGCAATACCCTTGACATGTGGGACGCGGTATGCCGCGGTGAAGACCTTTATGTCCGCCCGTTCAAAAGATACGCGGATATTACCGTCAATTCTGCCTTTAACTGCGAGCCGTGTATTTTTAAACAAAAGGCCATAGAACTATTCAGCACTATACCCGAAGACAGCCCCCACATCGAGCGTGCAAGGCATATCCTCACCGGGCTCAATGAGATAGAACCAATGCCTGAATCGCTATTGCCGGGCGACTGTATGCTCAGGGAATTTATGGGCGGAAGCACTTATTACTAATAGATAAATTACATTAATATTAATAGCAATATAAAAATGCACTCTTCTGCAAAAAATATATATAAAAAAACGCCCTCAAACCCGCAGAATATCTTGTGTTTAGCTAAAATAGGTGGTATACTTTAGGAAGTGATTTGCAGGGGAGTGATTATAGTGGGTGTTTTAGAGGATGCTGTAATCAAGGCGAAGGGTGCTGCAGATTTTGCTGGCAGGAAAACCGGAGAATTCGTTGAACTTTCAAAACTTCGCATTTCAATTGCTGAAGTTGATAAAAAAATTGAAGCAGAATATTTAGAGCTTGGCAAAATGGTTTATAAAGCGTCCAGAGAGCATACTGACTGCACTGACTATGTTCAGGAAAAGGCAACTGCGATTGACTTATTGTTAAAAAAGCGCAGGGATTTGGAAGAAAAGGTAAATGCCCTTCGCAAAGTAAAAAAATGTCCCGAATGTTCCCATGAAAATCAATTTGATGCAAATTACTGCAATAAATGTGGCGCAAAGTTATAAAAAACAGCAAAAATTCGCTAAAAAATTGCTCCCAGTATTGATAATTTGAAAATTTAGGTTTAATATAATATAATGAAATACAGGGAGCAAGTTTATGGTTGAAGGATTTGAGTTCAAAAACAAATACAATTTTGATGATCTTATAAAAATTGTCTCAATATTAAGAAGCCCGGGCGGGTGCCCGTGGGACAGAGAACAAACTCATAAATCAATCAGAGCGAATTTTATTGAGGAAACATATGAAGCTATCGAGGCCATTGACAATGACGACCCTGAGCTTTTAAAAGAGGAACTGGGTGATGTATTGCTTCAGGTTGCGCTGCATGCCCAGATGGAAAGTGAAGCAGGTCGTTTTAATATTGATGATGTGGCCGATGGTGTTTGCAAAAAACTTATTGTTCGCCATCCCCATGTTTTCGGCGATGTAAAAGCCGATAACTCAAATGAGGTGCTGAAAAACTGGGATGCGATAAAAAAACGGACTAAAAATCAAAAATCAGACACTGAAACGCTTGAAAGCGTGTCACGTGCGCTGCCAGCTTTGATGCGCAGCTACAAGGTTCAGAAAAGAGCGTCCCGTGCCGGTTTTGACTGGCCGGATGTTTACGGAGCCTTATCAAAAGCTCGTGAGGAATTATCAGAGCTTGAGGCGGAAATAGAAAAGGGCGATAAGCAAGCATGTCTTGATGAGCTCGGTGATTTTCTTTTCGCGGCCGTTAATATTGCACGGATGCTGGAAATTGAGCCGGAAGAGGCGCTGACTTTTTCCTGTGATAAATTCATAAAGCGTTTTGCTCTGTGCGAGAAATTAGCGGCTGAAAGCGGTTCTGATTTCCAGAGCATGAGTGAAAAAGAAATGGATGTGCTTTGGGAAAAAGCCAAAAGTGTATTGCAATCCGAAACGGAATGACCGTAGAAGGATTTCAATAAGAAACCCAAAAATGGAGGGAATTATTATGACAAAATCAGAATTAGTAGCAAAGGTAGCTGAAAAAGCTGGACTTACAAAGAAGGATGCCGAGAAGGCAACTGCGGCATTTATCGACTCCGTCGTCGAAGCTCTCTCGGGCGGCGATAAAGTGCAGCTCGTTGGGTTTGGGACATTTGAAGTCCATCATCGTTCGGAGCGCATAGGCCACAATCCGCGTACAAAGGAAGAAATCAAGATCCCGGCTACAGATTATCCTGTATTCAAGGCCGGCAAATCCTTTAAGGACGCTGTGGCGAAATAATTACAGCATAACCTATCCGATTTCAATGGTAAAATTATGAGGCTTGATAAATATCTTAAGGTCTCGCGGCTTATTAAGCGTCGCACGGTCGCAAATGAGGCGTGCGACGCTGGTCGTGTCACCGTAAATGGAAAACCAGCGCGGGCATCATATGAGGTAAAGCCGGGAGATAGGATTAGTCTGTCCCTTGGCGCTCATACACTTGATGTAGAGGTGCTCGAGGTCAATGAACATGTGACCAAAGAGGGTGCCTCGTCACTTTACCGCGTTGTTCAACAGAGTTAAGTCTGCATATTTCAGCAGCATTACAGAGGGAACCCGTCTGTGATGCTGCTGAAACTCGTTTAAACATATGTATATTGGCATGTATAAATATGTAAATAAGTCTTTTTTTCGTTAACTGCGAATAAGAGACTTTATTATATTATAACTATTCAGGAGTGTTGCTAATGGAATTACCTAAGATTACAATTGAAGGCTCAGGGCGTCATGTACATCTTTCCATAGAGGATCTTGAAACTCTTTTTGGAAAAGGCTATCAGCTTACCCCTAAAAAGTGGCTCTCACAGCCGGGACAGTTCGCGTCTGAGGAACGTGTTAAGATTGTTGGACCTAAGGGTTCATTCCCTTCTGTCAGCGTCCTGGGGCCTGTAAGACCTGCTACACAAGTTGAAATATCTTTTACAGATGCACGCACACTCGGCATTACACCACCCGTAAGAGAGTCCGGCGATATTAAAGGCAGCGCACCAATTCACATTGTCGGGCCAAAGGGTGAAATCGATATCAGTGAAGGCGTTATTGTTGCAAAGCGCCACATCCATATGACTCCCGAAGATGCCGAAAAGATGGGCATTAAGGACAAACAGATAGTTAAAGTTAAGGTCGGCGGCGAACGCGCCCTTATTTTCGATGAGGTTGTCGCGCGTGTAAGCCCTAAATATGCGACCTTCATGCATATTGATTTCGATGAGGTTAACGCTATTTCCGGTGTTACCGAGGGCGAAATCATCGTCGACTAACCAGCTGCGCCGGAGGCAAGACACGAGTTTACCTTTGCACAAATAAGTTTCATGTGCCCGCGGAGGATATCTTCTGCGGGCTTTAAATTTGTGATAAGGGCTGTTTTTGCGCGCACTAAAGGTTCAATATTAGTAGAGCTTCCTCGCGTCTTGCCCGCCGCCAGGCGCAGCTTGCGCTGGAGGCAAGGCACGAGTTTACCTTTGCACAAATAAGTTTCTATGTGCCCGCGGAGGATATCTTCTGCGGGCTTTAAATTTGTGATAATTTGTGATAAGGGATGTTTTCGCGTGCACAAGTGTATTTGTATTACTTGAGGTTACCCCGGTTGGGCGGAAAAATAAAAGGCATTGCAAAACTGATGTTTTGCAATGCCTTTAGCGCATTTCATCTTATTTTAAAATTCTTCGTGCTGTCATGTATCTTGAGGAATAGTAAGAACTGTTTAAGCTATCTATTGTAACAGCGCGGGGACGCGATGATGATGCGTCAATGAACTTCCCGCCGCCTATATATATGCCGACATGTGTAATATTGTTGTGTCCTCCGTTTGTATCGAAGAAAACCAAATCACCAGCCCTCAGATTGGAACGGCTTACATATGAACCATATGCCGACTGGGCTGCTGCTGAGTGAGGTAATCTCTTCCCCACTTTAGAATAAACATAAGCAGTAAAACCGGAGCAGTCAAATCCTGAACGTGTTGTTCCGCCGAATACATACGGAATTCCCAGCGCGGAGCGGGCATATTTTAAAACCTTGCTCACAGATGATGAAACCGAACCGTCGTCGTCATATGAATATGAGCCGCCGTAATACGAGCTACTGCTTTTCTTCTTTGTTCCCACAACGACTTTCTGGTTAACGGGCTGTTTTGTAACGGTTGTTGAAATGATTTCTTCGCCTACTTTTACGCCGTCAACATAAGAAACTGCGGCAACAATCCGCTCAATGCCATTTTGTCCGTATGTCTTTATGATAGTTTTTCCGCTCTTTACTTTGTCTGATGTAGTTTGTTCGGTCTGATACGGAATCTGACGCTCATATACCTCAGTTTTGACTACTTTTATAGTCAATATCGGAGAGGAGCTACCAGTAACAATTGCATCTGAATCGCTAATACCATTTCCATCAGACAAGTTCATAGCATAAAGCGGATCAAGAGAAATTCTAAACACGCCAGAATCAGCTTTGATGGGAGCAGTACTGTCTGATACACTGCTCGTATCATCGCCGCCTGTTACTGTCTTTTTAATCTCGTCTATGGACTTGAATACGCTGTCAGGGAACAGGCCGCTTTTGATTTGCACATCCTGATTGAATTCCACGCTCTGTACGTCAGGATCCTTCTTGTATTCTTTCGTCATGTCGTTGAGCATGGCTTCAATCGCGCCGCTTTCTGTGTTCGCTCCTGCAAGCCTGTTGTCGACATACAGCCCATAGCCGTTTTTAACGCCTTCACATGACTTCAATATAATATTGTTATACATCTGCTCTTCATTGAGCAAATCGCTTTTCTTGGCCAAAACAAGCTTCATCGTAACTTTGCCGTCAAGCGCGAAGCTGCTTCCAGAAGCATCGGATACATCCTTTTCAACTTCATCGGCAGCGTTACGGAAAGTCTGTTCAGAAGCGACAACGCCGAGTTCTTTGCCATTATAAGAAATGGAAAGCGCAAATGTCGCGTTAGACCAGAAGTTAATGGTTAAGATAAGGACAAATATTGCTGCGGCCGGAGCAATATAATTAAGCGCTGATTTTTTACTTGCAAATGATTTTGAAATTCCGCGCTTAATAAATCTGCCGGCAACAACAAGTCCATTTATTAGTCCGCCGCGGATAATAGCTTCACGGCAAATACGGAATAAGCTACGGAAATTTCTGCCGAAATTAATAATGCCTCTGGTGACTGAAATGTCACCGCGGACAGCCCGAGTACGTTTAAACTCGCTAATATTTCTTAATAAATCCTTAATACCGCTGAATAATTCAGCTAAAACAATTTCAAAAACAGCATTAAAGCCGCTTTCTATCCTTTTGAATAGCCTTATTGCTGCTTTTCCGGTTAAATATGATGTCTTGTACAAAAACCGCAGTATTCTTATTAAAGGAGGTTTAGCCATGGCAGAATGAATTGAAAACGAATTTTTTTGTTTCCGTCGTTGAGCCAAGACGCCACCTCCTTTCAATAGTTTCGTTAATTATTACAAAGTAGTTACAATATAATTATACACACAATTGGTCAAATTGCAAGCTAATATATGAATAAAAGCAAATTCGCAGCAATTTTTGTGTATTTATAGCTTGTTCGGTTATAAAAATATGTGCAACATGCACAATAAACAAGCTGAACAGCTTATTCGAAGATTGTAACAAAAAAACAACAAAATCCACTCGGGACAACCCAAGCTGTAACAAATGATATATAAATTTATACAAAAAAATAATAAATTCAACAATTATGTGGACGTTGCCGCGGCATATTTCAGAATATAGAGACGGCGGGCGCAGGATAAAAGTATCAATATTTAACGCGGGGCAGGGTGGTGGTTGGAATGTGCTGGCGTTTTGTTGACTCTTCAAATAAACGGTGATATAATTTCTAATATTGTTAAAAGGGAGTAGTTAATTACGTTCCGCCAACATACCGGCGCACAGCGCCTGGCGGCACGGCTCTTTTTGAGTAACGAGACTTTTAACACGGCCCAAAAAAGCAATCATAGTAACGTATTAACCGAGTTGCTGTGGTAATTAGTTTTTGGCTGTGTTAAGAGTCTTTTTTGTGCAATATTAAATTAATGTCCGGTCGATAGAACAAAACGTCAATGTAATCAAGGTCGATTTATATTGGCAAACGGATAAAGGTTTATGTAGAAGAAAAGGCTGTTATGATAATATAAGGTATTGTAAATCAGGAGGACATAACATGGGGTCTGTTTGGGAATTTATTTGGCCGCTTATTCTGAGCACTGGTCTTATAGCGCTCAATGAGATGGGGGACAAGTCGCAGTTTCTCGCTATGGCGTTTGCAGCAAGGATGAAGCTTTCAAAAGTGCTTATAGGTATTACGCTGGCGGTATTTGCTTTAAACGCTATCGCTGTAGCTGTAGGTGCTTTGCTTGCAAGCGTGCCGGGATGGCGGAGTACAGTTCAGTTCTTAGCGTCGCTGCTGTTTCTGGTTTTCGGCCTTTGGACGCTGAAGGGCGAAAATGAGGAGTCTAATAATGAGGTAGTGAAGAAAAAACGCTCTTACGGCGACGTGGCGGTTGTTTTTGCCTCATTCTTTTTATCAGAGATGGGCGATAAGACGCAGTTGGTCACAATTTCATTAGCGGCAAGTTATCCCAAAGTCCCTGTAGCGATTTTGATAGGCACTTCGCTTGGAATGTTGATTGCCGACGGAATCGGTATTTTTCTTGGTGCCGTTGCAAACCGCAGACTCCCTGAAAACGCGCTCAAAATCATTTCTGCCGCATTGTTTATTTTCTTCGGTCTCTTCGGTGTATGGCAATCGTTGGTTGATGTATTCAAGCTTGGGCAGGTTCAATCTGTTATCATAACAGTTTTGGCCGGCATAATTACTGTTACGGCCGGTGTTTTTATTTTCAAAAAGAGCCTCACTGCCGAAGAGAAGAAATAATTTCTAACTGTAATAAAATGTAAAAATATCAAATTTTTTTGCCTTTGCCATGCAGAAACTTTAAAATCTGCCTTGACATAGTACTTTCATGCTGATATTATATATCCAGCGACAAATACTATATATTGTGTATTAAGTCCGCAAAAGCACAACAAATGGCACAAGGAAGTGTAAAAATGGAGCTTAGTAACAATGCGCGGGTGGTTCTTGAAAAGCGTTATTTAAGGCGTGATGAGCACGGAAACCCTATTGAAACGGTCGATGAGCTGTTTGAGCGCGTAGCGAAAGCGGTTGCTCAGCCTGATCTCAAATACGGCGGGGAAGAAGAGCGGAAAGAGTCCGAAGAGAAATTTCTCTCTTTAATGAAAAATCTCGAATTCCTACCGAATTCTCCAACATTAATGAATGCCGGCAGACCATTGGGTCAGCTTTCGGCTTGTTTTGTCCTGCCTGTTGAGGACAGCATGGAGGATATTTTTGAGGCAATAAAAAGGGCTGCACTCATACACAAGAGCGGCGGCGGAACAGGATTTTCGTTTTCGCGTTTGAGGCCAAACGGCAGCACAGTCAACACTACCGGCGGCGTCGCTTCTGGCCCCATCAGCTTCATGCGCGTTTTCAACATGGCGACTGAGGCGGTTAAACAGGGCGGAACAAGGCGCGGCGCGAATATGGGTATTCTTCGTGTCGACCATCCGGATATACTTGATTTTATTGACTGCAAGAAGAATAATGCTGATATTACAAACTTTAATATATCAGTTGGAATAACCGAGAATTTTATGAAGGCGGTTATCAACAACGAAGAATATGACCTTATCGACCCGTCGACAAAAAAGGCTGTTTCAAGGCTTCGCGCTCTTGACGTATTTAATAAGATAGTCGACGCGGCGTGGAGAAACGGCGAACCGGGTATTATTTTCCTGGACAGACTCAACCGCGACAATGTGGTTCCCACATGCGGTGAGATCGAGTCTACCAACCCCTGCGGTGAGCAGCCGCTTCTTCCGTTTGAATCATGCAATCTCGGTTCAATCAACTTGTGCAAGATGTTAAAGGCCGACAAGACCGGCATTGACTGGGACAAACTCAAAAAGACCGTTAAAATCTCCATACACTTTCTTGATAATGTTATTGATGCAAATAAATATCCTCTTCCCGAAATTGACACGATGACAAAAAAGACGCGCAAGGTTGGACTTGGCATTATGGGTTGGGCAGATATGCTGCTTGAACTCGGCATTCCTTATAACTCCGACGAGGCTGTCGAATTGGCAGGAAAATTGATGAAATTTATCACCGAGTCGGCAAGGGAAGAGAGTGCAGAACTCGCTGTGACACGCGGCGCCTTCCCGCTGTTTGAGGAAAGCACGCTTAAAGACGGGCCAGCCATGCGCAATGCCACCGTAACCACGATCGCCCCGACAGGAACCCTTTCAATAATAGCGGGCTGTTCAAGCGGCATTGAGCCGGTTTTTGCCTATGTCTTTATCCGTAACGTCATGGACGGCACTGAACTTATTGAGGTCAACCCGGTTCTCAAGCGTAAGCTTAAGGAGCGCGGGCTCTATTCTGATGAGCTTATGAAAAAGATTGCCAAAGAAGGCACTCTTGCTCATATCCCTGAAATTCCGGAAGATATCCGCAGGGTATTTGTCTGCGCACACGACATTTCGCCGGAATACCATATCAGAATGCAGGCGGCGTTCCAGAATTACACTGATAACGCCGTTTCAAAGACAGTTAACTTTGCAAGTTCTGCAACGCGGGACGACGTCAGGAAGGTTTACATGCTTGCTTACGAACTGGGCTGCAAAGGTGTGACGATATACCGCGACGGCAGCCGCGATTCACAGGTACTGAACATCGGAAAGGTGAATTCTGGTACCGTGCAGAAGCCCAGTCAGCCGCGCCCAAGGCCGGATATTACAACCGGATTTACCGAAAAGGTGAAAATCGGCTGCGGCAACCTTTACATCACTGTCAATTACGATGAGAACGGCATCTGCGAAGTATTCACGAATACCGGCAGGGCGGGAGGCTGTCCGTCCCAGAGTGAGGCTACGGCACGGCTTGTATCGATTGCTCTGCGTTCCGGCATTGATATAGACGTTATTATTGAGCAGCTCAAGGGTATCCGCTGCCCGTCTACGATAAGGCAACAAGGCATGAAGGTTACTTCTTGCCCGGACGCGATAGCACGTGTTATAGAAAAGGTTAAGAAGTATCAGGACAATTCAAACGGCAAGATACCGATAGTTCCTGAAACAAAAAAATCTGATTATGTTGAGCATGTGGACGTGAGTATGAAGTACTGCCCAGAGTGCGGACAAAAGCTGGAGCATGAGGGCGGATGTGTGACATGCCGCAACTGCGGATACTCTAAATGCGGCTAATATAGTTATTTTAGTATAAAAAACAATTAAGAGGGTTGCCTAATTGATTTGCGGCAACCCTCTAATTTTTTCTTCATTGGAATAGAAAAAACGTTGCACAGCATAAAAACCGCGGGCACTGATTAAAAATGATGCCCGCGGTTTTATTTATTGGTACTTTGAGAATATGTCGTCAGAATTATTTGCTTGCCAAAGTGCCGGAAATTCGGGCATAATAAAACAGCCCGAAAAGGACTCTTTTCGGGCTGCAGAATATCGTAAAGTGCGCAGTATTATTCGAAAAAATATGCTCCTTTTGGTCTAATCATGAGCTTGTGACAAGCACCTTTTCCGAAAACATTTTCCATAGCTGCCGAAAACTCGTCCAATTTTTCAAGGGGGACAAAGGCCTGAATTGTTCCGGCAAAGCCGCCGCCATGAACACGCCAAGCGCCACAGCCTTTGAGCAATTTTTCAGAGAGTGAAAGAGCAAGGGAAAGGCCCTGTGAGCGCGGGTTTTTAATTGAATAGATATTCTGAAGGTACATAAAAGACGACCTGCCAGATTCATTGACAAGCCTTAAAAATTCTCGGAAATTGCCGGATTTCAGCGCGGCAGCCTCGTCAAGAACCCGGGCGTTGTCATTGAAAAAGTGAATGGCCCGCAGTGCGGCGCGGTCACCCAGTTTTGTGCGGATATCCGTAAGGTTTGCATAAAATTTATCCTCGTCACATTCGCGCAGGTTGTTGTGACCCAAAAACTTTGCCACAGAAGTCATCTCGCTGCGAATCGCCGCATAGTCGTCGCTTAAATCCGCATGATTGCCGCCGGTATCCACTATACACATGGCGTAACCCGTTTCAGAGAAATTAAAATCAAGTTTTTCAATAATCGGTTTCTGTGTATCCTTAAAATCAATCGAGATGAATCCGCCGACGGCGCAGGCGGTCTGGTCCATAAGCCCGCATGGCTTTCCGAAGTAATTACATTCGGCATATTGCCCGGCTTGCGCCATGACGAGCGGGTTGATATTACCGCCGTTAAACAGCAGGCTTATTATACTGGCGGTCATAACCTCAAAAGCCGCCGACGAGGATAGGCCGGACCCTTTTAAAACGTCCGACATTGTATATGCGTCAAAGCCCCCGATTTTATACCCAAGCTCTTCAAGGCGTACCGCGACGCCCCTGATGAGGGCGGATGAACTGACTTTTTCAGATTTAACCGGCGATTTTTCGCGGATATCAACAACGTCCAGTTCAAAGCCTTTGGACTTAATGCGGATGGTGTTTGTGCCGGTGGGGGATACGACCGCTATTATATCGAGGTTGACAGCGCATGCAAGCACTCTGCCGTTGTTATGGTCAGTGTGGTTGCCGCCGACCTCACTGCGTCCCGGGACGCTCAAAAGAAAAACATCGCCGGCTTCACCGAAATTGCGGATAAAACCGTCGGCTGCCTCAAGATAGCGCTGCCGCTGTGCCGCGATATCATTGCCGTATAGTTCTTTGAATTTGCTGTCAAAGGCCCCGCGTGCAATTTTTTCTTTAAGTTCTTTAATATTCATATTGTTTTGCTCCTTGCTCGGCTATATTAAAATGGGTACTTTATTAAAATTTTAAACAAAGTCTGTATAAAAAAGAAGCCTACATTCACACCGTCAGAAAATATTTTAAAGAAAGCTTAATCCTCTGTATCTGAGTTTTCATAAACCTCATCACAGATGAAGCGGTACATGGAACGGGCCATATCGTAGGCTCGGTTTACGGTTTTATAATCCAGGTTAAGCGGAATGTCAGCCGGGTACCGTGTTTCTATGTAGTACCGGTTGAGTATAACGCTTTCATCAAGCCATTCGCTGAAACGGCGATCGATTTTCATTGCTTGACGGCAGAGCCATGCGAGGTTATGCCCATCGAGGTGCTGATGAGTTTTAAACAGAACATATCCTTTAAGCGCTTTTTCGGCGCATTGTTGGCAGTGAAAAGCACACGCGTTAAGTGTAGAGTCGGAATCGAGAAGTATTTCGGCGGCGTCGAGGTCTTCTTTTGCATTTGCGAGCCAGTCGTAATATCTGCGGCTGTCACCGCTTCGGTCACGTCGTCTCCCCATGTATATAAGTTCCCTCCTTGATAATGCGGCAGGCAAAGCTGCTTTTTTCTGAAATCAGTTCTGCCCACTCGGCGGGAGTATAAACCAGAACGTCGAACGGTATATCGCTGTCGATATCAAGGTAGATATGTTTTTCGGTATCAAATTTATTTTTAGTATCGACGATGACACAGATTTTGAAGCCTCTGATTTCGCCGTCGACACTTCGTTTTACATTATAAAGGATAACCTTCTCAGGATTAAAGTTTTTAACTATTTCATCACAGACATTTTTAATCGTGTCATTCAGATCCATAGTTGTCCCCCCTCAAACCAAATAATATCGATAATATGTTAATCTTATTATAGTCAGGTGTCTTAGCTCATTCAAGATTAATAATGTCGAATTTTAGTTAAATATCGAACATCAATAAAAAATAAAAGGGCGGGGAAAACCCGCCCGGTAAAGCTTAATTTCTTGAAATAAGCTGAAGCAGGATAGAAGCGTTTTTGCCGTTTGCAAGTGTAACAGCACCAGTGAGATTGAGCGATAGCGTATCGCCTCTGTTCAGGAACAGGAATATCTCGTTTTGGTTTACACCTTCCTGAATCGGGATTGGGCTTGCGGATACAACCTGTCCGTTTCTGAGAAGCTGTAAGAATACGCCCGACGACGCCGATGTGGTTGTAACCGAGTAGACTATCCTGTAAACCCCAGGAATCTGAATTTCAACCTGAGTGTTAGCGGGGGCGATGAGCCTTATATTCCTGTTAAGCGGGTCGGCAAATGTCAGCGGGATAACTCCTCCTGCGAAAGCACCGCCCGTGGTAACAGAAGCAAAATAGCCAAAGGCCCTGAATTTGTCACGATGCTTTTTGGGATACGGATCGGGGCAGTGCTTAGGTTTGTCCGGATATGGCACCGGATAGGGGTACGGAATAGGATAGCAGTATGGTTGTGGGAAATGTGGCATGCGCGGTGGACATGGTTTGCGGGGAGGATAGGGGTAATATGGGCATTTGAAACAGTGAGGCTTCGGCGGGTAGCATTCCGGATCTGAAAAGTGTTGCGGATAAGTGAAATAATCCGCGGGCGGGTTCCATATAGATTCTCTGTTTGAATATTCAGACTTATAAACGCTCATTGAGATCCACCTTTTTTGTTATTGTACGAATTGAGAGCCGTCCACTTTTCATGCGCAAAAAGGTTAAGACGGCCCTAAATACCTACACTTAATTATATGAGACACAAAAGGGCGAAGTTACAGGCGGATTCAATGCAAAAAAACAGCCGCAGGCAATGCTGCGGCTATTTTCAGGCGTGATTTTCATTAATCGGAAATGGTTTTTCCTGCGATAAGATCGCGTATCGCGTTGAGCATCTTATCCACATCGGAAGTATAGGTGTAGAAATGAGCCTGCCCGTCCAGCGAGTATAAGCATTTCCGATTATCAATGGTGATAAACTCTATTGTAGTCGCCTTGCGTGAGGCCTCACGGTAGGTTACAACGACCTTTGCATACGTTGAGGCGTTAGCTGGGCGTGTTGCAGTTCCATATTTCTTAATCTCGAGGAATTTCTCATAGAATTTCCTCAGGTTGTCTGTGTTGAGCTCCTTTGAATTGTAAGTGCCTTTGAGATCGGTACCTGTGCCGGAGAGATTGATGGTGTAGTTCTCACTGCCTTTGGAGACTGTAATTGACTTTATATTGTCGATAAACTCGGTGTAAAGCAATGAGTCGGTAACATCATCAAGCTGCCAGTCATAGAAAGACACAGTTGAATCAGCGATATTGTAGATTGCAGGAGTACCCTCAAGGTAAATCGGAATCAGTGTTGAACTGTCTTCCTTGTAGGGAGTTCCGAAGCGGAGCACCATCTTATTGCCGTTATATACCGCGGTAAGGGTGTACTTCGGATTCTTGAGCCCGTATTTTTCAAGGTTTGCGTCCGAAACGTCGAGGGATACAACTGCGTTTGCTGAAAGCGACTGCAAAGCGGAAGTAATCGTTGAAATATTCTCGTCGTTAAGGGGATATGTCGCCGGAGACTTCATCAGGTAGGAGACTGAAGATGAACCAGAAGACGAGCTGACAGAGCTCGGGTCAATCTTCAATACTATTGGCTGAGGTCTTGCCGAACCTCCCAATGTGATATCCGTAAGCTTCGCCGCATTGGCGGAATCGAAGCCACAAATGGACAGTTTGACAAGGTCGGTTTTTACATAGTCGAGCGAGTTTGTCTCAGCCGCAGTAATCTTGTAAACCTTGCTGCTGTCTTTGAGTTTCATGTAATTGCCGTCTTTGGTCAGCGTCTCTTTGCCGATTTCCACAGTTACAGTTTTATCACTGCTGACTATATCGACGGTTACACTGGGTTTGTCAAGCCCATACTGAGAAAGGTCTGAGGCATTTTCGTCGATGACCTTTTCTGCAGTGATGTTTGAAGCAGTTGAGAATATAGTGGATGCAGAATCCTCATTCAGCAATTTCTGATCGAGACCGTCTACAGAATACTTGCCATTTGACTGACGTACTATGACATCGTCTTTTTCGGTCTTTATGTGCACCATAGTTATATTTTTCACGTCAGTTTTATAGACGGAGATTTCAGGCGTACTTGAGGAAGCACTTGAACTTGACGAGTTTTTCTTAGGCATTAGCAAATTTACTGAAACAACTCCGGCTACAAGAACGACGACTACACATAAAGATATAATGATGTTCCGAAGCTGTTTTTTCATAGATGCCGCCTCCGTAACCACTTGACAAATCCGATCAGAAGTATAGCTACAGGGATAATAACGACCAGAAGGATCCATGTCAGGTAGCGCTGTCCGATTGTAAGGCTAAGGGAAGATGAAGAGTTGTATTTTGACGGTACGGAAATAGAGGTCTGCTTGCCTAACAATTTGTTTGTCATACCTAAAATTAGATTTTTATTGTTCTTGTTTGTCGAATTTAAGACGTCAGAATCTAATATCTGGAATGAACCGGATATGACCATATTAGATTTATTGCTTCCACTTGTCCAAGTTGAAAGGGCCATAGCTGTGAACGGGCCGTCTTTGTCAGAGTCGGCGGCTGATTTAGTAATATCGGCGAGAAGCTTAGAAGAATCGCCCGTTTTGATGATACTTTTAACTTTACGCTCGTTCTTTTGCTCATAAAGTATGGTAAGCGGTTTTGAAATACGCACGTCTGTTCCGATATTTGTTGTTGAGGGGATACCAGTTATTTCGCTGTCCACATCCGAAGCAATGGGGTCAAAGGCGTTGTTGAAGCTGTTTGTGCTGTCGTAGATAGCGCCTTTTTCAACCTTTACGCCCCATTCGGCGATATACTCTTCAAGTTTCGGAAGGCTTTGGATTCTCGGGTCAAGATAAATGAATACGCTCTTGCCGTAATTGCCGTCGTTTTTGAGGAAAGCATCAATTCTGTCAATTTCAGCTTCTGAAAAGTCAGTCTTAGGATTGACGATAGCGATGGCAGATGCTTTTTTGTCTATATCTTTGGACGCTATGTTCGATTGTGATACTTCATAGTTGGCGCTTTTGAGGAGGCTTTGGTAGGCTGAGGCGTCGTCTTCGTCATGTCCTTGAGTAAATATTACTGTCGGATGGTAGTCACTTGTAACGTAATCGATAGCAGAGTCGATTTGCTGTTCGGCCTGGTTTCCGATAATAGACTGCGAATATGTTGTGGAATTGGTCTGAGTGACCACCAAATCTGAATAATTAATCACTTTATAGATTTCTTTGCCGCTGTTGTCTTTGGCAGAAACAACGATGTCGTATTGGTTGACGTTTTCATTCTGATAAGCCGCTACTGCAGTTGGGTTTTTTTCATAGTCGATATATTCGATTGAAATATTCGAGCTGTATTTTGGATATTGCTGAATCAGTTTAACGGCACCGGAGAAATACTGATCGTCAGCATTTTCCATCTGGGACCTTGTTGCAAAAAACTTGATAGTTATTGGCTGTTTGAGCTTTTTAAGGAAGTTCAGAGTTTCAGAAGAAAGTTCATAACTTTTGGAGTTTGTAAGGTCGACGCTCAGTTGGACCCTCTCCGAAGCAACCGTAAGCCCGACGTTGATAAGAATTATAATCGCTATGAAAATTGCCGTAAAGGCAGTAGCCATACTGCCATATTTAAAACTGCGCCTTTTATAGAACGCAATCTTATTTTTCTCCTTTGTTTTTTTAGTATTATTGTTTTCAGTGCTGGCCTTTACTTTTTCAGTCTCGGATTTGATATCGGCCTGATTTTCTGCATTAGCACTGGATGAGTTGCTGTTTTCCGCACTGATATTTTTATCCTTTTCAGGATTATTGTTATTGTTATTAATCATTTTTCTTCCCTCCTTAGCTCCATCTTCTCTTCTCAAGCATACGAACCGTCAGGAAAATAAACGAGACGGCAATGCTGAGATAGAAGACTGCATCCGGCAAACTGAAAATACCTGCTGAGAAATTCTGATAGCGGTTGCTGATTGAAATAGCAGAAATAATGTTTTGAATGAATGGTACGTTAACAACGCTTCCAATGTTATCGAGCAAGAAGAGGATTAGCAGGACGAAAATGCCTGCGACGGCTGCAATAACCTGGCTCTCAGTCAGATTTGAAATAAATTCTCCGATGGCGATAAACGCTGATCCTACGAGAAGCATTGCCACAATATTGCCGACAACGGACCAGGTATCGAGAGTTCCGGAACCGGCTATAATCAAAGCAAAAACAACAAAGGATGAAAGTCCAATCGCATAGATGGTCAATGCTGCGAGGAATTTCCCCATGACGATGCCCAAAAGGCTTACCGGCGCGGTCAGCAGTGCCTGATCGGTCTTTTGACGCTTTTCGTCACTGAAAGTACGCATCGTTAAGATGGGGATTATGAAAACATAAATCAGGAGCATGCTTCCGAATGTACCTGACATATTTGAATTGTCATACGAAATGCTGTAGGCGCAGAAAAACCATGAGGCAAAAAATACGAATGCAGCGATAAACACATATCCTATCGCCGAATTAAAATAGCTTCTTATTTCACGTTTATAGATGGCCCACATTATTTTTCACCCTCCTCATCGGCGTTTGCGGCCGTCACAGTTTTTTTCTTTTTTTTCTGGAACTGTACGGAATCTTCGCTTGTGAGTTTAAGGAAGATATCTTCAAGGGTCATTTCGCCGCTGTCGAGGGAGAGAATAGGCCATTTGCGGTCGCTCAAAACTGTAAACATGCCACGGCGGATATCTTTGCCTTGTTCACATTCAATCTGGAAATCATAGCTGTTGGGCTCTTTCTGGCCGAGTGGAGTAATCTTTTTGACGCCTGTGAGTCCGGACAGCGCATTCATGACCGGCTCCTCAGGGCCGGCAACGCGCACGATAATACGGTGCTGTTTTTGGATATTGTGAGAAAGGTTGACTTCTGTATCGTCTGCAACTATCTTGCCGTGGTTGATAATTATAACGCGTTCACAGACGCTCTGAACTTCAGACAGAATGTGTGAACTCAGGATAACGGTGTGCTTTTTGCCGAGATGCTTTATAAGCGAGCGGATTTCAATAATCTGTTTCGGGTCAAGGCCGACAGTCGGCTCGTCAAGGATGAGCACGTCAGGGTTTCCGATCAAAGCCTGAGCTAAACCGACACGCTGCCGATATCCTTTTGACAGGTTTTTGATGACCCTCTTGTAGACGTTGGTGATTTTAACGAGATTGCAGATTTCCATGATGTGGGCTTTCCTGTTGAGTTTGCAGCCCTTGAGATCATAGATAAAATTCAGGTACTCCTTGACGGTCATGTCAAGATAGAGTGGCGGAAGTTCTGGCAGGTAACCTATATGTTTCTTGGCGGCGTTAGGATCTTCAAGAATATCGATGCCTGCTATTTTAATGCTGCCTTCATTTGATGACAGATAGCCTGTCAACATATTCATGGTAGTGGATTTTCCCGCGCCGTTAGGCCCGAGGAAGCCCAGGATTTCGCCGTCATTTACGGTAAAACTGATGTCGTTGACGGCATACTTGTCCCCATACCGTTTGGTGAGGTGGCTTACCTCTATCATTTATTGTTCCCTCCTGCATTTTCATTGCATTATGAATCTACATAGTTAATTTACAATATATCTTAACATTGATGAACAATGTATTTGTTAATATTTTTTTAAATTCCAAACAATTTAAGCACAAATTTAGTCAGAAACGGAAATATGCAGTTCCTTGAGCTGTTTTTCATCAACTGTGCTGGGAGCTGACGACATCAACTCTGAGGCGTTCTGAACTTTCGGGAAAGCGATAACATCCCGTATTGAGTCGCAGCCAAGCATCAGCATGCAGAGCCTATCGAGCCCGTAGGCCATGCCGGCGTGGGGAGGAGCTCCATACTTATAGGCGTCCATCAGGAACCCGAACTGCTCCTGTGCCCGCTCTTGAGTGAAGCCGAGAGCGGCAAACATGCGGTTTTGAAGTTTTGGGTCGTTTATGCGGACGCTTCCTCCGCCGAGTTCGACACCGTTGAGGACTATATCGTAAGCCCTTGCTCGGCAGGCGCCGGGATCGCTTTCAATCTTGTCCAGATCCTCTTCGGCGGGCATTGTGAACGGATGGTGCTTTGCCACATAGCGGCCTTCCTCTTTGCTGTATTCAAACAGCGGGAATTCTGTCACCCACAGGAAATTGAACTTGTCTTTAGGAATTATTCCGAGCCTGTTGGCGACCTCTAAACGCAGAGCGCCCAGCGCGTCGAAAACAACCTGATTATCTGCGTCAGCAATAATCATCACGACGTCGCCGTCTTTGGCGCCGAGCCTTGAGTACATAGCCTTCAGTGTTTCCTCAGGGACGAATTTTGCAAAAGACGACGAGGTGTTTTCACCGTTAAGTCTGGTCCACGCCAGTCCCTTTGCCCCGTAATCCTTGACGAAAGCGGCGAGTTTGTCGAGTTCTTTGCGGGTAAGCTTGTCAAAGGCATCTTTGGCGCATATCGCGCGTACGCTGCCGCCAGCCTCTATAGCACCTGTAAATACCTTAAACCCGCAGCCGCGCGCAAGGTCAGTCAAATCGCAAAGCGTCATGTCAAAACGGGTGTCCGGCTTGTCGCTGCCGTAAAGCTCCATCGCCTTTGCATACGGCAGGCGGGTGAACGGCGTTTCTACTTCAACGCCAAGCACGTCTTTAAATACCTTTTTAATGAAACCTTCGTTGACACTTATGACAGTATCCTCGTCAGCAAAGGACATCTCAAGGTCAATCTGTGTAAATTCCGGCTGTCGGTCGGCCCGCAGGTCCTCGTCGCGGAAACAGCGGACAATCTGCATATACCGGTCAAAACCGGAAAGCATGAGCAATTGCTTGTAAAGCTGGGGGGACTGGGGCAGGGCATAGAATTTGCCGGCATGCAGGCGGCTTGGCACGAGATAATCGCGCGCGCCCTCAGGGGTGCTCTTAATGAGCATAGGTGTTTCGATTTCTATAAAGCCGTTCTCGTCGAAATAGTCACGCGCACATTTTACGATTCGGTGGCGCGCAATGATATTTCTCTGCATTTCCGGACGGCGCAGGTCGAGATAACGGTATTTAAGACGCAGTTCTTCTTTTACAGGGGAATTTTCAATGATTTCAAATGGAGGTGTTTCGGCTTCGCCTAATATTCTAAGCTCAGTTACAGCGATTTCGATTTCACCTGTCGGAATCTTGTCGTTTATGCTTGCGCGGCGGCGTACAGTGCCTTTTGCCGCAATGACGAACTCTGAACGGACAGAGAAGGCTTTGTCGAAAACTGACTTTTCGGTGTTATCGTCAAATGCAAGCTGCACAATACCTGTCCTGTCGCGCAGGTCAATAAAGATAAGGCTTCCGAGGTCACGCTGCCTCTGAACCCATCCGCAGACCGATACCTCTTGCCCAATATTTTTTGAGGAAAGCTCTCCGCAGTAGCATGTACGGGTAAAGCCCCGCAATGATTCAGACATCTATTTTTACCTCCAGAAATTGCATATATTATAGTTATATTATTTCACTTTGGCGGCAAATAGGGCAACCGGCTTCAGCAGCTTAAAAGTTGAGCATGTCCGAATAATTTCCGCTGCCCTCAGCCGCGTTTAGCGATTGTATTACTGGGATTAAACTGTTGCGTAAATGCGAAAAAACTCAGACACCGTTAAGAGTTAAAGATTTTATCCTTTTCTATGGTCTCTTCAAGTTCTTTCATCGTTTCTTTTACAATGGCGTTGTCTATAGCTTCGATAATTTTGTCATCAAGCGTCACAGGTATAGTTTCACCGGTTTGCATATTCTTGAGTTCGGCGGTATTTGAATTAAGCTCGTTGTCGCCGATTGCGACGGTAAAAGCGAAACCTTTTCTGTTTGCATACTTCATCTGCGCTTTCATGCTGCGCCCTACAAGGTCGTATTCGGCACTGATGCCCTCGGTTCTGAGTTTGAGGGCAAGTTCCGCCGCCTTTTTTGACGCCGCATCGCCGATAGTTGCGAAATAGACGGTTTTGTTCTGCTCGGTCTCATATGAACAGCCCTGCTCATCCATTGTCATGATAAGACGCTCAAGTCCCATCGCAAAGCCGAGCGCCGGCAATTCAGGCCCGCCGAGCTGGCTAACCAGGCCGTCGTAGCGTCCGCCGCCGCAGAGTGTCAGCCCGCGTTTTTCGTCGATGAATTCAAATACTGTTCTGGTATAGTAGTCGAGCCCGCGCACGATGGATGTGTTGACAATAAAATCGACATTCAGATTTTTAAGCTGGTTTTGAACCGCTTCAAAGTGGGTGCGGCAGTCGTCGCAGATATAGTCGGTTACTTTCGGCGCTGCTTCAGCGATTTTTTGACATTCGGGGCTTTTGCAGTCGAGAATACGCATGGGATTGCGCCCAAGACGGCTCTTGCAGGTATCGCAAAGCCCGTCCTGTTTTGAAGTGAAATACTCCCTTAAGGCGTTTTGATAATCCTTGCGGCAGTTGGGGCAGCCGATGGAGTTGATTTCAAGGCGAAGCCCCTTGATTCCCAGATTATTAAACATTGTTTTTGCAAGCAGGATTATCTCGGCGTCAGCAGACGGCTCTGCAGTCCCGAAAAGCTCAACGCCGAACTGATGAAATTCCCTAAGCCTTCCGGCCTGGGGACGTTCTCCGCGGAAGCAGGAGGTTATATAAAAGAGCTTAAGAGGCATTGGGTCGTTATAAAGCCCGTTAGAGAGCACCAGCCGCACTGTTGAAGCAGTGCCTTCGGGCCTTAGTGCGAAATTGCTGTTGCCATGCGTAAAGGTGAACATCTCTTTTTGAACCACATCAGTGGTTTCACCTACTCCGCGACGGAAGAGGTCAATGCTTTCAAACGTTGGGAATCTTATTTCTTTAAAGCCAAAAAGATTAGCGGTTTCGCGCGCCGTATATTCAATGTAGGTCCATTTATCAATTTTATCCGGGAGCACATCCATTGTGCCGCGCGGTGCCTTAAGAATGTTCGCCATAGTTTCACCTTTTCCTTAAAATTGTTTTGCTTGGTAATGGGTTATATTACAAAATAGATAAAAATTTGATAAAACACAAATTTACCTCGTCCCTCATCAAGGGACGAGGTAATCCTCGCGGTGCCACCCTTGTTAAGCGCTAAAAGCGCTTCACTCAAGCCCCCGTAATGTGGGGAAAGACAAAAAGGCTTACGGATGTCTTCACTGTAGCCGATTTACGTTGCGCGCTCTCAGCCATGACGCGCTTTTCTGTCCGTTGTGCTGCAGTTACTCCTTCCGGTCAACGCCCTTTACTTATCTGGATTTTGGATTGACAATGTTGCGCCAATCAAAGTCTCCTCTGTCAAGTGCGCGTACCAAAACCTCGCCCGTTGCGACATTTGTAGCAAACGGAATGTTGTGAACGTCACAGAGCTTGAACATATTGGTCTCGTTCGGTTCATGAGGCTTACGCGACAACGGGTCTCTGAAGAATAACAGCAAATCTATTTCGTTGCAGGCAATTCTTGCGGCAATTTGCTGGTCGCCGCCCTGACGCCCGCTCAGGAACCTTTGTATTTCGAGGCCTGTTGCCTCGGCGATGAGCTTGCCTGTAGTGCCTGTTGCACACAGGGAGTGTCGGCTTAGAATGCCACAATATGCTATGCAAAACTGCACAAGCAGTTCTTTTTTTGAATCATGTGCTATAAGTGCAATATTCATATATATAAACCTCCATGCGTAGTGTAATCGTCAAAGTTTCATCAGAGGTACATATTCACCTTCTAATCTGGCTGCAATGTTCTTAAATGCAGTGGCAGCACGGCCCTTCGTCAGAGGTTCACCGGTAGCCGTTGCTGCTGTAACGCGTTTATCTTCCGGTACAATGCCAATAAGTTGAACCGTCGTTCCGTCAATGGCCGCGTCGAGATCAGGCAGGTTGTTCTTTCTGATAAGTTTAGCGTCAACGCGGTTCAAAACGAGGCGCAGATTTTTTGCACCCTTCATTCTCATAATCTGAGCCAGCCGCTCAGCGCTTCTTATGGAGACAGGCTCCGTATTGGCAACAACAATGACGCAGTCAGCGACCGGCGCTGGTGCCGTTACGTAATCGCCGACTCCGGCAGGAGAATCAATAATAATATAATCAAAGGTTCGTGCAAGCTCGCTGCAGAGTCTCCCGACAGCTTCGCTGTCGGCCAAATATTCACAGTTGCTCTGCGGAGCGGGCAGAAGAAATAAGTTGGGGCGATTTGTTTGTATTATGGCTTTTTCCGTTTCACACCGGGACGCAAAAATGTCCCCGATATCAAAAAGTGCCTTATCGGAGACTGCAAGCATCAAATCAAGCGATCTCAGTCCGGCGTCGCCGTCAATGAGAAGTACCTTGCGTCCTCTTCTTGAAAGTTCAGTGCCGCAGTTAACCGAAAAAGTTGATTTGCCTGCGCCGCCCTTGCCGGACGCCACGAGCAGGATACGGCCCAACTGCCCCATTTGCATGCACCCTTGCTAAAACCAAATATACTCGAATTTTACCCGATAGCCAAAATCACATTTATATTTTTATTTTATCATAAGCATAAAATTATGTCAAAGAAAAAAGCCCGGTTTTATTTAAAATGTCAGATGTATCTTATACAAAAAATTGCTTTAAAAACTGTGTAAATTTATTTCAGCAATGTACCTACAGAATTGGTGGAAGCACTTGAAGGCAACGGGTTGCCGTTTGAATCGAGATTGAAATATTTAGCAATTGCTTCTCTTGCGACCGGCGTTGTCTGGTTTCCCCAGTGTCCATGCTCGACAACCACGGAGACCGCAATTTCCGGATCGTCATAGGGGGCGAAACAGATGAAAACGCCGTTAAACCGCAGGTCGGAGGCTTTAAGGGATTTAAGCTGGGCTGTACCCGTTTTGCCGCCGATCTTCATATTGAAATCTTTGAATTTCTGGGCGGCTGTACCTTTGTTTCCCTCTGTAACGGCGAGCATTCCTTTCTTTATCGTGTCAACAATCGTCTGGTCAATCTTGGTGTTTGATTTTACCGTCGGCGTGTTTTTATCGATGATTACCTTTGAGTTGTCATAGCTGTTGACCTGCTTTACTATATGGGCCTGGTACATCTTGCCGCCGTTTAGCAGTGTTGAGAGGTAGTTGGTCATCTGCAACGGGGTGAGCGCTGTGTAAAGCTGCCCGATCGCTGCCTGAGCAGCGTCAGCGGGGTTGTGATTGAATCCGTGTTCATTGTCGTATTGATATCCTGACATGGAGCCGGAGATCTCTTCGTTAAGTTCAATGCCGGTTTTCTTTCCTATGCCGAATACATTTATAGCGGTTTTTTCGAGTTTTTGCATGCCGAGGATATCACCAAAATAGTTGAAAAATACGTTTGATGAAACCTCAAGAGCTTCCTCGACATTAATCAGGCCTCTTGCTATTCCTTCGTCGTCGCTACCGACATAACCACGGGTTTCATATTTAGAAAATTTAGCCGGCGTGTACCACCTTGTCTGTGGCGTCAAGACGCCGTTCATCATCAGGGCCGCGGCGGTCAGCGGCTTGAATGTTGAGCCGGGGCGGTATGCACCGGATATACATCTATTCAAAAGTGGGGTAAGCTTGTCTTTTGAAAGGGAGGAATAATTCTTCTTATAAGTGTTGAGGTCATATGAAGGGTAGGTTGCCATGGCGAGCACTTCGCCGGTTTTTACATTCATAACGACTGCCGCAGCGCCCCTTACATCAGCGCCGTATTTCGGATTGCCCTTAGAATCAATTTTTATCTGCTGCAATACAGCCGGCAGTGCGTTCTGCAAAGTTACCTGCAAATCTTTGTCAATGGTCAGGATCACATTGTTTCCGGGCTGGGCCTTTTTCAGAACCAGCGTGTTTGCAATATTGCCGTTGTTGCTGAGTTCTACCTGTGATTGGCCGTTGGTGCCATGCAGTTCGCTTTCCATTGACTGCTCAATGCCGAATTTGCCAATCATATCGTCTGCTGAATAGCCTTTTTGCTTGTATTCCTCGTATTCTTCAGCATATATGGGGCCGGTCAGCCCGATAATATGGGGAGCTATCGTGCCATCTGGGTAATAACGCTGAGGAACCTGCTGCACAACTGCTCCGGGGAGAACGGAGGAGCGTTCTTCTATCTTTGTAACCGTCTCTATGCTGACATTCTGGGCAAACGTATAGACATTTGTATAGCTGAAGGATTTCTTGTCCATTTCATACCTGATGCCGCACAATATCCTTTTCTCGTTTTCGCCATGCCCCTCGGTTTTATAGAGCTTGTTCAGCACTTCCATTACTTCATCTGCAGTGGCGTCATCTCTTAAAAGCGTCTTTTTCTTGTCCTTTTGGTTGATAAACGTAATAAGCTTTCTTTTGTCTTTATCCGTTCCCGTAAAGGTATAAGGAGCGGTGGTGCTGATGGGCAGGGAATCTTCCCATGTTTCACCGGCCTGCTTTAGTATATCCACAAGTGCCAGCAATTCGGCGTCCTGCTTGTCGCGCTCTTTTGAGGAAGGGAAGAAAGCGCTTTCAAGAATGATGTTGTAACCGACTTTGCTTGTGGCCAGCACCCTTCCATAGCGGTCAAGGATATCACCGCGCGGAGCGATTACGTCCACGGTGTTGACAACAGATTTTGAATTTTGCTGTCTGTAAGTTTCTCCGTTTGTAACCTGATATTGCATCAGTTCAAAAACATAGAAGCCAAAAACAGCAAAAACAAATACAACAATGATGGCAATTCTTGACCGTTTTAACATCTAAGTACTCCTTCTTAAAATCTCAGGGTTTAAGGATATGTGAAGACAAGTGTCAGACAGACGAATCATTGTCGGAATCGGAAATTTTCTGGTTTATAAAGCGCACTCCGTAATATATAGGCAGTGTAAAAATAAGAGTCAGGGCGGTAGTTGGCAGTATTATATGGAGAAAAGCAAATAAAAAGTCCCTGTCTCCAGTCATAAAGTAAAAAAAGAACCATGTAATGATTTCATGGATAATCGTAATTATTGCTGTAAGCAGCATGGCTGAAAGAGGCGTATTATTGAGAAGATATTCAAACAACAGCGACGCAGCTATAGCGAAACACATCAAAAACAGCGCATTGAAACCGAATACCCTGCCGGTACCCGAGTCCCAAATCAGTCCTGCGAATATGCCGTAGATGCCGGCGGCTGTTTCGTTCTCAAACATGGCGATGGCAAGGACGGCGGGAATGGCGAAAAGAGGCGTGCAATCCATAATACGTGGATAGAATGCGGCCTGCATCTGTATAACGGTCAAAATAAGTATTGCAAGCGCATAGACGCACCATTTCAATATGTTGAATCGGCGCATTATTTGCCTCCCTTGGACGATGTCCCTGTTGACTTGGCAGCGGACGAGCTATTGCTTGATGTGCTGCTTGAGGAACCGGAACTGGAATCCGCTTTGCCTGAAAAATCTGTGATGACAAAAACATTTTTAACGGATGTCATGTCGGTCATGGGTTTTAAAATCGCATTCAGCGAGTTGCCAGATTCGTCCTGCTCCAATTTCTGAATTATGCCGACCTTCAAATCTTTTGGGAAAATACCGCCGATACCGGTCGTAATTACAATGTCTCCGACAGCGGCGCTGCTGTTTTTTGGCAGATAATTTAGTTGAAATTCGCCTTTTGCTGCTAGATCTCTTTTGCCATGAGTTATGCCAGTGTCGCCGGTCTGGCTGATTATAGACCCGACATGAACCGACGGGTCGAGTATTGTGCTGACAACGGAAGAGGTCAGGGACGGGGAAACGACTATTCCGACAAGCCCCTCGGATGTAATTACCGGATCGTCTTTCTCAATGCCTGCAAGCGTTCCCTTATTTATCGTGAATGAAGAGAACCATTGACCCGGGTCACGTGATATCACCATTGCGGGTGTGTAAACGCGGTCGTCTTTTTCAGTTGTTATGTTTATCATAGTAGTTAACCGCTCGTTTTCGCTTTTCAGTTTATTATAGTCAACCATTTTGCTTTGCAGTTCGCTGATTTCCTTCTTCAGTTTGGCATTTTCTGATTTAAGGGAGTGGATATTTAATAAATCGTTGATAAATCCGGAAAATCCACTGGAAATATATGATGAGGCGGTTTGAAACGGGCTGATTATGGTACTGATTATATTTTGTGTAATAGTAGGCAAACCGCCTGTAGCCGCCGTGCGTAGCATAAGTCCGATCAGCAGGCAGGCGACTGCTGCGAAGATTTTAAATTTTAGGCTTTTGAAAAATTCACGCACGGGTTAACCTCCAATCATTAATTGCGCTTAAAATTACAAAACATACAAACTATATGTAATAAAATCCGTTATGTTCTAAAAAAGTAGGAACATGCCTCAAAATAAAAATAGGGCGGAAAGCATGCCTACAAAAGTAAGCATGCCATTCCCCCCCTTTTATTCCCTTTTTAAATTATTTGCGTCTTGTGTTGAAAAGCACACTTGCCAGTTTACCGGTCATATCGTCGAGCAGTTTACCGGTACCTTCAACGACGCAGTCGAGCGGGCTTTCTGCTACATTGACAGGGATACCGGTTTCATTGGCTATAAGCTGGTCAAGACCGCGAAGCAGCGCCCCGCCGCCGGTAAGCATAATGCCCCGGTCAATTATATCGGCAGAAAGTTCGGGGGGTGTTAATTCCAATGTGCTGCGGATTGCGTCTACTATTGCAGCAACTGGGTCTGACAGAGCTTCACGAATTTCTTCAGAAGTAATTTTTATATTGCTGGGCAGGCCGTCAAGCAGATTGCGGCCTTTAATTTCCATTTCACCTTCATCGGGATAGGGGTAAGCAGAGCCGATACTGATTTTGATTTCTTCGGCTGTGCGCTCACCGATAAGAAGGTTGTACTTTTTCTTTATATAGTTAATGATAGCATCATCAAATTCATCGCCAGCCACGCGGACAGAACGAGAGGTGACGATACCGCCAAGCGAAATAACGGCAACTTCAGCAGTGCCGCCGCCTATATCGACAACCATTGAACCTGTAGCTTCCTCGACAGGAAGACCTGCACCGATAGCTGCAGCCATCGGTTCTTCTATAAGATAAGTATCCTTTGAACCTGCCTGAAAAGCTGCCTCATCAACTGCGCGCTTTTCGACCTCAGTTACGCCTGAAGGTATGCAGATAATGATACGCGGTTTTGAAAATACGCCGCCGCTAACCACCTTGCGGATGAACTGTTTGAGCATATTAGATGTTATATCAAAATCGGCGATAACACCGTCTTTAAGAGGACGGATCGCCTTAATTGAACCCGGTGTGCGTCCTATCATCTGTTTTGCTTCGTTGCCGACAGCCAGAACGCAGTCGTTTTTGACGTCAACTGCAACAACTGAAGGCTCACGCAGGACAATACCTTTGCCTTTCATATAAATTAGTGTATTTGCAGTTCCTAAATCTATTCCGATATCACGGGAAAACATAATTTAAACTGCCCCTTTCAACATACTGCTTAGTTTTTCCATTCTTTGCACGTTATGCTTCGGCAAAACGAAGCATATATCCTTGATTTTTGTGATTGCTTTTTTTATTATAATCCAGAATTAATTTATTAACAACACATTTATTTGCTTTTATTATATTTTTTGTTTTATAATAGTCAAACAGGAACAATCTTTGTGCTTTTTTTATTTTATTTGCTCAAAAAAATTTATCCGACAAAAAGTAAATTATTATTTAACTTAGTGGAGGAAAATTATGTACGAAAATTTTGACGCCATAGTAATTGGTTGTGGTTTTTCAGGGGCTACTGCTGCAAGATGCCTCGCTGAAAAAGGAAAGAAAGTCCTTATTCTTGAGAAACGAGATCATATCGCCGGCAATATGTATGACTTCATAGATGAAAACGGCATTTTGACGCATAAATACGGCCCGCATATCTTCCATACGAACAATAAAACCGTATTTGAGTTTTTGAAACGCTTTACTGATTTTATGCCGTACGAACACCGCGTTATCGGAAGAATCGACGGCCAGTATGTACCCATTCCGTTCAATTTTGAATCCGCGGACCGCCTGTTTGGGAAGGAAAAATCAGCAAAGATTAAGGAAGCGCTGAAAAAAGAATATGGTGACAGGGAAAAGGTCACTGTAAACGAGCTTCTTGAAGGGCAAGGGGAAATACGCAAAATTGGCGAATTTGTATTTGAAAAAGTCTTTCTCCATTATACCGCAAAACAGTGGGGAATGCCCCCGGAAAAAGTAGACAAGTCTGTCCTGAGCCGCGTGCCGGTCGTTTTGGGCTATGACGACAGGTATTTCCAAGACACATATCAGTATATGCCGAAAGACGGCTATACAAAGCTGTTTGAAAACATGCTCAGGCATGAAAATATAACCGTTAAAACCAATGTTGACGCATTAAGCCTTATCCATGCTGATGCGCAGAGCGGTAAAGTCACCATAGGCGATGAAGTCTATGAAAAGCCGATAATCTGGACAGCTCCGGCCGATGAACTGTTCGGCTGCGTTTTCGGAAGGCTGCCTTACCGCTCGCTTTATCTTAAGATAGAACATATCAACAAAACCTGGTTCCAGCCGGCGGCCGTCGTCAATTACCCGAATGAGGAAGATTTCACGAGAATTACCGAATTCAAATATCTGACCGGCCAGAGAATAGAAGGCAAGACGACAATTATGAAAGAATACCCTATGCAGTACGACCCGAACGCTGAAAAGGGCAATATACCTTATTATCCGATAGTCGGGCAGGAGAATCAGGCGCTTTATGACAAATACGCAGAACTCGCCGGAAAGATAGGGAACCTCTACCTCTGCGGCAGACTTGCGCAATACAGATATTTCAACATGGATGCGGCTGTCGCTGAGGCACTGAAACTGGCTGAAAGAATAAGTTAAGGCCTGCACGCCTTTACACTGTAATCTATAATCTGCCGGTATTACCGCAAATAAAGCAAATTTTTCGATAGAATTACATTCTAAAATTATTTCTTGTTCCTTTTCATCCAAATTGATGTTATAATATTATTTAAGTTGTAACATCGAGAGGTGCAAATATGGGACTGATTGAGAAAATAATAGGTTCTCACAGCAAGCGCGAACTGAAGCGCATATATCCGATTACCAACAGAGTGCTGGAGCTTGAAGATAAATACAAAGCTATGTCGGAGGCTGAACTGAAAGCGGTTACACCGGCGCTTAAAGAAAAGCTGCATAACGGAGCAAGCCTTGATGATATTCTTCCGGATGCTTTTGCAGCGGTCAGGGAGGCTGCCGACAGGGTTCTCGGCATGAGGCCGTTTCCCGTTCAGGTAACAGGCGGTATTGTCCTTCATCAGGGGCGTATCGCTGAGATGAAGACCGGTGAAGGTAAAACGCTGGTCGCTACAATGCCTGCATACCTCAACGCTTTGACGGGCAAAGGCGTGCACATTGTAACCGTCAACGATTACCTTGCGCGTTACGGCAGTGAATGGATGGGCAAGGTTTACCGTTATCTTGGGCTGAAGGTCGGCCTTATTGTCCATGATATGGATACTGACGCAAGGCGTGAGGCATACAATGCCGACATAACGTATGGCACGAACAACGAGTTTGGTTTCGACTACCTGCGCGACAACATGGTGATTTACAAAGAGCAAATGGTCCAGCGCGGATTCAATTTTGCAATAGTTGACGAGGTCGACTCGATACTTATTGATGAAGCGCGTACGCCGCTCATAATTTCCGGCGAGGGCGAAAAATCGACGGACCTGTATGAGGCAGTGGACAAATTTGTAAGAACCTTGTCGATGACTAAGGTAAGAGAGCTTGACGACAAGGAACTGAACGAAGATATCGAAGGAGACTATGTTGTCGACGAAAAGGCCAAGACCGCGACACTCAATCCCTCCGGTATAAAAAAGGCCGAAAAATACTTTAATGTCGAAAACCTGTCTGATCCTGAGAACTTAACGCTTCTTCACCATATCAACCAGGCGCTTCGCGCCCACGGTGTTATGAGGAAGGATATCGACTATGTTGTCAAAGACGGCCAGGTTATTATTGTCGATGAGTTTACCGGAAGGCTCATGTACGGCCGCCGGTATAACGAGGGGCTTCATCAGGCAATAGAGGCCAAAGAGCATGTAAAGGTCGAGCGCGAGTCAAAAACCCTTGCGACAATAACCTTCCAGAACTTCTTCCGCATGTATAAGAAGCTTTCAGGTATGACTGGTACGGCTCTGACCGAAGAAGAAGAGTTCCGTCAGATCTATAAGCTTGATGTTATCGAGATTCCCACCAATAAGCCGATGATCAGGATTGACCATCCTGATGTGATTTATAAGACAGAAAAGGCTAAATTTAATGCCGTAATCAATCAGATTATCGAGTGCCATAAAAAAGGACAGCCTGTGCTGGTGGGTACTATTTCTATTGAAAAATCAGAGCTTCTGAGCAAAATGCTTAAAAAGCATGGCATAAAGCATGAAGTGCTGAACGCTAAATATCATGAGAAAGAAGCCGAAATAATCGCACAGGCAGGCAAAAAAGGCGCTGTAACTATTGCGACAAATATGGCCGGACGAGGCACCGATATTATGCTGGGCGGCAACGCGGAGTGGCTTGCAAAGGCGGATATGCGCAAAGCCGGCATGTCTGAAGAGCTTATAAATGAGGCTACAAGCTACGCCGAGACAGATAACCCAGAAGTCCTTGAGGCCCGAAAGAAGTTCCGCGAGCTTTACGAAAAGCACAAAGTCATTGTCGACAAAGAGGCTGAAGAAGTCAAAGCGGTGGGCGGACTGTTCATAGTTGGCACAGAGCGCCATGAAGCACGCCGTATCGACAACCAGCTCCGCGGACGTGCAGGGCGTCAGGGTGACCCCGGCGAATCAAGGTTTTTCATTTCTCTTGAAGACGATTTGATGCGTTTGTTCGGCGGCGAGCGTATCCAGAGCCTCATGGAGACGCTGGGTATTGATGAAAACGAGCCGATTGAGAACAAATGGCTTACGAACTCTATTGAGAACGCACAGCGCAAGGTAGAGGGACGCAACTTTGCCATCCGTAAAAATGTCCTTCAGTTCGATGACGTAATGAACCGCCAGCGTGAGGTCATTTACAGTCAGCGCCAGCAGGTGCTTAACGGCGAGAGCATGAAGGAATACATCCTTAAGATGATAGACGACAGTATAAACCGCTCTTATGAGCAGTTTATCGGCAATGACCCGACGCCTGACAACTGGAATATTGCTGGACTCCGCAACTATTATCTTGGGTGGCTGACCACCGAGGATGATTTCAACTTTAGCCGCGAAGAGCTTCAGGAATTGAATCCAGTTGAAGATATAAAGGAAGTGCTTCTCGAACGTGCTCATAAGCTGTATGAACAGCGTGAGAAGATGTTCGGAGAAGAAATTATGCGCGAACTTGAGCGTGTAATACTTCTGCGCGTCGTTGACCAGAAATGGATGGATCACATCGACGCTATGGATGAACTCCGTCAGGGTATATATCTGCGCGCTTATGGACAGCAGGACCCTGTTGTCGAGTATCGCCGTGAAGGTTACGATATGTTTGAAGAGATGGTCGAGGCTATCCGAGAGGATACGGTGCGCCTGATTCTGACCGTGCAGATCCGCCGCGAAGAAGAACCGCGCAGAGAGCAGGTGGCGAGACCTATGATGGCAAGCCACGGAGACGGCAGCGAAGAGAAAAAGAAACCTGTAAGGGTAGGTAAAAAGCCTGGCCGAAACGACCCATGCCCATGTGGAAGCGGCAAAAAGTATAAAAAGTGTTGTGGCAGGGACGACTGAATTAAAGTAAAAACGGCAGGCTGCAAAAGTCTTGCGGCCTGCTTTTTTTATCATATATTATATTCAGGAACGGTTTTAATGACGGCGGTATTGGCTATGCTGAGGCATTGCCGTACCTGCCTTTTTTAACCGCCATGCTTGCTTGCACTACATAAACTTGCGTTTTAATTTCAGGAGGCGTTTTACTATTAACAGGAAATACAGCGTTCTATTATTCGATTTGGGCGGAGTGCTCATTGACTGCGACAAATTTAAAAAACTACTTGAATGGCAAAACTGGACCGATGATGCGGAAGAGCTTGAGAAGAAATGGCGGGAGACTGAAACTGTCAAACTCTATGAGCTCGGCAGTATCGGTACTAAGGAATTCTACGACCAAATTGTCTCCGAATTTGCCTTAAATGTCAGCGCGGCGCGCTTCATTAAGGAATTTCGTTTACTGCCGAAAGGGTTCTATAAAGGCGCAAAGGTCGTATTAAAGCAGCTTTCAAAAAAGTACATGACAGTTGCTCTGTCGAATACAAACGAAGTTCACTGGAACAAACTATGTGATGTTGACTCTGTTCAAAAATATTTCAAGAGATGTTATCCTTCCCATCTGATACATAAAATAAAGCCGAACGCAGATGCATTTACATATGTAATAAAGCAGCTTAAGGTTGAGCCTTCTGCCATAGCATTTTTTGACGACAAGGAAGAAAATATCGAAGCGGCTAAAAAGCTTGGTATTGACGCATACCTGTCCAAAGGGTTTGAAAGCCTTTGCGAGAATCTCAATGAGCTTTCAGTACTATAAAACCAAAGCTTCCTTCTGAAATCAACCGGAAGGAAGCTTATTTTTATATGCCTTAAAGACATAAAAAGTGGTGCTGCGATTTGCAGCACCACTTTGAAATAATACAGATTATTAATTGGTACCGGTTCGACTGAAGCAGTATTCAAACTTAATCGAACAGTGGTCGCCGCGGGAGAAGTCAGGCTCATATCCTGCGGAGGCGATGCGCCTCGAAAGGCAGGCAAGACATTCTGCCGCTTCCTCGCCGGTGCAAATTTTGTTGTCATAAAGGGCATAATCACTGCGGTGCTCTACAGGCGAAAGGTTCGGCATGACGACGTTTGCTCCGGCTTTAAGCCCCTTTTCGCGGCCGAGAGGGTCGGCCGTTCCAAGTGCCGTCGTGGCAGGAATCAGAGCCTGAGGGAGCATAAGGCGCACAAGTGCAAGCATTATAAGCGTGAGCTTTACGCTTCCCGCTTTTTCATGGGCAAAAATAGTGTCTTTGTGAGGAATAAAAGGCCCGATGCCTACCATATGGGGCTGAAGCTCGCGGAGGAACTCAAGGTCTGCGGCAAGGTTTTCCGTTGTCTGATAGGGCGAACCTACCATGAAACCCGCGCCCACCTGAAATCCTATTTCCTTGAGGTTAAAAAGGCACTGCTTGCGGTTTTCAAGGCTCAAATTTTTCGGGTGCAGCTTTGCGTAATGGTCGTCGAGAGCGGTTTCATGCCTTAAAAGATACCTGTCTGCGCCGGCCTCGAAATAGCGTTCATAAGTTTCCTTTGATTTTTCGCCTATCGATAATGTCACGGCGCTGTCTGGAAAACGGCTTTTTATTTCAGTGATGATTTTGCACATGATGTCGTCTGTGTAATATAAATCCTCGCCGCTTTGCAGAACAAAGGTTCTGAAGCCCAGTTTATGCCCTTTTTCACAGCACTCCAAGATTTCCTGCGGCGATAATCTGTATCTTACGGCGTTTTTGTTGCCGTTCCTGATACCGCAGTAGTAGCAGCCGTTTTTGCAGTAGTTGCTGAATTCAATAAGCCCGCGGAAGTAAACCTTTTTGCCGTAATATTGCTGCCTTACTGCGTCAGCCGCGGCAAAAAGCTCTGTTGGGTCGTTATTTTTATAATAATCAATGAGCTCGCATAATTCCTGCCGGCTCATTGAGCTAATGCCTTCAAAATTTTTCGCCATATTAATTCACCCCTTTGCGAAGCGGCTTTAAGGTTGCCTGCCGCCCTCTATCTTATATATCTTTTTCCACATTAAAATAAACTGCGTTTCGATTATAGGCAGCGCCGCGCCGAGAATGGCAAATGCGGACGCCCCGATATATGCTCCCGCGCCGAAATTCAAACGGATTCGCGGGAAAAATCTGATGGAAGTATATTTATAATAGCAAACAACGCTGATAATTGCGAGCACTATTTCAGCGATAATTGCTGCCGCGTCTGTAGCTGTAAAGCTGTAGATTGAAAAAGAGGTACGCTTTTGCCCGCCGTAACCCCTTGCTTTCATCGAATCGGCTGTATCAAGCCCATCCTCCATTGACCAGCTCAGCAGGATTGATATCTCCCGGAGCGCCCTCTTGAATCGGGATTTTCTATTGCCGTCAGAGGCGGGGAAAAGCGTTTTCTGCGCGGCTGAAATGGCTTTGAGCCTGCGGGCAAACATCGGTATCATGCGCTGTGTCATAACCAATACCATTGACGCAGCCGGTGCAATCCCGGAAAACAGGTACATGAACTTGTCCGGCGTGACAAGTACGTTGTAAACCGAAAACCAGAGAAAGATAAGCAGCAGCATGCCGCCGGAACACGCGCCGTAGAATGTGGCTTCCATGGTCACCGGATTGCCGAAAAGATAGAAAAGAACGGTTTTGCCGCCCGAGTTAACGAGCGGGTTAAACAGGGCGACAGCTATGCACAGCGGCAGCGACCATGCAAGCTGACGCAGCAGATGTCTTGCCCCGAGTAGCATTATATTTTGAACAGCGGCAAAAACAAGACCAATCGCTATGAAAATCGGGTTGAAGAACAGCATGGACATTACGGCAAGAGATATTGTATAAACGAACAATACCGCCGGGTGAAAATAATCAGCAGCCCTTGACTTCATCGCGTCGCTCCTTCTGATTTTCCGAGATCAATCGTATAAACCCATCTGACGGTGTCACCGGGTTTGACCGTCGCTTTGTTGCAGGGCTGGGAATCAAATTTGCCGTTGATACTGTATATCCAGCCGCTGCTCGCCCCGCAATTAAATTCTGCAAGATTGTCTATCATCGATATATATACAGAGCCGGACGAGTTTTTGGCTTTATAGTCTATATGCTTTTTGTCGCAGTATCTTTTGAGAATAGTGTATGCAGTGTCGCCTGATTTGAATTCGACTTTTACTTTATTGGCAACAATACCCTCGTCACCTTTTGTCGCGTCGATTGTCAAATAGACGAATTTTTTGTCGGAGCTGTCTTTGCCGCCGGATGTGTCTTTTGAAGGCGTTGAGCTGGCGGGAGCGGAAGAGACAGAACCGCCGTTTGAAGACGATGAGCTGGGAGCAGAAGAAGTAGAATCGCTGCTGCTTGGGGATGAGACAACTGCGGATGACGTGGCTTGAACCTTTGAGCTGCTTGAAGAAACGGCTGAACTGCCGTTTGCCTTGCAGCCAAAGAGCACTACGGATAATGTAAGCACTATCAGCAGCGGAGTTAAGTATATTTTAAACTTGTCTTTGAACATTATGTCCTCCGAAAATGGGTTAAGGTTAAAAGAAGATACCTTAATATTTTAACCCGTTTGTGTATTCTTTGTCAATGTAAGACGGCTTGTCGCAGTTGTCCTGATTTTAGCATAAGCTGATAAAAGGAGGTGAGAATTCCGATGACTTATAGGGAAGCGCTCGAAGACCAGCTTAGAATGATTAAATTCCGCGAACAGCATTATTACAGCAACAAGCCAGAAGATGATGATGTATCAGTTGAAGCACCTGAATCCGAGAATAAAGAGTTTAGCAATTATCCACCTGATATTGAGATGAAGAGAACAAGTTTTTATCACGGATAGAGTACTTAGCCCTTGTTCACTGAAGACTCGGTGAACAAGGGTAATTTTTTGGGTTGCTTACAAAAAATAGCGCACGTTTCCGTACGCCTGAGGGTATGTATAAATTTATTTTATAAAATGTTATAATTTTTGAAGTGTTTTTTTCTTTTGGCTCGTTATATAAGTGTAGGGACGCAAGGGAGTGAGAAAGATCAGAGAAGAAGAGTTTAGAGAATTAGTTTCAAAATATGAAAAACTAATCTACACAATCTGCTATTCCTTTACTAAAAATTATTTTGACGCCGAAGATCTTGCTCAAGAAACCTTCTTATCTGCCTACAAACACCTTGCGTCCTTAAGTAACGATAATCCCAAAGCCTATTTGACGGCAATCGCGGCGAACAAGTGCCGGGACTTTCTCAAAAGTCCATCGCGAAAAACCGACAGTCTGACAGATGAGGAACTCAGCTTAATAGAAGACTGCAGCCCCTCGCCGGAGGAGGAACTTATCCAAAGAGACACAAACGAACGATTACATAGGCTATGCATCCGACTAAAAGAGCCTTACAGAACCATCGCGACAGATTATTTTTGCAAGGGGAAAAAGCTATCGGAAATGTCACGCGAGAGCGGCCGAAATCAAAAAACACTTGAAACGCAGCTTTACAGGGCAAAAAAGCTGCTTCGTGCCATGTGGAGGGAGGAAGAAATATGAATGGAAGTAAAGTTGTTGATTTCGGCTTATTTGGCAAAGATGGCCACCTGACACCCAAAGCGCTCGCCTTGTTAAAAGAGGGCAGGCTCAGCGATGAGGAGATGGCGATGGCACTTTCCCATATCGGAAGCTGTGAAGCATGTGCCGAGGCTTTTGCCTCCGACTTCACTGAAGAGGAATTATTGGAAGTGCCGCACGATTTTGAAACAGAACTACAGGACAAAATTAAGCAGATTGAGACAGACAAAAAGCGTGGTTTTACTTTGTATGTGTTGCGTGTAGCGATAGCTGCCTGCGCCGCAATTGCAATCACATTTTCAGGTACGTTAAATCAATTGTCCGGTAAGCCTAAAATCGGAAGTAAAATAAAAGCGCCGGATTTGAGTTTTGTAAATACGATAAATCAGCAGCTTAAAGATTTCTCACAGAATATTTTAAATATGGAGGTATGGATAAATGCCGCAAAAAAGAAATAAGTTTCTGACGGTTGTCTTTTCATGCCTGCCTGGTGCGGGGCATATGTTCATGGGCTTTATGAAAATGGGCCTTTCACTGATGATTCCGTTTTTTTTGATAATATTTTTATCCTCATGGCTTGATTTAGGGCCGTTGATGTATATTATACCGATACTCTGCTTCTACTCGTTTTTTGATGCAATCAATAAGTGTTTTTCAAGCGATGAAATATTCAGCCAGTTTGAAGACCATTATTTGCTTTCGGCTGACAGGATTTTAGAAAGCAGATATTTAAAGGGAAAGGGAAGACTTTTTATAGGCATACTTATACTTTTGCTCGGTCTGTATATGCTTTATAAGACTGGGGTGGATAGTCTCAGTTATTATATTTCGGCTGAGGTTTTGAATACAATAATAAGAGTGGCCGACTTTATACCTAAGATAGCCGTCAGTTTAATAATCATCATTGCCGGCATTTATCTCATAGTCGGAAAGAAAAGGAGTGTCGACAAAGATGTTTAAAGGGAGAAGGGTTGGCACGTTTACTGCCGGCATTGTATTGGTTGTTTTCGGCGTCATGTTTTTGCTCCATACGTTCTTCCCATTTTTTGATTACAATTTCATCTTTTCGCTCTGGCCTGTTATTCTGATACTTCTTGGATTTGAAATCATAATTTCTTACGTCATCAACGATGAAAATAAGCTGCGGTATGACGCCGGCGCCATTGCCCTTACTATTATACTTGGGATTTTCGCGATGACTATGGGCGGAATGCAGTATGTGTTAGAACATGCGAAGGATATCGGCTGCATTATAAGGATATAAAATAAAACATGAAAACGGTCTGAAGGAAACTAACTTCAGGCCGTTTTTGCATAGTTAATAATACGTAGAAAAATCCCCTTGCCGCGAGGCAAGGGGATTTTATATGCAACAATTAAATTACTTTGCCTGTGAAACAGCAACAGCGCAAGCAACGGTCGCACCGACCATCGGGTTGTTGCCCATACCGATAAGGCCCATCATTTCAACATGAGCCGGAACAGACGATGAACCAGCGAACTGGGCATCACCGTGCAGACGGCCGAGGCTGTCGGTCAGGCCATAGGAAGCAGGGCCGGCCCCCATGTTGTCCGGATGGAGCGTACGGCCTGTGCCGCCGCCGGAAGCAACTGAGAAGTACTTCTTGCCGTTTTCCTGGCACCATTTCTTGTATGTGCCGGCGACAAGGTGCTGGAACCTGACGGGGTTGGTTGAGTTACCGGTGATGGAAACGTCAACGCTCTCTTTCTGCATGATTGCAACGCCTTCTCTGACGTCGTCAGCGCCATAGCATTTGATTGCTGCGCGCTCGCCCTTGGAATAAGCGTGCTCCTCAATAACCTTCAGTTCGGAGGTGAAATAATCGAACTGAGTCTTTACATATGTAAAGCCATTGATACGGCTGATGATGTAAGCAGCGTCTTTGCCAAGGCCGTTGAGTATGACGCGGAGCGGCTCTTTTCTAACCTTGTTAGCTGTGCGTGCGATACCGATAGCACCTTCAGCAGCAGCGAATGATTCGTGTCCGGCAAGGAAGCAGAAGCACTTTGTTTCCTCGCGGAGCAGCATAGCGCCGAGATTGCCGTGGCCTAAGCCAACCTTACGCTGTTCTGCGACTGAACCCGGAACAGTGAAAGCCTGAAGACCGATACCGATTGCCTCGGCAGCGGATGCAGCGTCCTTTACGCCTTTCTTTAATGCAATAGCTGCACCGAGTGTATAGGCCCAGACAGCGTTCTCAAAAGCGATAGGCTGTACGCCTTTAACTATCTTTTCAACGTCCACTCCCTTTGAAAGGCAAAGGTCGCGGGCCTCTTCGAGTGATTTCATGCCATATTCGGCAAGGCATTTATTGATCTTGCCAATTCTTCTCTCATAACCTTCAAACTGTACCATTGTTTTGCCCCTCCCTTACTCTTCACGCGGATCGATGTACTTTACAGCCTCAGCATAGCGGCCGTATGTACCCACGTTTTTCTCAAAGGCTTCCTTCGGGTCAGTGCCATGGCGGATAGCCTGCATCATTTTGCCGATGTTGACAAACTTATAGCCGATGACCTCGTTGTTCTCGTCAAGGCCGAGGCTGAGAACATAGCCCTCTGCTATTGACAGATAGCGGACGCCCTTCGCGTTTGTGCCGAACATCGTGCCAACCTGAGAATACAGGCCTTTGCCCAAGTCCTCAAGTGAAGCACCGATTGGCAGACCGCCTTCGGAGAACGCAGTCTGTGAACGGCCGTAAACAATCTGCTTGAAGAGCTCGCGCATTGCGACGTTGATAGCATCGCAGACGAGGTCAGTATTCAGAGCTTCGAGAATGGTCTTGCCCTGAAGGATCTCAGCAGCCATAGCAGCCGAATGGGTCATGCCAGAGCAGCCGATAGTCTCGACAAGAGCCTCCTCGATAATACCGTTTTTAACATTGAGCGTCAGTTTGCAGCAGCCCTGCTGCGGAGCGCACCAGCCAATGCCGTGCGTCAGCCCAGAAATATCTTTTATCTCATAGGCTTTGACCCATTTGCCTTCTTCAGGAATGGGGGCCGGACCGTGATTCGGACCTTTTTTTACGGGACACATTTTCTCTACTTCCTGGGAATAAGTCATAGCGGTAACTCCTTTCACAGCAACATTTTACCGCGGCGCTGTAAGGGAGGCCCTTGCGCCCGGTTAAATTTTTATACTATATACGGTAGTTTTTACACCGTATTTTGTATATCTATGTAACGGGTAAATAACCCGCCTAATATTATAAGGTATTGTTAAAAAAACTTCAAGGATAAAAGCTAAATAATAGAACAAAGAGACATAGCTTCCTGCAATAGAATAACCTTGTAGTTGTCGCAACAGGTAACAACAGTACGTCAATAGCAATATTGTGTAAATTCTTGTTCAATGCTGTAATTTTACTTGTAATAATTTATAAAATAGTGCAAAATAATAGGTGATACATATTGACCAAAGCGGTAGACTCACAGAAAATTTGCATTTATACAGGCGAAAATATATGAAAACGGAAGGGGAGGCAGAAATGTTAAAGAAACATATGAAAATTGTTGTCGCCGCCGCCTGCGCTTTTGTACTGGTAGCCGGCGCAGCTACCTTTTTTATCGTCAGGGGGATGAGGAGCCTATCCCACGATGCAGTCTATTCAGACGGCTGCAATTTTTCCGGACCGGACGGGTTTATCCATCAGCAGCCGGGGCAAAACAGCGCTTTTATGTTTTTTGATTACAAGAAAAAAGAAAACGGGTATCTGTGGGGCGGCGCAGCGGCGTCCTCGTTCGACAAATACCCGACGGTCGTCGCTAAGTACGGCGGCAATATCTACGCGATTGCACCCTACGGGGCGAACAAATCATTTATATATAAAGCCGATAGAGAGGGCAAACAAAAAGAGACTTTAATTGAGGCCGACTCCGACGCAGGCGGAAGAATGATAATAATGAGCGGCAAACTGTATTTCGAGAATACGGTGCACAAGGTTGAAAACCTGACGGCAACGGATGAAACAACGGTTTCGATAAATAGTGTCGATTTAAAGACCAAAAAGCTTTCAACGGTGTCCCCGCGGCATACCGGCAAAAACGCAAGCATATCCCTTCTTGGGTATTATAAAGACAATCTCTATTACATATACAGCTCACAAAGCGAAGTTTCGGGCGAAGAAACAGTAAAGAACAAGCACGCGATATATGAACTTAACCTCAAGACAGGCGCCGAAAAGGCAATACTGGGCCAGCTTGGAACGATGACAGCCCTTAAATTCTATGGCGACAGCGCATACTATATGCTGACGGACCCAGATACTGAGCAAGTTACGCTCTGCCGGCATCATCTCGATACTGGTGCGGATGAAAAAATAGCCTCCGGTAAAAATATTATCAACAGCATACAGTGTTTTGATGGCAAGGTGTTTTACCGTGTCGGGAAAACGAACACGTCTGAGGGTTACTATTACGACCTAAAGAAAAAGGTGACAAAATCTGTGCCGGTAAAATATGGCTCTAATCAGAATTTCTATATAGTCGGCGAGTCGAACGACCTGTTCATTATAATATGCTGGGGAACAGGAAATGGGGGTCAGGCTCAAAACGGCACCTATGCCTATATTAAAAAGGCAGACTACTATGCCGGAAAGGTTCAGCCGGTAAAATTCAAATAAAAACAGCCGCGCTTTTCGCGCGGCTGTAAACAGATTCGCGTATGATATGTGTACCTAGCAAAACTTAAGTGGTGCCTTATTATGCAGCAAAAAAACCCTCGGCTTTATCGCCGGAAGGGGCGTAAAAAGGGACTTGGACCGCAGCTTCGCGGCAAAAGAAATTTGGGGAGAAAGGAGGGTAATAAAGATTACACCTATAATATAGTTTGTAATTATTAACTAAACGTTAATAAAAAGTAAAAAATATTTTTCGTTTAAATTTTAACACAGATATGTACCAACACTGGCAAAAGGGCTGTCTATATGTTATAATAAAATTATTAAATAATTATTAACAATATGATGAGGTGTTAAAATGCCGGTAGTAGATTATGATCAGTATAAGACAATGCTCGAGACCGCTTATAAGAACAAATATGCTTATCCAGCATTCAATGTTTCTTCTATAGAGACTGCCAACGCTGTTCTTGAAGGTCTTGCAGAAGCCGAGTCAGACGGTATTATTCAAATTTCAATTGGTGGCGGAGAATTCGCTTCCGGAAATTATATCAAGGACAGTGCAATCGGTGCAATGACCCTTGCACAGCACGTGCACCTTGTAGCAAAGAAATATAATATTTTTGTTGCTCTTCATACGGACCATTGCAAAGCTTCAAAACTGCCGTCATTTGTTTTGCCTCTTATTGAAGAGACTGAAAAACGTCGCGCAAGAGGCGAAAGCAATCTGTTCAACAGCCACATGTTCGATGGCAGCGACATCCCCCTTGACAAAAATATCGAGATAGCAACGGATTTGTTCAAGCGCTGCGCAAAGAACAAGATTATCCTCGAAGTCGAGGCCGGTGTAGTCGGCGGTGAGGAAGACGGTATGGACAATTCCGGAGTACCAAACGATAAGCTTTATTCCACACCCGAAGATATGCTGCGTTTCTATGAAGCTCTCGGCAAGATTCCGGATGCGACATATATGCTCGCTGCAACATTCGGAAACGTCCATGGCGTTTACAAGCCGGGCAATGTAAAGCTTCGTCCGAAAGTATTAAAAGAAGGCCAGGAAGCGCTGAAAGCGAAATACGGCGACGACGCACATTTCCTGTTCGTGTTCCACGGCGGTTCGGGTTCTCCGAAGGAAGATATCGCCGAAACTCTGAATTACGGCTGCGTCAAGATGAACATTGATACAGACACGCAGTATGCGTTTACAAGGCCTATTGTCGACCATATGTTTAAGAATTATGACGGCGTGCTTAAGGTTGAGGGCGAGGTCGGCAATAAGAAGGTTTATGATCCGCGCTCATATCTCAAGGCTGCTGAAAAGGGCATGGCACAGCGTGTTATTGAAGCCTGCCAGGATCTCAATTCTGTCGGAAAGACACTGTGCAAATAATTTTTACAAGCGCAAAAAAAGGCCGCCGGATTTTACCGGCGGCCTTCAGTATTTTTATTTTTGCTGCTCCTTTTAAGATATTGTTTTTTTAAAGAATGTAATTTAACGTTTATGTCGTTTTGTAGTTTAATAAAGAAGTTTTTTTAGCAGCCGTATGGGAGAGGCAAAACAATCTCATCAAACTGATTTGCATTTCTCAACAATTTCATTTTTGCAGCTTTCACAGATATATTGACCTTTGTAATTGATGAGGTTTTCCATAGAATTGCAGAATAAACATCCGCGTATGTATTTCTTTAAGTAAATGCTGTTTTCATCACAGAAGAATTCGATGGGATCGCCTGACTCAATATTCAGATTTTGCCGGGTTTCTCTGGGTATGACAATTCTTCCAAGCAGGTCGATTTTCCTGACTATGCCGGTTGATTTCATCTTCGCACCTCCTCTTCTGTTAAAATCTGTGAGGCTTTAAATTGCCCGAAAAACTCATATGGCAATTATCAAATTTATGAACTGGCTACTGAAAAATACAACATATGACTAAAATTTGATAAAACACCATATGATGCTTGATAGATTATATTATGACATAATTCATTAAATAATGCAAGCGAATACCAGTAAGTTTAAAAAATTTATATAATTTTACTAAATAATTATATAAAAATGTCGGCAAGACTGAAAATCCCCCGGTTTTCAAGACCGGGGGATAAAAATATACAATTTAATCAGTACTTGCCGAAATCATCGTTGCCAACTGTTTCTGTTTCTACTTCATTTTCCTGTTCTTCAGAAGCGGCTTCAGTAACAGCGTCCTCAGCGTTTTCGTTGGAAACATTCTGATCGGTATTGCTGCGCAGCTTGAATTGGGCCAACATGTCGTTTAGGGCAGCAGATTGGTTAGACAATTCCTCACTTGAAGCTGCGCTTTCCTCGGCTATTGCAGAATTGGTTTGGATAACCTGTGAAACCTGACTGAGGCCTTTGTCGATTTGCGAAATACCTGTTGCCTGTCCGGCTGAGGAATCGGCAATTTCAGAAACCAGGGACAGCGCTTTTTCAACCCCGTTAGCAATGCCTTTGAATGCTTCTGCTGTATCCTTTGCGATTTTTGTGCCGATATTTACTTTTTGCAGAGAAGATTCGATAAGCGACGCAGTATTCTTGGCTGCTTCGGCGCTTTTAGCAGCGAGGTTTCTCACCTCTTCCGCGACGACGGCAAAGCCCTTGCCGTATTGGCCCGCGCGTGCCGCTTCAACAGCCGCATTAAGGGACAAGATGTTTGTCTGGAAAGCGATATCGTCGATCACTTTGATTATCTTTGAAATATTAATCGACGATTCATTTATATCGTTCATTGATTTTAACATTTCCGCCATTTGGACATTTCCGCTTTCGGCGTCCATTTTGACTTGTTCTACAAGTTCATTGGCTTTGTTGGCGTTAATCGCGTTTTTGTTTGTCCTTTCCTTGATTTCCGTAATTGAAGCTGTGAGCTCTTCAACGACGCTGGCTTGTTCCGTTGCGCCCTGGGAGAGAAGCTGGCTTCCGTGCGACACCTGTGCAGAGTCTGAGGCAACCTGTGCCGCGGCTTCACTTACGCTGCTCAAAAACTCGTTGAATTTGGCAGTGATTGCGTTCATAGCGTCGGATATAGCTTTAAGGTCGCCGTCAAAACTTATTGTCTCTTCAATATTGAAGTTGCCCTGTGACATCTGAAGCAGCCTGCTGGAAATTTCCTGAATTACACGCTGGAATTCGAGCGAAGTCATATTCACAGAGTCAACAAGCTCTTTGTATTCGCCTTTGAATTCACCTTCAATAGTGCCGCCAACGCTGCCGTTAGCGATTTCCTTCATCAAGTTATTAATCTGCACAGTAGGTTCTTGAATTGAATCAAGTGCATTGTTAAAGGATTCGATGATGTGCATGAACTCGCCGTTAAACTTGGACGAATCACCGCGGATATCAAGTTTGCCTTCTGCGGCAGCATTAGAAATCTTAATTGATTCATCAATTGTTGCCTTGATTGTCTCCATCAATTTGATAAATGAAGGGATCAGTTGGTCGTTTTCGCTTAACTTGCCAGTTGCTTTAAGATTGTCGAGAGAACTGATGTTGCCTTCGGACAGCTCATTAACGATTGTTAGGATTTTATTAAACGCGTCAAGCACTGCATTTACGGACTCGGTAAGTTTCTTAAAATCGCCGTTGTAATTGCCTTCGCATCTTGCAGAAAAATCACAGACAGCCATATTATTTAAGACTGTTATTGTTTCAGATATAGGAGCAGACATAGAGTCCAGTGTGTCACTGAAGCCGTCCAATATGAATTTGAATCCGCCTTCAAACTTAGAACTGTCTGGACGGGCGTTAATATTGCCATTTGTCGCCTCATTCGATATCTTTTCGACCTCGCTTACAAGGTCGTCGAATGATTTCATAAGCTTTATGAGAGCGGGAGTTAAGCAGTCATTTTCACTGAGCTTGCCCGCGATTTCAAGCTGGTCAAGGGTCTGCAGGTCGCCGTTTGATATTTGGGTTATGATATCCTGGAACTGGTTAACAAGCCTTACATGGTCGTTTAATGACTCGGCCATTATCCTATACTGGCCCTCATATTCGCCTTCCATGCCGTGTGAGAAATCATTGACTGTGAAGTTCTGTAAGATGCCGTTTAATTCTTCGATTGGCTTTGCGGCCGCATCACAACTGCTGTTGATATTTTCGGCAAGCTCGCGCCATTTGCCGCTGTATTTGCCTATGTTGCAGCGTATGTCAAAGCGGCCATGGGAAATACCGTTGAGCATGGCCTGCACGTCGCTAAACATCGAATATACTACCGAAGCGGCGTTGTTAACTGCATTTGCCGTAATATCGTTGCTGTCGTAAGCCTCATTTGAGGGAACCTTGCCGTTTGCAATATCCTGAAGGGCCCCTACAACATTTCGTGCATAATAATCGGCAAAATCGTCAATTTCCTTCGCAATTTGACTGTTTTTAATATTGCAGCGGGCATGGATATGCCCTTTTCTGAGTTCAGAAATAACTTCTTGAATCTTGGAAAAGGGTATTGTGAACCAGTAGGAAACCACAAGTGATAACACTAAAAAGGCAATAAGTATTGCGCCAAAATAAATATATGTGGCCTCCGTACTTAAATTCAGTGCTTTACCTATTGCACCGAGTATACAAATCAATAAAGCGGTGCCAAAAAGCAAAAAAAATGTTTTTATGCGCAGCGCGGCACCATTTTTCTTTTGATGACTCATTGTATAAGACTTCTTTCACTTAAAATTTAATTTTTATCTGGTTTTTATGTGGTTCCGGTTTTTAATTCCCCCTCCTTTTTTGAACCGGAAAGCCGAATTATAAAAATTTAAGTATATATAAATGTTAGTGCATAATAACCGTTTTATATACAGAAGGCTTCAGGATAATATTTATATTGATATTTATTTACAAAATATTATAGCACTTAATGTTAAGTTGTCAAATTTTAATAGAAAATATAGCGTATATGCGTTAAATATAAGTTAAAGTTGAACAAAGCAAAAAAACATAGATAAAGCCCCATGCTGCCTAAATTCTATAGCATGGGGCTTTGGGTCACGTTTTTTATTTTGCGTTGCGTTGAAGCAGTTTAAAACCGTATGCAGGAATCTGTATAGTCTCGCTTTCGGGATTTCCGTCAAGCATATTTTTGTACTGATCGGTGATTTTGACGGTTTTGGTTTCTTCTGTAAAATTCATAATAAATACGAAATCATTTTCTCCGTCAGTGCGGTACTCGGCGGAAACGCCTTCGGGAAGCTCTGAGTCAATTGTTTTCTTTATGCCGAATTTTTCGATGATGCTCGAATAAAATTTGTCGAGGAAGTCTGTGCCAGTCCGCGCAGCAATATAATAAGCGTGGCCTTTTCCATAGTTATTGACAGTCAAAGCGGGTTTGCCTTTGTAAAAATCAGATTTATATATTGCCAGTACCTGAGCCTTCTCTGCGTGTATTATATCGCACATGTCTTTTATATCAAAACTGCCTTTAAATCCAAGCTCGTTGCCTTCATTCAGAACAATGCTGTTTTTGTCGCTGGGATATAGCGCATCCTGCTCTTCATCCCAGATTCCCAGGATTTTGCGCAGCGGGCCAGGGAAGCCGCCGAGCCAGCATAGGTCGTTGTCGTTGACAAAGCCGCTAAGGTATGTTGTAACAAACGTTCCGCCGCCTTTAACAAACTTATCTATCCTTTCGGCAAAGCCTTCACGCAGCATATAAGCCATAGGTGCAATGACAAGCTTATATCCCGAAAGATCCGCCATTTCATTGATTACATCGACAGGGACGCCTTTTTTCCAGAACGGGGTGTAATGCTCTATGCAAGTTTTCGTGTAATTCATTGATTCACAATTGCTGATTCGTGCATCTTCAATAGCCCACAAATTCTGGTAGTCAAAAACAACTGCAACCTCGGGTTTAACCGTAGTGCCGACGACCGCGTCAAGTTTTTCAAGGTCTTCACCGACCTTCGATACTTCCGAGAAAATACGGGTATTTTCACTGCCGGAATGACCGACAACCGCCCCATGGAATTTTTCGAAACCGCCGCGGCCTTTGCGCCATTGGAAATACTGGACTGTGTCTGAACCATGTGCAACAGCCTGCATTGATTGAAGTTCGATTATGCCAGGGCGCTGTAGCTTATTGATATTTCTCCAGTTGATATTCCCTGGGGCACTTTCCATCATCATGAATGGGCGCCCGCCCTTGAGTGAGCGGTTGAGGTCATGGGAAAATGCCGTTGCCGCCGCAGTTTCCCAGGTTTTCTGATAGTCGTTGTGCCACTCAGGATAATTGTCCCAAGAAACTATATCCTCCACCTTTGCCATTTCCCATTGGTCGTATTCTGGGCATAGGCCCATTAAGTTGGTGGTGACGGGTATATTTGGTGTAATCCTGCGGATAGGCCCAATTTCATTCTTAAAGAAATCTACTGTTTGATGGGTGATAAAACGCTTCCAGTCGAGCTTTAGCCCATGGAGATTAAATTCGCCTTTTTTGCTCGGTGATTCAATCTGTGACCAGTCGGTAATGCTGTGACTCCAGAAAGAAGTCCACCATTCGTGATTGAGTTTTTCGAGAGTTCCATATTTGTTCTTTAAAAATTGTCTGAAAGCTTCCTGACACAGCGGACAATGGCATTCGCCGGAGTATTCGTTGGAGATGTGCCATGCGATAAGAGCTGGATGATCTTTGTATCTCTCAGCCAGCTTAGTATTTATTATCCTTACCTTTTCGCGGTAAATGGGTGATGTCAAGCAGTGGTTGTGACGTCCGCCGTAAAGCTGTCTCTGCCTTTCATCGTCAACGCGCAGGACTTCAGGGTATTTTTTAGCAAGCCAAATCGGGCGAGCACCACTCGGAGTGGCCAGTATGACGTAGATACCGTTTTTTGCGAGTTTGTCCATAATATTGTCGAGCCATGAGAAATCAAATTTCCCCTCTTCGGGTTCCAACTTTGACCAGGCAAAGATACCTAAAGAAACAACATTGACGTGCGCTTTTTTCATTAAGCGTATATCCTCGTCAATGATTTCAGGCGTTTCAAGCCATTGGTCAGGATTGTAGTCGCCACCGTGTAGAATATGAGGGTATTTTGGCGAAATCGGTTTGTACTTTTCTACCATAGCATTTTCTCCTGATTTAAATATTTATTTATAAATGGAAATAGTGCGCGGATGTTAATATAACCCGATAAATTTGATTACAAAATGCAAGTGTTGATTAAGGAAGCTTATTTTGAAAAGCCTCCGACCACACGCTCAATCCCGGCGTAGTCTTTCTTTATAAATATGTCACGGTATCCTGAGTTTTCTAAAATTCGCGATACGTCATCTGACTGTCCGGCGCCAACTTCAAAGGCAGCAAAGCCGCCGCTTTTTAAATGAGGCAGGAATCGGCCTGCGGACCTGTAGAACAAAAGGCCGTCCTCTCCGCCGTCAAGCGCTGTAATGGGTTCATATTCCGCCACCTCTGGCTCGAGGGCGGGAATATCACCGCTGTTTATATATGGGGGATTGCAGACAATAGCGTCAAAGTCAAAAGCAAGTGAGTCTAAGGTTTCGTTTGCCAGCACATCGCCTTTGACAATCTCAGCGCGTTCTTTCAGGCCGTGAAAGTCGATATTTTTCTTCAAATAATACAGCGCGTCATCGGATAGCTCAACGCAGACAGCGGTGCTATTTTCAACATTTTTTAATATAGCTGTTGATATACACCCGCTGCCGGCGCATAAATCGAGAATTTTAGGAGAAGGTTTTTCGGAAAGATAGGATATGGCGACTTCGCATAAAACCTCTGTATCGGGACGGGGGATAAGAACCCCTTTTCCGACAAAGAAGTCCAGTCCAAAGAAGGGCCATTTCCCGAAGATGTACTGCAATGGTTCGTGTTTCGCCCTGCGCTCCACGTCTGACCAGAATTCATCGTCGGGGCAGCACAAAGGCTTTTCGCCATAGAGCAGGATTTCATGGCGTTTGTAGCCCGTATGTTTTTCTATTATTTTCGCAGCGTCAAAACCAGCGTCAGCGATACCTGCGTCAGCAAGCCTCTTTTTCGCTTTCAAAAATGCTTCATGTATTGTATACATCAACAACCTCAATGATTTAGTTATTTAACAAAAAACAGCCTTTATAAATCTGTGGTCAGTGCCACTCTGATAAAGGCTGTTGAACTTCATAATTGTATCCGGCTTCACGTACTTAAACCCTATTTTAGAACCGCCGGTTTATTACCAAAGGTCATCCTCTGGGTTGTCCGGAATTACAGCTTTAAGCGCTTTAATGGCGACCTCAAGCTGGGAATCATCAGGCTCGCGGGTTGTAAGGCGCTGTAGCCAAAGACCGGGGGCGAGCAGAAAACGCATAACGGAGTTGTCGTGACGGCCCGCGAATTTTATTATCTCATAAGAAATGCCGACGACAAGCGGAAGTAGCAACAGTTTGAGCAGTATTCTGAGCCAAAGCGTTTTCCATGTGACAAAAGAGAAAACAATAATGCTGATAATAAGGACGATGAGCAGGAAACTTGTACCGCAGCGAGGGTGGAAGCGCGTATATTTTCTGGCGTTCTCAGGGGTGAGTTCGTCGCCGTGCTCATAGCAGTAAATGGTCTTGTGCTCGGCGCCGTGGTACTGGTAAACCCTTTGGATGTCCTTCATACGGGCAATGAGCGCAAGATATCCGATAAAGATGGCGATTTTTATTACACCTTCGGCGATAGTGCTCATAGAACCCCAGTGAACAAATCTGTCCGTTTTCCCGATAATAAGGGTCGGGAGTACGGCAAAGAGCAGTATTGCAATAACAAGTCCAGCTATCATAGATAAGGCGGTCGCAACGCTCATCCCTTTATCGCCGCCGGACTCATTCTTGTCTGTATCACTCGATTTTTCCGGATTTTCTTCCGTATTAGTACCCTCTGCTGGCTTGCCCTCCGCAGTAGTACCCTCTACTACTGATTTGCCCTCCGCAGGAGCGGCTTCGGACACAGAACTTGCCGTCTCACTCGGCTTTCCCGGATTGCCCTCCGCAGTAGTACCCTCTACTACTGATTTGCCCTCCGCAGGAGCGGCTTCGGGCACAGAACTTGCTGTATCGCTCAACTTCCCCGGATTGCCCTCCGCAGGAGTACCCTCTACTACTGATTTGCTCTCCGCAGGAGCGGCTTCGGGCACAGAACTTGCCGTCTCACTCGGCTTTCCCGGATTGCCCTCCGCAGTAGTACCCTCTACTACTGATTTGCTCTCCGCAGAAGCGGCTTCGGGCACAGAACTTGATGTATCGCTCAACTTCCCCGGATTGCCCTCCGCAGGAGCAAGCTCGGCTATCTCGGCGGATTTAGAGATAGTTTTATACCCAAAGACGAGCATTTCGACGAAGTTGATGACACCGCGTATGATAGGAAGCCGGAGAATAGAATTTCGGTCGTGACGCGACGTGTTCCAGACTTCAAGGCTGATATCCCCGTCAGGTTTTCTGACTGCGAGGGCCGTTTTATCTACTCCGCGCATCATAACGCCTTCTATGACGGCTTGACCGCCGATCATAGTGCGGTGGATTTTTTTATTATCATTATTTTTCATAGCTTCACGACCTTTATGCTCAGATTGAGGGCAGGGTAATTGTTACGGTAGTTCCTTTGGAATCTTCGCTTTCAATTTCAAGAGTTCCGCCGTGAAGACATACGATTTCATCGGCGACAGCAAGGCCTATTCCGGAACCGCGCCTTGTGGAATTACCCTTGAAGAACTTTTCCTTGACGCGGGGCAGGTCGGAAGCGGGAATGCCGCAGCCTGTATCTGAAATAGCTATCTTTACAAATCCCTGGCCGCTTGATGTCGATATTGTGACAATACCGCCTGGATCAGAATACTTGAATGCGTTGTCGAGAATGTTGACAAAAACCTGCCTTAGCCTGTTGCGGTCTCCCATAACTGTGGGCAAGCTTTCAGGCTCGTTATAGATAAGTGTAAGCCCTTCGCGGTGCGCACGGTCTGAGAACATAAGGACCGCTTCGCCAAGCTCCGCCAGGATATCGACTTTGTCGACCTTGAGCTTGAATTTGCCGTTTTGCATGCGCGAAAAGTCCAAAAGCTCTTCAACCATGCTGGAAAGGCGCTCAGTTTCTTTGATTATAACATTCATGCCTTTATTAAAGGTGTCTTTTTCAGTAGACCCGGCGGAAAGTATAGTTTCGCCCCAACCTTTTATAGCGGTAAGAGGTGTCCGGAGTTCGTGGGAGACGGAAGAGATGAAATCGTTCTTCATCCGTTCGGCTGCGCCGAGTTCGCTGGCCATGTAGTTGATTGTATCGCAAAGCTCACCGATTTCATCGTCATATTGCTTGTCTATGCGCGCGTCGAAATCGCCGGACGCAATGCGGCGCGCTGTCGAGCTGACTTCACGCACCGGGATTACAATGGAATTTATGAAATAGATACCGGACATTATAACAAAAAAGATTATTGCAATGCAGATGATACCGCTGATAAGGATGTATATGGCTATCTGCATATCAATTCTTGAAAGCGAAACAACATAACGCGCGGCTCCGACAACATTGTTATCTTTGCCCCTGAGGAGGGCAGTGACAGCCATTATCTTTTCGCCGGTTGAAGGGTCGACACCGTCCCATTCGCCAATGCCGGAGGAGGAGCTGCGGGCAATAATAAAATCGCGGGGAACCGTATTGGACGGCATAAAACCGCTTGAAGTTAAGATGGGATAACCGTTGCGGTCAAGAAATATAAGCTCCATCTTATCTTTGTCGACAAATCCCTCAACGCTCCGTCTCGCTACTGAGTAGAAATCCGTCGACACAGTGCCCATAAGGTTTGAGAAGCTGACACTGTTGTTGTGAGCGGTGTTTTGCAGTGTCTGGCTGAGAGTATTGTAAAAATAGCTGTGAATAGAAAAAGCAAAAAACAACCAGATCACAACGAGAATTGCAAAGATTACGCACATGATATTGAGGAGCCAGCGCCGCGTAATACCTTTTAACAGCTTGCGGTTCTGCTTGTCGCGCAGTCTAAAAAAAGAGTTTATTTTGCGTTCCACTTGTACCCATATCCCCATACAGTGAGAATGTGCGTCGGATTCGACGGCTCATCCTCAATTTTCATTCTCAAGCGCCGCACATTAACGTCAACAATCTTGAGTTCTCCGAAATAATCTTCACCCCAGACGTGATTGAGAATATCGCTGCGCGAAAGCGCCGTGTCGGGGTTTTCCATGAAGTATTTCATAATTTGATATTCAACCTGAGTCAGTTCAACTGGTTTGTCACCTTTTTTAAGTGTACGGCTTTTTAAATTCAGGGTGAATATGCCGGAGACAATTTCTTCAGGCTGACGGCTTTCGCGGTCTATTTCGAGCCTTCTGTAGAGCGCGTCAATGCGCGCGACAAGCTCAGACGGGCTGAACGGCTTCGTGACATAGTCGTCGGCGCCGATCATAAGTCCTCCGACCTTGTCAAGCTCCTGCGTGCGTGCAGTAAGCATAATGATACCGACGGTCCGGCTCTTTTCTCTGAGCTTTCTGCAGACGGCAAAACCGTCTATGCCGGGCAACATTATGTCGAGAAGGACGATGCTGATTTTTGACGCATTTTCATCATAAATGCGGAGCGCGTCCTCGCCGGTTCCAGCTTCAAACACATCATAGCCCGATCTTTTGAGATTGATTATTATAAATTCGCGGATTGCTTCTTCATCTTCAACTACCAATATACTTTTCATCATAGCCCCCCGTTCTGCAGTAGGACACCTAACGTATAATTCGGTTTAATAAAGCAGCCTGAAATTACTGCTTATTTCGTCCAAAGTAAGAGCATATTCGCTATCTGATTTATGCTGGTCAAACTTTACGGCATAAACCGTTCCGTTTTTTTCGGCAATTTTATAAATCGGTTCATTGACTGAAATTGTATTCCAAATGCTTTCAGAGTAAACATTAATGGAGAATAAGGTCTTGCCATACTTATTGTTTTTAGCGTCCCATTCACAAAAAACCCACGTACTGTCGCCGTCCTGCCGCGATACCGTTACATTGCTGTCCCATTTTTTCGGATACTTAAAATAATAGCCCTCGTTGTAATTCATTAAGCAGGACAGCTTTGGCGTCCAGGTATTGCTTGCGCTGTCAAATATGTTCCACCTGACGAGCCAAACTTTATTTGTATCATCTTTGTTGCGCACATAAGGCAGCTCGACAGGCATAGGCACTTCAACGTAACCGTCTTTGTCTATATCAGTGCATCTGTAATCGACAAACCGCATTGTGGAATTAACTGTGTGCTTGTCATTGTCATAAAGAGGTGAAATAAGCTGTCCGTTTTTATAGCCTATAATTTCAGTTATAAATTTGTTTTCGCTTTTTACGCCGTCAATCAATACGGCGTTGTCTCCGCCCTTGAGCTTTGTAATATAAACGCCGCTATAGCTTGTAACGGTGCTGTCAAGGGGCGAACTTGACACAGCCGTGAGTTTCCCGTTTCTAAAGCTGATAAGGCGTGCTGCTGCCTGTTTTATATCGCTGTCCAGCTTGAAAAGGAGGATATCAGTCTTGCCGTTGCCGTCCATGTCGAGGGTCTTCATCTTGGTAAAGGTTCCAAGTTTTGTTTTTGTAAATGCTTTTCCGGTTCTTGTATAGACTATCAGTGTCAAATCTGTACTGTTGAAAGTCCGCCATCCGACTGCCATATCGTCGTGCCCGTCGCCGTTAAAATCCCCGAATTCAATACTGTCGATTTCATTGCCTTCGCTGCTGATATCACAGGTGGCTTGCCAACTGTCTCCAACTTTGTCGAGCACCGCAATATGAGGTGAAGATGCGCTGCTGCCGGATGCACTGTAAAAAGCTATCACGTTAGTTGTGCCATCATGGTCAAGGTCCTTCATTATAAAAGCGCTGCGGTAATCCCCTTCCAGCGGGAATTTAAAATTCGGCTTGTCGCCGATATGAGCCTCAAGGGCTTTTACTATGGCCTGCTGGTCTGCCGAAAGCTTCGGGGGAGTTTCCAGTTCCGATATATCGGCGGGAATAACCGTGCAGCCGGACGTCAGCGCAGCTACCGCAGATGCCAAAAGGCAAATGGCAGCCGCTTTTATTCGCGAGAGCATAGTTTAAACTCCTTTAAAATTCCGAAGTAATCTTAAATAATACAGCTTTATCGAATAGAGTAATACAGTTTATATTTTATATCAAAATCAACAATAAGTAAAGCAAAAAGGCGGCCGGCACTGTGATGGAAAATATAAAGAGATTATTAAGTAGCTTTTTTCAAAACCAGTGGCCAGCTTTTAATTTTGGATACGTTTATATAATATTCAAACAACTTATAATAATAAACCTTGCTCGATAAAATCGGCAATGACCGCCGCAGTGCAATATAATTCGGGGTTGACATAGCAACAGCTAAGGTTATACTTAAACCGAAAAGTGAATTACGTTTCGCTATTTAAAAGGCTTGGCTACAGCCCAGGAACGGTTTAAAAACATAAGGGCAAAAAAGCACCGGCGGGGAAGGCTTAAATGCCCTCTCCGCCGGATTAAAAGCCGCCGCGGTTGCAGCGGCCCTTTAGCAATGGATCATCCGCTTTCAAGCAATTATGTTGTAACATACGGTTTTATCTTATTGAGCGTCGCTTCTCCGATTCCCTTGACATTTATAAGCTCGTCGACGCTTTTAAAGCTACCGTGGGCGTTCCTGTAATCGATTATCGCCTGTGCCTTTGTCGGCCCGATACCCGGCAGCGAGTCGAGTTCGCTGAGCGTCGCAGTATTTATATTGATGACTCCCGCAGTTTTTCCTTTTGATTCTGACGCGGCGCGGCGGGATGTGCTTTTTGAGGAACCGGACGGAGTACTTGAACTGTTAAGGCCCGGTTCTGACGAAGTTACTGATGAAGACGCAGGTTCTGAGCTCGGCTGAGAGTTTACAGCATATAGGGGCTGAGCTATAGCGTTCCCGTCGCCGTAGGCGGGCATAGAGGCAAAGTTATATACAATCGTCATAACGCATACTGCAGCCGTAAGCAGACTTACTATCAGAGTGAACTTTTTTGTGTCCAACAAAGGCCATCTCCAATAAAAATCATGCGGAAATTTGTAATATTGAAAGCAAAAATGTATGCTTTTATATTAATGTAACATTTTCTGTAGTATTTGGCAAGCATAATTGAAACCTTTATATATTAAAGAAACCAGCAGTATTGTAACGGCAAAAACAAAGGGTTATAATATTTCCGTAAAGGGGTAATAAAATGGAAAGAACACTTATAAAAGATCTATTTAATAATCCTGGGACCGGCGGACAAGAAATTACCGTTTGTGGCTGGGTCAGGACTGTACGCGATTCAAAAAGCATTGGTTTTATTGAGTTAAACGACGGAAGCTCTTTCAAAAACCTTCAGATTGTTTTCGACACAGAACTTGAGAATTTCACTGAGATAGCAAAGCTGGGCGTCGGCTCATCCATTTCCGTAACAGGAAAGGTCGTGCTGACTCCCGAAGCGCGCCAGCCTCTCGAGGTTCATGCGCAAACAATCAGAGTTGAGGGTGCATCACTCCCGACCTATCCTTTGCAGAAGAAACGGCATACGTTGGAATATCTGCGTACTATCGCTCACTTAAGGCCGAGGACAAATACTATAGGAGCGGCCCTGCGCGTGCGCTCTGTTGCGGCTTATGCAATACACAAGTTTTTCCAAGAGCGCGGATTTGTGTATGTTCACACGCCGATAATCACAGGCAGCGACGCAGAGGGCGCCGGTGAGATGTTCAGGCTCACAACGCTTGACCTTCAAAATCCGCCCCGCCTTGAGGACGGCTCAATAGATTTCTCAAAGGACTTTTTCGGCAAGAGCGTGAACCTCACTGTTTCAGGGCAGCTTGAGGGCGAAGCGATGGCGATGGCCTTCGGTCAAATCTATACATTCGGCCCGACTTTCCGCGCGGAAAATTCAAATACACCGCGCCATGCGGCTGAATTCTGGATGATAGAGCCTGAAATCGCCTTTGCGGATTTAAACGACGATATGGAGCTTGCCCGTGACATGATTAAATATGTCCTTAAATATGTTATGGATAACTGCCCGGACGAGCTGGAGTTTTTCAATAAATTCATTGACAAGGGACTTCTCGAGCGATTGAACGGCGTTGTCAACTCTGAATTTGACCATCTCACCTATACGGAAGCCATTAAGATACTCGAAAAGCATAAGGATAAGTTTGAATATCCGGTATTCTGGGGCTGTGACCTTCAGACCGAGCACGAACGCTTCCTGACGGAGCAGGTTTGCAAAAAGCCGGTATTTGTCACCGATTACCCGAAAGAGATAAAGGCGTTCTATATGCGTCTCAACGACGACGGCAAGACTGTCGCGGCGATGGACTTGCTGGTTCCGGGGGTAGGCGAGATAATCGGCGGTTCACAGCGTGAGGAACGGCTCGATATACTGTCAAAACGCATAGACGAGCTTGGCATGCGTAAGGAAGATTACGCTTGGTATCTTGACCTGCGCCGTTTTGGCGGCACACGCCACTGCGGATTCGGGCTTGGGTTTGAACGGCTTATCATGTATATTACGGGCATATCAAATATTCGTGACGTTATTCCGTTCCCGAGAACAGCGGGAAGTGCGGAATTCTAATCCCGGAGGAAATATGGACGTAAAAGCTCTTTTAGAGGCGGTCAAAAACGGTCAAATCTCCGTCGCACAGGCGGAGGAAATGCTCAAAGGGCTGCCGTATGACGATATGGGTTTTGCCATGGTGGATAATCACAGAAAACTGCGGACCGGTTTTGCCGAGGTGATTTTCTGCCAAGGCAAAACCCCCGCTCAGGCGGCAGCGATTGCCAAGAACTTGGCCCGCGGCGGCGGAAATGTGCTGGCGACGAGGGCCGAGCCGGAGCATTATGACGCCATAAAGGGCGTACTCAGCGGAGCAGTGTATAATGAGGCAGCGCGAACCGTTTATATAGAGCAAACACCGCCGGAAAAGATAGGCACAGTCGCTGTTTGTACGGCCGGCACGTCCGATATTCCAGTAGCGGAAGAGGCGGCGGTGACAGCGGAGGCTTTCGGGTGCGATGTTACCCGGATTTTTGATGTCGGCGTCGCCGGTATCCACCGGCTTTTTGACAAGCTCGATACCATAAGGAAAGCAAACGTCGTTATAGCGGTAGCCGGCATGGAGGGGGCTCTCGCGAGCGTCATCGGAGGCCTTGTCGAGCGTCCGGTTATTGCCGTCCCAACCAGTATAGGGTACGGCGCGAATTTCGGCGGGCTCTCGGCACTGCTGACCATGCTCAACTCCTGTTCGGCGGGGGTCGGCGTCGTCAACATCGATAACGGCTTCGGTGCGGGCTATCTCGCCGGACAGATAAATAGGCTTTTACATGACAAGATGACGGAAAGGGGTGTCTGACATAGACGGCAAAACAATTTACTTAGACTGTTCTTCAGGGGTCAGCGGCGATATGTTTACAGGCGCTATGCTTGACCTCGGGGTTGACTTGCAAGAACTTAAAGACGCCCTGAATTCGCTTGGACTCAGCGACTTTGAAATATCGGCTGGGAAAACATTAAAGAACGGTTTTACTGCTACAAAATTCAACGTAGCTGTCCGTAAAGATGTGCATATTCACAGGCACCTTTCCGATATTGAGGAGATAATTGATAAAAGCACCCTTAAAGATTCAGTCAAAGCCCGTGCAAAAAAGATTTTTATGACGATGGCGCAGGCTGAGGGCAAAGTCCATGGCATACCGCCGGAGGAAGTCCACTTTCACGAGGTGGGTGCGGCGGATTCCATTGCGGACATAGTGTCCGCCGCTTTTTGCATCGACAGTCTGGGAGCCGAACGGATAATCTGCTCACCGCTCAACGTCGGCGGCGGCACTGTTAAATGCATGCACGGCACACTGCCCGTTCCGGCGCCGGCAACAGCCGAAATCTTGAGAAGCGCCGGTATACCGTTTAAAATAACGTCTCCTGACAACGGCGAGCTTGTTACCCCGACGGGAGCGGCGATACTTGCCGTCGTTTGCTCTGGGTTCGGCGAGATGCCGGAGATGACGGTTGAAAAGATAGGGCTCGGCGCGGGTGAAAGAGAGTTGTCCCAGCCGAACGTCCTGCGGGCCTTTTTGGGAAGCCTGCGTGAGGACTCCCCGGGGGATACTGTCGACGTCATTGAAACCAATGTCGATGACACAACAGGAGAAGCACTCGGCCGCTGCCTTGAAGTGCTAATGGAAGAGGGGGCTGCTGACGCATATTTTACGCCGATATATATGAAAAAGCAGAGGCCTGCCTACATGCTGACGGTGCTGTGCGACAAAAGCTTTACAAAGCGCGCCGCAGAGATAATTTTTGAGCTGACGGGCTCCATTGGGCTGAGAGTCCGGACGTCAAGGCGCATAATCATGCAGAGAGAGATAAAGCATATAAAAACAAAATATGGCGAAATTCCAGTGAAATTTTCGTCATTCGGCGGTGTTAAAAAATATAAGGCAGAAGCAGAAAATGTCCAAAAATCCGCTAAGAAATACGGTGTTTCGCCGGATAAGATTTATGCCGAAATAATAAAGCAGGTTGAAAAAAATTAAACTTATCTATATGTGAAAAAAGAGCAGATAATTTCTGCTCTTTTTTATTTTATGAATTTATGAAAAATTAAACTTGCAAATTTCATTTGCATATATTAAAATATATAGGTATGAATTCAAATAAATGCAGGTTGATTTTATTGACCATCATGATATATCGGGGGTAATTAAATGGCTGAGTATGCTTCTTTAAGCAGGAAGGAGCTTTGTGAAATAAGAGACAGCCTTCTGAAAGAATATGAAGACGTTAAATCAAAAAACCTAAAACTCGACATGTCTCGCGGAAAGCCGGGGGCGGAACAGCTCAATCTGTCGCTTGAAGTCCTCGATTGCATAAACAGCAGCGAGTCTTGCAAGGCTGAAGGCGGAGTGGACTGTCGCAACTACGGGCTTCTTGACGGTATCCCAGAAGCGAAAAGGCTTTTTGCTGAGATGCTGGAGGTAAAACCTTCGGAAATCATTATCGGCGGCAATTCGAGTTTAAATATGATGTATGATACGGTGGCGCGCGCGATGACACACGGTATCCTCGGCGAAACACCGTGGTGCAAGCTCGACAAGGTTAAATTCCTGTGCCCGTGTCCCGGATATGACCGCCATTTCGCTATCACTGAGCATTTCGGAATAGAACTTATACCGATTGAGATGAAATCGGATGGACCGGATATGGACGCAGTTCAGTTCTATGTTGAAAACGACGAGTCTGTAAAGGGTATCTGGTGCGTTCCTAAATATTCCAACCCCGAAGGAATTACATATTCCGATGAGGTTGTTGACAGGTTTGCGGCGCTGAATCCTGCGGCGAAGGATTTCCGCATTTTCTGGGACAATGCATACTGCGTACATCATCTCACCGACAAACATGACAAGCTTAAAAATATACTTGAAGCGCTGCGTGCTAACGGGAAAGAAAACATGGTGTATATTTTCGGCTCGACGTCAAAGATTACATTCCCGGGTTCAGGTGTCGCAATGATGGCAGCTTCTGAAGAAAACATCGCTTCAATCAAAAAGCAGCTTGCCTTCCAGACAATTGGGCCGGATAAACTGAATCAGCTCCGCCATGTGCGTTTCTTTAAGAATTTAAAAGGCATTGAAGAGCATATGAAGAAGCATGCGGCGATTATTAAACCCAAATTCGACGCAGTTATCAACGCCCTTGAGAGCGAACTCGGCGGGACAGGGCTTGCAGAGTGGACGAATCCCAGAGGTGGTTATTTCATCAGCGTCAATACGCTTGACGGCTGTGCTAAGAGAACGGTTGAACTTTGCAAAGAGGCGGGCGTAAAACTGACCCCCGCGGGCGCAACTTATCCTTATGGAATTGACCCGCGCGACCGCAATATCCGCATTGCGCCGACCTACCCGCCGCTTGATGAACTGAAAGTAGCAGCAAAGCTGTTTTGCTTGTGCGTAAAGATTGCCGGGATTGAAAAACTTTTATCGGCTAAAAAGGTTACAATCGGTGCTCAGCCTGTAAGAGTATAAAATCACCGCCATGATACGTTCCGCATCATGGCGGTTTTTGTTTCCTAAATTATATTGCATGAGGGTGCTTATGTGAAAACACTGTATTTATCCGATTTGGATGGGACACTGTTGCAGAGAGATGAGCAACTTTCCGATTTTACAGTTAAAACGATTAACCGCCTCATTGAAAAAGGCATGATGTTTTCATACGCGACAGCCCGGTCGCTTTCGTCGGCGTCCAAGGTCACTGGGCGTCTGGATATCCGCTTGCCTGTAATTATTAACAACGGGGTATTTATAAAAGACCCTATTACAGGTGAAAACTTGTCTGCGGTTACCTTTTCAGAGGAAGAAAGAGCCTTTGCCAAAGAGTGGTTCAAAAAGCATGGCATATTCCCGATTGTCTATGCCTTTGACGGCGGCGCCGAGCGCGTGACATACCTTAAAGGCAGTGAAAACGAGGGCAAACGCCATTACCTTTCATCGCGAAAAGGGGACAAGCGGTTCAGGCAAGCCGAAAATACAGATGAGCTGTTTCGGGGCGAGGTGTATTACTATACTTGTATAGGTGAAAAGGAAGAACTCGCGCCTGTTTTTGAACACTTTGCCAAAGACAAAAGGTTCAGGTGCGTCTTTCAACAGGAAATATACCGGCCTGAATATTGGTGTGAGATCATGCCTGCCGGCGCGTCAAAAGCGACCGCACTGCAGCGCCTTAAAGAGATGTTAAACTGCGATAAAATTATTACATTCGGCGACTCTGCAAACGATATACCGATGTTTGAAGTATCGGATGAATGTTACGCGGTCGAAAACGCCGTTCCGGAACTGAAAGAAGTGGCCGACGCTGTGATTTTATCGAACACAGAGGACGGTGTGGCGCGGTGGCTTTGCGAGAATTTTAAGTTGTAATAGTTTTTCCTCTTAAGAAGGGTAAATAAGGCAATAAGAAATGGCCGGTCAAAACCGGCCATTTCTTAATTTCAAACGAGATATTGCCTTATGTACTGTGTTTAATCAATACCCCAGCGGTTCGCCGACGATAATTACCTTTATGCGTCCCTTTTCCCTTTGCTGTCCGAGGAATACATAGCTGCAGCAAATTCTGGCGTCGCTTCTGCAGTCCATACATTCGCCGACTTTGGCACAAGGAGTGGCGCAGCTAAGGCGTGCCGCATTTGCCGGAGCCGCGATTTTCCTGACGCGTTCTATTGCGGCTTCCCTGTTGGAAACAATTTTGTTGTAGCCCGCTATAACGATGACGCTTTTCGGCCCGAATATCATCGCTGAAACGCGGTTCCCGCGCCCATCGACGTTGTATAGCTCGCCTTCCTCAGTAATAGCGTTGGTACTGACAAAATAAGCGTCCGCAAAAAACGAGTCACGGTAGATTTTTTCAATTTCTTCTTTTGTCAGCCCTTCCTTATACCTGTCAAGGAAATTGAAACGGCCGCAGCGCAGATAATCTATTATGCCGGTCTCAAACAATGTCATAGAGCCGCCGACGGAAACTGTGTCACCGTCTTTGATAAACTCGGCGGCCTTTTTCAGTGCGTCCTCTTTTGTTTCAACATAATATGCGTCCATCTTGTTCTTTTTCAGATTTTCTATTGTTTTACGAATACGCAACATGAGATTTTCCCTTGCGAATTTGTCCATAAGAAAGCCCCCTTTTCTATGTTGTACTATAAAAAGTATATATCTGCGCGGCTGAGTTTGCAACATAGGCAAACGCAAATTGAGAAATTCGCGCGCAGGGCAATCGATGTCTTATCTGAAATGTCACTTATATCGCGCTGCGGCGAAAAAATCTCACAGCAACACATGCCATATAATTACTAAAATTACTGAATATGCTGCGGATAAATTATTGACTTAAGGCCGCTAATAAGATATAATATCACACGCGAGCAAGTCAGACAGCCGCGGGTGCAGTGCCGAAAGGCCGCATCTGAGGAAAGTCCGAGCTTCACAGGGCAGGATAGCGGGTAACGCCCGCCGGAGGCGACTCCAGGGAAAGTGCAACAGAAATATACCGCCGCGTAAGCGGTAAGGGTGGAAAGGCGAGGTAAGAGCTCACCGGCGCACAGGAGACTGTGCGGCCCTGCAAACCCTATCCGAAGCAACACCGCATAGAGGAACGTATACGCTGGCCCGGCGTGTTCCGGGAAGGTGGCTTGAGCTGCACGGCAACGTGTAGTCGAGATAGATGGCTGTCAAATACAGAACTCGGCTTATAGACTTACTCGTGCCATAATGAAACCCGCATAAGTGCTACAAATGTAGTATTTATGCGGGTTTATTGTTTTAAAAACTCTTTGCCCAATCTTGTATTGCGGTTTTCCTCCGCTCGTTTTTCATAGGATTTTATAGTCTTCATATGCAAAACGGCAGTATGCAGAAGTTAACTCAACACTGTCACAAATTGTTGAAAGCGCCTGCATGAACAGGCGCTTTTATATTTTGTTAACCCAGCTGGTGTATACGTTTTATACTGCCTTCACATTTTTACAATCATCGATTCAGCAATAATTAATGTTGAATTATGAACTATTTAGAAATAAAATATGATTTGAAAAGAGGTGATATTCTATGGCCAAAAATACAGGCAAAGGGTATCGTCATGGCGCTGTTAAAAACAGAAGTCAAACACACGCTCCAAACGGAAATGCAATTAAGCGTAATGATATAACCGGACAATTTATGGATCAAAAAACAACTGGTGGTGATTTTAAGGGGGTAAGACATGAAAAGTAGATTCCTTCAATAAGCCGTTCTTTCGGACGGCTTATTTTTAATTCATTTTAGCAAAGCACCTTACTATCACCAAAAAAATAGGCTTAATAAAAGCGCCTGCCATAAGGCAGGAACTTACATTTCTGTAGTTTTATTCATATGTATCGCGCAGAGTTCCCATATGGAGATTTCCACGAGCTTTTTCCCCTGAACCTTTATAAACAATAAAATCATAACCTGGAAATTGTTTTTTTAATCGTTCTATGAAATGTGCTACACTTGCGTTGTTTTTTGTTTGTCTTTCTGCAATATAATTATTCGGTAACTTTAAATCACTTCTTACATTTTTTCCAGCCTTGACAAAATCTACTCGACCCCCTTCAATATCAAAAATTGTTTTCTCGATATACTCAATTGTTGGCACATTAATTCCTCCTTTATTATCCATATTACTATAAATAATTACAAAATTCAATAGTTTTATGGAAATGAAAGCCCCGCCGAAAAAGGGACTAAATAGCAGGGCTTTTTCATAAAGGAGGCGGGAAAGTGCCTCTCCAAAAGCCAAAGACCGCCCTTTTGGGCGGTCTTTTTGTTTTATAGATAAAACAGTGGAGATATACATATGACAACTAAGAACCGTAATTTTTTACTACGATACATGTACTTTATGATGAGTTGTTAAATTAATGCTAATATAATATAATTTATATAATATATTACAGGTTATGCTATTTATCGTTTTGGTTACGACCCAAGATAATGTTGGAGGCGTTGAAGTGTATTGTAATAATTGCGGTGCGGAAATAAGAGAAGGAAGTACTATATGTCCGCATTGCGGTGAGCCTGTGAGCAATCTTCCACGCAGTTGGCGTAAAAAACAAAAAAAGCGAATAAAAGCTTCGTACCTTAATCGAACTCAAACGGCGGACCAATCTAAGAAAGTTTACTCTAAGCGAAAGAAGATAGCCATCGTAGCCTCGGCGTTGCAAGCTCTTATTGTGGTCATTGCTGCTTCTGCTGCAATCAATCACACGTATAGTATAAAGGGTACTGCGGAACGCCTTGAGAGCGCATTAAAATCAAAGAATGTGAATATGGTCGCAAGAGTTACTGGGCTTGATAAAGAGATGGCGTCCGAGTTTGTAAACAGTTATGATGATTCTATTTTAGATGAACTTGATGAACTGAAATTAGGCAACTATAATGGCGATAATTTTAAACTGACAAAAAAGAATTTTCTGTGGCTAAACATCTATAAAATCAGCGTAAAAACATATAAGTGCAGGATTAAAACCAATCTTTGCCCAATATCCATTTATGAAGGTACCAGTTTAGTAGACTATCTCATCGAAGAAGAGGGAACGATAACAATAACCCCGGGAAAGCATAGGCTTGTGGCAGAGTATTATCGCGGTAATTTGATTCAGTCATTAAGCCAAACTGTCAACACCTCAGGAGAAAAATCAGCCAATTTCATTTTTGACAAATTGCAAATTGGTGTTGGGGAAAAATTTAAAGACGCAGAAGTTTATATAAACGGCGAGGATACAAAAAAGGCGGTCTCAAGTTATGAAAAAGTAATTGACAACTATTATATCCCGTTCTCTAATGGCGATAAAGTTCAGCTTGAAATGCAATTCCCGTGGGGTAAGCTTAAGACAAAAGAATTTACCAAAGGGACAAATAGTATCAAATTTTTGCCTGATGAAAAAACTAAGCAGTTAGTTATGGATACCATCGTCACCTGTAATAAGTCAATCGTAGACGCTAAGAAGGCAAGGGATGCAAATAAGGCAAATGGCTTGACAGGTTATGCTAAAGAATATGTTCAGAGATTCATCGATAACATGAAGAAATATGAAGAGTATTATCATGGCGGAATTGAGAAAATTGATTTTGACCTCGACAGCTTTACTCTTTCAGACGATTCAGACTTCAGCCAAAAGGATTATGACTTATATAACTGTTCAAACACGTGAGTTTTTAAACGATGATACAACATTAGATCCCGATGAAGCCAAACAAATTAAATATACGGAGAACAAGGAATATGAGCTCGCATATGATAAGAACAGTAAAAAGTTCCTTATAAGCGGGATCACATCCGGTGAGGGAGTATCTGAGAATATTAAGACAGTTCAAATAGATTATTATGTTGCTAATTGACATTATAATTGAATTAATTGCCCTTTGCTGTTTGTTACTTCTCGGTCAAGGGATATAAAAAGGATGTTCCCATTAGGGAACATCCTTTTTTCAGACTTTTTAAGTAAACCTGTTTAATAGATTTCATCAGGAATCTGTATACGTTTTACTCATTGCTCTGAGGGACGGTGCGCTTTTTGCGTTCGGCGCGTACTTTTTCGATACGCTTTTCCTCAACGTGTTCGACAGTGAATACAAAATCACCGATTTCAACGCTCGGGTGCTCATTTTCACTGGGTATGCGCCCCAGCCTGTCGATTATGAGGCCTGCGAGGGTATCATATTCACCCTCGGGCAGTTTTGTGTCCAAAAGGTGGCTGACTTCTTCGATATCCGCCGTACCCTCGATGGTATATGTCGAATCGTCGATTACAGAGTATTCGTTGGTTTCATCGTCGTATTCATCCTGAATGTTGCCGACTATGGACTCCAGCAGGTCTTCCATAGTGACGATGCCGGCAGTTCCGCCGTATTCGTCGATGACAACAGCCATATGCTGTTTCTGTTCGGTAAGCTCAACAAAAAGGTCCTGACAGCGCTTGGTTTTCGGTACAAAAAGCGGCGGCCGCATTATTTCACGGATATTAAATTCTTTATCCATCGGCTTGCCGACAAATTTCAGCAGGTCCTTTGCGAATACAATACCCACAATGTCGTCAAGGTCATCTTTATAAACCGGGATTCGTGAGAATCCTTCCTTGAGCGCGACGTCTATTACATCTGACAGTGAGGCAGTGTCCTCAACTGCATATATTTCTGTGCGGTGCGTCATAATGTCGCTGGCGGTCCGGTCATTGAATTCGAAAATGTTGTTTATCATTTCCTTCTCATTTTCGTCAATGGCTCCGGTTTCCTCACCGACATCTACCAACATGCGTATTTCTTCTTCGGTTACATTATTCTGATTGTCAACAGGTCCAACACCGAAAAGATGTGCAACGGCGTTTGTCGAATAAGAAAGCAATGCGACGAACGGCAAGAATATGATTGAAATGGCGTTAAGTATGCCGGCCACTCTGAGTGCCAATGCTTCGGAATTCTTCATCGCGATTCGCTTTGGAACAAGCTCGCCGAAGACCAGCGTGAAATATGAAAGCAAAATAGTGACTATGAAAACTGAGAGGAATTTTACCAAAGCAGGTGAAACTCCACTGTTTTCAAATGCCGCAGCAATTCTATCCGCAACACTTTCTGAAGCAACGGCACTTGAAAACAGGCCTGACAGCGTTACTCCAACTTGTATTGCAGCAAGAAAATTACTCGGCCTAGATAAAAGCTTTTCAAGAACGATGGCCCGCTTGTTTCCTTCCTCCGCGAGAACCTTGATTTTAGTATCGTTTGCCGAGACAATGGCCATTTCGCTTGCCGCGAAAAAAGCATTAATTAAAATAAGTACAAGGAGCAATAAAAGTTGCAGTATTAAACTGCCACCAGAATCCATTTAGAAATTCCTCTCATAGACAAGATTTACGCGTGCAAAACTTGAAAACGCAATATTACGTTTGGTGTTTATAATGTAATCGCATTAAGTAATTATAACCATACTAATTATTATAATATATGTTTTTAACCATTCTGTCAAATAGCGGAAAACCAAGGTCAGTGATGTAAAAGAAAAGCCAAAACTTGTTTCAGCAAATAAGCAGTACATAATCCGCAATTGGCTTTTAGTACAAAAATATTTATATTGTTAGTATATATTTTATATTATTTTTCCCCGTATTGCAATAAGGCGTGCTGGGTGTGCGGTTCAGCAACAGAGAAGTTAAACAAGATGAAACCGAATAAACCGGCGCTCAAGGTTTTCTGCCCGAAATTCAATGCTTTTCGGCGATTTTCGGGTTGGCTTCTATAAAACGCAAGGGCTGCACCTGACGCTGACAATTTCAACGTTTGGTGCAGCCCTCTAATTTCGGTTTAATTACACTCTGAAAAGCAGATCTGCATATGTAGGAATCGGCCAGATATTTTCGGGCACTAACATTTCAAGTTCATCAGCGACTGCACGGACATTGGCCATAGCCGGGATTACTTTGTCACGGTATGCAACCGCGCTCTCTTTAGGATTGTCGATTGCTGATGCGGCCTCAACAGCGTCCTTAAGAGCGATTGTGTATGCTTCAAAGTCGTCAACAAGGCCAGATACTTTGGTGAGCAAATCGCTTGCTGCCTTGCTTTTCGCGCCGGCGGATTTCAGGTTTGCATTAAGTGCCGCAAGCTGGTTCAAAAATGTAAGCGCGGCGGGAATCAACTCACGGTTGGCCATCTGAATCATGGTTAAAGCTTCAATATTGATAATCTTGGAATAATTCTCAAGGTGGATTTCATAGCGTGAATCAAGTTCGGCCTTTGACATAACGCCAGTGCGGGCAAGGACATCAATATTCTTCGGTTCTTTTAACACTTCAATAGCGTCGACAGTGTTTGTGATGTTCGGGAGTCCGCGCCTTGCAGCCTCGGCAACCCATTCTTCGGAATAGTTGTTGCCGTTGAATATGATGCGCTTGTGTTTTTTGATAGTTTCTTTTACAATCGCCCTAACCTCAGACATAAAATCGTCAGCTTTTTCAAGGCGGTCAGCGAACCTTGAGAGTGTGTCCGCGACCGTGGCGTTGAGAATATAGCAGGGCGATGCGACACTCTGTGATGAACCTGCCATGCGGAATTCAAACTTGTTGCCTGTGAAGGCGAAGGGGGACGTGCGGTTGCGGTCTGTTGAATCCTTCGGCAGGTTAGGCAGTGAGGTGACACCGATGTCAATTGTTTTACGCTCTATGCCCTCATAGGGTTTGCCTGTCTCAATTGATTCGAGGATAGCGCTGAGTTCTTCGCCGACGAATATCGAGATAATTGCAGGGGGAGCTTCATTAGCGCCGAGGCGGTGGTCATTGCCGGCGCTTGCGACTGTCATACGGAGCAAATCCGCATAATCGTCAACAGCCGCTATGACGGCAGAAAGGAAGAGAAGGAATTGGGCGTTTTGACGCGGGGTTTTTCCGGGATCAAAAAGGTTTTGTCCCTCGTCGGTTGACAGTGACCAGTTGATGTGTTTGCCGCTGCCGTTGACGCCATCAAACGGTTTCTCATGCAGAAGGCAGGCAAGGCCATGCTTCTTTGCGATCCTGCGCATAGTCTCCATAACTACCTGGTTGTGGTCGGTTGCGACATTCGCTGAGTCAAAGATGAGTGCAAGCTCGTGCTGGGCAGGGGCAACCTCGTTATGTTTTGTCTTTGCTGATATGCCTAGTCTCCAAAGCTCATAGTCCAGGTCGTGCATGAATTCGCTTACTCTCATGCGCAGGCGGGCGTAATATTGGTCGTCAAGTTCCTGGCCCTTCGGGGGCTTTGCACCGAACAGTGTACGTCCCGCGAGCATAAGGTCAAGGCGCTTGTTGTAAAGCCCACGGTCGACAAGGAAATATTCCTGCTCCGGACCCACTGTTGCTGTAACGTGATTTGCTGATGTATTGCCAAAGAGCTTGAGTATGCGCAGCGCTGCGTTGCTCAAAGCTTCGGCCGAACGCAGCAAAGGAGCTTTTTTATCGAGCGCCTCGCCTGTGTAGGAAATAAATACAGTCGGTATGTAAAGGGTCCCGTCCTTTACAAAAGCGGGGGAGGTACAGTCCCAAGCGGTATAACCCCTCGCTTCAAATGTGGCGCGGAGTCCGCCTGACGGGAATGAAGACGCGTCTGACTCTCCCTTTATAAGTTCTTTGCCTGAGAACTCCATGATCACTTTGCCGTCGTTTGTAGGTGAAATAAAAGCGTCATGCTTTTCGGCGGTGATGCCAGTCATCGGCTGAAACCAATGTGTAAAGTGGGTTGCGCCCTTTTCAATAGCCCAATCCTTCATTGCATTGGCAACGACGTCAGCAATTGACGGTTCTATTGGAAGACCCTGTTCTATGGTTTTCTTTAACGACTTGTAAGTAACCTTAGGAAGCCGTGTTTTCATAACTGAATCATTAAATACGTTGCTGCCAAAAATAGAAGCTGGACACATATCCTTTTCATCTTCCATTGTGTATGCCCCCTTGTGAGAAAAAAGAAAAAGGTGCATCACGGCAAGGCTGCCGCGAAACACCATTGTTTCACACGCGATATTATATAAATAGTATAACATAGAAACAGCAGTTTTGCAAAATAGAGTTTTTCACAAACTTTCATTATATTTGTGCCTCCCGGATAGTCCAAATCAATAAATAAATATGCGGGATTAAACGCAAAAACACCAAAGAGTCAGCAAATGTGACGCAAAACTGCTGTAATGGACTTATTATAGGTTTAGCTGAATAAAAGGTTTTTTGAATCTGCTTGCAGAGAGTTTTATGAGGCAATGACTTCAATTTGATAGGGTTTATTTAAGTGCCTTTAGGAGTTTTTCACGCAGCTTTACGGGGTCTGCTTTGCCGCGGAGCGCCTTCATGCACTGGCCCATCAAGAAACCAATGGCCTTTTCCTTGCCGGCCTTGAAATCTGCAACTGACTTCGGATTAGCTGCAATTACTTCGCTTACCGTCTTATCAATTGCGCTTTCATCGCCTATCACAGCGAGAGAATGTTTCTCCACAAGGCTTTCGGCGGTTTCGCCTTGTTCGTCAAAGAGCATCGAGAGCACCTTTTTGCCGGACGCAGCGGTAATTTTGCCGTTTTTGCACATAGTAATTATGCTGACGAGATTCTCCGGCCCGAAGGGGATATTTTCAGGCTCCAATTCGCGTTCTTTTAGGTTGCGCATCATTTCGCCGACTATCCATTTTGCGGCTTCCTTATAATCAGTTTTTTCGGCAATCGCCTCATAAAAATCTGAAAGGGCCCTTGATTCGGTTATAATAACAGCGTCGGCTTCCGATACGCCGTTTTTGACATATTCAGCAATCCTGACCTCCGGAAGGCGGGGAAGGCCTGCGCGTATCTCTTCAATCCTCTTGTCGTCAAGGACAATGGGAACGATATCAGGTTCGGGGAAGTAACGGTAGTCGTTAGCCTCTTCTTTGCCCCTCATTGGCCGGCTTTCTCCCCGGCTGTCGTCCCAGCGGCGCGTCTCCTGTTCAACCTTACCGCCGTCTAAAATAACGTCAATTTGCCGTTGTGATTCGTTTTCAACCGCGCGGTAAATGGCGCGGAATGAGTTTATATTTTTCATTTCGGTTCTGGTTCCGAACTGGTCAGAGCCCTTTGGCCTTACAGACAGATTGACGTCGGCGCGGAGTGAGCCTTCTTCCATTCGGCAGTCTGAAACGCCTGCATAGAGCAGAATTGTGCGGACGCGCTCCACAAACTCCTTTGCCTCTTCAGGGGAGCGGATATCCGGTTCGGATACTATCTCAATCAGAGGGACGCCGCAGCGGTTATAGTCTACATAGGTGCGGCGGGCGGCGGTATCATGTACCAACTTACCCGCATCCTCTTCTATATGAATCCTCGTAATGCCGATTTTTTTGCCGCTTGACAGTTTTACATAACCGTTTTTGCAGAGCGGCAGGTCGTACTGTGAAATCTGGTATGCTTTCGGCAGGTCGGGGTAGAAGTAGTTCTTGCGGTCGAGCTTTGAAAAATGAGCAATTTCGCAGTTCATGGCAAGACCCGCGCGGACAGCATATTCGACGACCTTTTTGTTTAGCACAGGCAAGGTGCCGGGCATTCCGGTGCAGACTGGACAGCAGTGTGTATTCTGCTCTCCGCCGAACTCGGTTGAACAGCCGCAGAAAATCTTTGTTTTTGTTGCCAGTTCAGCATGTATTTCAAGTCCTACTACTGTTTCGAATTCCATTTCTCCGCACCCCCTTATATATTAGGAAACTTATTGTAAGGCGTAGACTTTTCAAAAGCATAAGCCGCCCTGAATATTTTCGGCTCGTTGAACGCAGGGGCGATAATCTGCAGCCCAATAGGCATGCCCTGTTTGTCAAATCCGCAGTTGAGCGACATGGCCGGGATACCGGCGATATTTACCGGCACCGTAAAGATGTCGCCGAGGTACATGGCGATCGGGTCACCGCTCTTTGAACCTATCGGATAAGCGGTGGTTGGAGCGGTAGGACCGATGATCAGGTCATAATTTTCAAAAACCTTGTCGAATCCGTTCTTAATAATTCTGCGAATTTTCAGCGCCTTTTTATAATAGGCGTCGTAATAGCCGGCGCTCAAGGCGTAAGTGCCGAGAATAATACGGCGTTTTACTTCACGTCCGAAACCTTCACCGCGGGAACGGTCCATGAGCTGGGCGAGATTTTTGCAGTCCTTCGCGGCGTAACCGAACTTGATACCGTCGTAGCGGGCAAGGTTAGATGAAGCCTCAGCAGATGAGATAAGGTAATATGCCGGGACGGCATAATCCGCAGCGGGGAGTGAAACCTCATCGCATTTCGCGCCCAAATCTTCAAAGTGTTTTGCGGCGCGAAGAACGGCTTCTTTTACATCGGGGTCAAGCCCGTCACCGATATACTGTGTTGGTATACCTATCTTCATGCCTTTGACGCCACGGTCAATATCTGCTGTGTAATCCGGGTGCTTGTAATCGGCGCAAGTAGAATCGCGGCTGTCGGCGCCGCAAATAGCGTTCAGAACTATGGCGCTGTCTTCAACAGTACGGGTTATCGGGCCTATCTGGTCAAGGGAAGAAGCAAAGGCAACAAGGCCAAAACGGGAAACCGCGCCATATGTCGGTTTAAGGCCGACTACGCCACAGAAAGAAGCAGGCTGCCTTATCGATCCGCCGGTATCTGAACCCAGCGCGAAAAGAGCTTCACCCGAAGCAACGGCCGATGCAGAACCGCCGGACGACCCTCCGGGTACTCTCGTGATATCCCACGGGTTTGCACATTTCTTAAAATAGGAGGTTTCAGTTGAGCCGCCCATCGCAAACTCATCCATATTGAGTTTACCTGTTATGACAGCACCTGAAGATTCAAGTTTTTCAATAACTGTAGCGTTATACGGCGGAATAAAATTTTCAAGCATCTTAGAGGCGCAGGTCGTCGCAATACCTTTTGTGCAGATATTGTCTTTTATGCCGGCAGGAATACCTGTAAGCGCACCGGCTTCTCCGTTATCTATTTTTGACTGAGCGGATTTTGCCATGCTTTCTGCTTTTTCGCGGCAAAGGCTTATATATGCACCGAGTTTTCCGTCAACGGCTTCAATACGGGCATATACCGAATCCAATAGCTCGTCCGCCTTTATCTCATGCTTTTTCAGAAGCTCGGAAGCTTCTTTTACGCTTAACTTATAAAGATCCATGCTTCATCCTCCAACAAACCGATGTTTTCAGCGCGGCGCAGTAATCAAAGTCATTGTTCAACGGCAAGGGGAACATCATAGAAGCCGTCCTCTGAATTTGGTGCGCATGCAAGCAGAGTATCGCGGTCATATGACGGCACGGGATTATCGTCCCTCATTACATTTGAAAGGCCGAGAACATGTTCCATAGGTTCAATTTCGTCGGTATCTATTTTTGAAAGTGTATCCATATAACCGATTATGGCGTCAAGATCCTTCTCAAGCGAGGCTTTTTCTTCCGCACTCAGTTCCATGCGGGCAAGCTTTGTCAGATATTCAATGTCGGCCTTTTGTGACATAATAATCCCTCCAACAATGGAAACTTATTTATCTATTCCAAATATGAATGTAAGTCGTATTTGACAACATTCATTAGTGAATTCCGTATTTATACATAAGTATAATTATAACATATCATCTTATCTTTGCAAGTATAACCAAATTAGCTTGATAAACTCATTCATCGTAAAAAATAAATTTTGATAAGCGAAAGAATCAGCGGGGGATAGGGAAGATGTCATTATTGGCAAAGCTGATATTCTCATAAACTGGCTTTCATGTTGACGATATTACATCTTTACAGAAAAATATTAGAGGGTGATTATTGAATATTTATTACTTCATAAAAAATAGAACACATAAGTCAAAAAAAAAGCCGGTGCCTGTTGGCACCGGTAAAAAGGAGGTTTATCTATGAATCAGGTTAAACTTACTTGCTTGACTTCCACGCGTCATACTGCTTCTGCATCTCAGAGAGCAGCTCATCTACACCGTTGGCTTTAAGCTCTTTCTTGAATGCACTAACAGTCTTGTCAACATCGCAAGTTCCATAGAAGAGCTGTTTGTAGTAGGCCGTAACTGTGTTAGAGCAGCTGTTGACCTGATCTTTAACAGGAGTCGGGTCAAAGATAAAGCCGAGCGACGGAAGAGCTGTGGCTTTATCGTTGTACTCTTCGTACGATTTCCAGAGGTTCGGATCCTGAGTTGTTGTGAGGTAGTTGATGAACTGGTTGCCAAGGATCCAGCCACCAGCGGACTTATAATCAGATGAGCTCTTGAGCTCAATGATATTGTCAGATTTCTTTTCGTAGTCTATGCCTTCCTCGCCCCATACAAACAGGTTGACAAGTGTTTTGTCTGTATAGAGCATCTTGATGAGCTGGAATGCCTCATCCTTATGCTGTGAAGAAGTCGGAATAGCAAGCATAGCGCCTGTTGTTTCACGATTTGTCTTCTCGATAGGAGTGATGTCAACTTGTACTACGTCAAATCCGAGTGAAATGGATTCTGACTTGTCTTTACCAGGAACAAGTGACCAGCTACCGCAGAGGTACTTGCCTGATTTCATTTCTGTCTCCTGGCTCTCAGCAGTAGAAGCGTTTGGTGAGAAGTAACCTTTCTTGTTGTACTCCTTCATCTTCTTGTAGAAGGCAACAGACTTATCATCTGTGAACTGATCGAAAACCTTATTGCAGCCTTCCGCAGGATCAAACGCTCCAGGCGTACCGTCGCCAACTATGACATCCCAATCAAGGAATTTGAACGGATTATCCATAGCAGCTGCGCAGATAGGAATAATGCCGTCAGCTTTTGCTTTTTCAAAATACGGCTCCATATCTTCGAGCTTTTTGATCTTAGTGATGTCAATGCCGTATTTGTCAATCAGGTCCTTCTTAATAAGGAATCCCCAGTCGTGAGCTTTTTCCTTGTTTGTCGGCATAGCGTAGTTTTTACCGTTGATCTTTGAGCTGTCGAGGAAATCCTTACCAAGGAGCTCTACAAGGTCTGGATTCTTCTCCAGATACGGTGTCAAATCTGTGAGATAACCGTTGGCTGCATGTGACCTGTAACCGGCTCCGTTCCAGTTAGAAACGAAGACGATATCGGCCTGTTGACCTGTCTGCAGCATTGTGTTGATCTTCTGGCCGAGCGGATCCCAAGCCTGCTGCTGCCAGTCAATCTGAATGCCGGTACCCTTTTCCTCCAGGTACTTGTTAATTGCTTTGACAACGCGTTCCTGTCCCTGGCTCTTTGCATCACCAGTGAACATTTTCAATGTGACCGTTGGCTTTGACTTGTTACCACCAGTGCTGGAGCTATTATCATTCTTTTTGCATCCAGTAAGCATAAATGGTAACGCAGTAGTCAAAGCCAGGGTGAGACATAGTAACTTTTTGCCACTATGCATTAGAAATTCCTCCTCACAAATATATTACTAACCGATTTCTCGGTATTAGCCTTTTACAGCACCTACTATGATACCTTTGACGAAATATCTCTGGAAGAATCCATAGCAGAAGATAACCGGTCCAACTGCAATAACTGCAATAGCCATTCTTATGCTGTCAGAAGGCAAATTTTGTCTGGCGGTGGGAGGAACGTTCGTATTGGTTGTCAAGTAAGTTATGTTATTGAGTAACTGATACATATAATACTGAATAGTGTAGAGATGGCTGTCTTTTATGAATATGAGTGAGAGATAATAGTCATTCCAGAAACGCAGCAGGCAGAACAGGAAAATAGTTGCAAGTCCAGCTCTGGCAAGCGGAAGCACGATTGTGAAGAATATCCTGAATTCCCCTGCTCCGTCAATCCTAGCAGCTTCAATCAAATCGTCAGGAACTGACGATTTCATGAACGTACGCATGATAATTACCCACCATGCGTTCAAGAGATAGGGAACGATCAAGATCCAAACAGTTGAGTCTATTTGAAAAACACGGGAATAAACAATAACCCACGGAACGAGTCCGCCACCGAAAATCGTTGTGAAGAATGCGAAGAAAGCGAATTTGTTTCGAGGTCCGAAACTGCTTCTCGATAGCGGGTAGGCGTACAGCGCTATAATAAGCGTGGCTGCAACTGAACCGAACGCAGTAACAAATAGTGAAACGCCATATGCCCTTCCAATATCCTTCCAATATTTAAAAACAAATCGATATGCCTCTAAAGAAAACTCAGAAGGCCAGTAAGAATAACCATTCTGCAATATTGAATCATTAGAGCTAAAAGACACCATTATAATAAGAATTACTGGCATTATGAATAAGAAAAGAATAATCAGAAAAATTATATTTATAATTGCATTAGATGCCGGCGAAATACGATTGATATGGCTGAGTTTTACATGTTTACTTTTTGCTGGCGCGCTTTCCATCGTTATCCTCCCCACTGCATTAGGCAGTTAATATTTGATGTATCAGAACAAAGCCGAATCTTCGTCGACCTTCTTAACAAAGAAGTTGGCAATAAATACCACTATGCAGCCAACAACCGCCTGATAGAGACCTGCTGCGGCGGATTTACTTACATCATTAAGATTCAAGAGCAGTCTGTAAACATATGTATCAAGAATATCTGTTGTACTGTAAAGAGCACCTTGGTTACGCGGAACGTTGAAGAACAAGTCGAAGTCACCGTTGAATATGCGGCCGACGGCAATCAGCGTAAGAATTACCATTGGTGTTTTAAGCATCGGTAATGTGATGTATTTTACCTGTTGCCATTTACTTGCACCGTCAAGGGATGCTGCTTCGTAATACTCTGTGCTTATGCCTGCAATAGAAGCGATATATACTATCAAGTTATAGCCCGTGTATTTCCACATATGGAAGAAAGTCAATATTGGAGGCCATTTGTCTGGCTCAGAATAGAACCATATCTCTTCCATACCAAGAGCCTTTATTATATTGTGGTTTATAAATCCGGTCTTATTGCAGAAGAATGCGTATACTATGTAACTTACTACGATCCATGAAATAAAGTATGGAAGGAACATAAGATTCTGATAAACCTTAGCGGCTGTTTGGTTCCACATTTCAGACATTGCGATTGCGAGCGCAACCGGAACAATAATGTCAAGTGCAATAAATAACAAGTTGTATAAAACAGTATTACGGGTAGCAACCAATGCGTTTGACGTATTAAATAAGAACCGGAAGTTCTTGAAACCAGTAAATTGGCTGTGGAACAAGGAGTATAGGAAACTCTTTTCATATCGATAATCTTCGAAAGGAATAATTACACCTATCATTGGAAGGTAGTTATTAATTATAAGAACCACTACACCCGGTAGCAGCATTAAATAATAAGGAATGTTTTTTACGAAAGTGTTATATCTTTTCCCTTTGCGTGTTGGGACGGCTGGTTTAACCGGGTTTTCTGGCGCGCTGTTGATATCGGGTTTCAAATCGACAGCTTGCTCCATAGACATTTTGGCACCTCTCCTTTTTTTCTCTCGGAGTAATAGTTATCTTAACTGTGAACGGTGATAGAAATGATGGTTGGTTCAACAGCTCAACAGCGAGGAACCATTAAAATTGACATTTCATTACGCTGATATAGTACTATTTTTAGCAATATAACTAAATAGACGAATTTGTTAAATAGTAATCAAAATTGCTCTCATTCTGGAATTTTATATCCAGCAAAAAATTGCACCAAAAATGCCGCAATCCGGAAAGAAGTTCGGATTGCGGCATTTTTTACACTATATTCAGTTTATGGTATACATTTTTGATGTTATTATTTTTGCGATTTCTGCATCGCTGACTCTCTGTACTCTGAAGCCGTCATGCCTGTATACTTGCGGAACAGTTTTGAAAAATAATGTGAGTTGGGTACTCCGACGGCTTCGGCGACTTCGTAGGTTTTATATTTCGTATCTGTGAGCAAATCCTTTGCTTTGTTTATCCTAAGTTCATTAAGATAATCAATAAAATTTATGCCCAATTCCTTTTTGAACATGCGGCTGAGGTAGAAATTGCTGACATAAAGCTTTTCTGCAACCTGATTAAGCGTAATCTGTTCCATATAATGTTTGTCGAGGAAATCTACTGCGCGGCGCAAAAGAAGTTTCATATTATTGTTGTTGTATTCATGGACTTTTGTAACAGTCTGATTTACGGCGTTTTCCAGAATTGCATTGAGGTCGGATATGTTGTCACATTTCTCTATCATCTTGTAAAGTGAAGCGAGCGTTCCTTCGTCCTTTGGTTTTTCTCCTGATACAAGAGATACTCTTATAGAGTTTATGAGGGAAATCGTATTGAAATAGAAATTCTTTATGTAATCCTTGTCGGAATTGCCAAGGCGGTTGATGCAGTCAAAAAGCAAAGCGAGGCTTTTTGATGAAGCTTCAGGATTTCCTGCCTTTACGTTGTCGATAAGCTCTTTTTGTCTGTCGTTGAGTTCCGAATAGTCTGTGTATTTGAAAAAGGTTCCGAGGTCGCTATAAAATATCACGCAGTTAGCGCCTAAATAAAACTTATGCTCAAGAGCTTCTTTACATTCCTTGAGTTTTTCCGGGAGCTGTTTGTAACCATCACCTTGTGTACTTATTGCAACTGAAATAGTAAAGCCAAAACAATTTTGTATAATATTTTGCAAATATGTGCACTTTGAATTTATAAAATTTTGCTCAACGTTGTCGCCATCCTTTAGAATCAGAACAAAGGCGACGCGCCTGCGGCTTATTGATACGCAAAGAACGGTGAATCTATCTGAAAATACTTCCTCGAGCGTACTGATTATACCAAATTGATAGAGCTGCGATTCCTGAACCTGCTTTTCATCTTCTGCATCCGAGCCGTTTTTAATTTCTCCGTTGTCGTCGTTTTCAACTATGCCGAGAATAAAGCGCTTGATTTTCATTCCGAGCGCTTCTGCCTGTTGAATAGTACCATCCGTATCTGAAAAAGTTCCGTAAATCATATTGAAAAGCAGTTTTTCTTTTATAAAGGGCAGGTTCTTTTCATATATACGGCGCAGTTTCTGTATTTCGGCAGCTTTGTTATATTTGAACCTCAATTCTTTTACGGCGCGGGCAATTACCGCGTTTAGTTCCTCAATTTTAGTGGGTTTTAATATGTAATCAAAGGCGCCAAGTTTTATCGCTTCTTGTGCATAATCGAAATCACGGTAGCCGGTGAGTATGATAATCTTGCTATCAGGTATAATTTCTTTGATTTCACCGATCATAGTAAGCCCATCAACCTCAGGCATTCGTATGTCGGTTATAATAATATCCGGACGTTCGCTTTCTATCATCTTTTTGCCGGCAAGTCCGTCACCTGCTTCTCCGCAGACTTCACAGTCGTAATTGTCCCAGTTTACAATGTTCCGTATGCCTTTTCTAATGATCGGTTCATCATCAATAATTAAGACTTTGAACATAAGAACCTCCATTAATCATTATAAACCGCTGTTTCACTCCGCAGGTAGTTTCTCTATCTTTTCATCTATCTCATGAGGAATATCAAAATATATTTTTGTAAATGAGCCCTTCTTACTTTCAATTTTAATACCATATTGAGGGCCATAGAACAATTTAATCCTGCAGTTTACATTTTCAAGGCCGATACCTCTTAAACCATTGTTCTCTGCGTACTTGAAATAATCCTCATCATTCATGCTCAGCCGTCCATTTATTATTTCGAGTTCGTCGGGATCAATGCCGGCGCCGTTGTCTTCAACTGTTATTCTTATAAGCTCGTTGAATTTTGCGGCGGTTACCTTGACTACGCCTTTTCCTCTATAGTTTGCAACACCGTGATTTATGGCATTTTCTACGAGCGGCTGTATAAGCAGACGCGGAACCTTAACTTCAAGTAGCTCTGGGTCAATTTCCTTGTTAAGCTCAAGCCTGCCTTCAAATCTTTTTTTCATAATAAGAATGTAGTTATCTATATAATTTAATTCCTGAGCAAGCGTAATGAATTTACCGCTGCGTGCGATACTTGCATCCATAAGTGACGCTAAGGCTGTAACGGTTTCGCTGATTTCCGGTACACCTTTCAACTGCGCCATCCAGTTTATAGACTCCAAAGTATTGAAAAGAAAATGGGGGTTTATCTGCGACTGAAGTGCTTTAATTTGTGCATCTTTTCTCGTCAACTGTTCGCGGAGAATCCATTTCTGAAGTGTAGTGATTTCCTTGACCATTGTGTTGAATGAGGTTCCCATAAAGCCGAGTTCATCTTTGCGGTCAAGCTTCACTTCAACGTTAACTTCGCCGTTTTGAAGCCGCTTCATGCCGCCGACGAGCGCATTAATGGCGGTAACAAAATCATAAGATATATAGAAACTGATGAGAAGCATCAGCAGAACTGCGCAGATCAACGAAATAATTATTCTTTGCTTTATATATTCTACATCACTGTATAATGTGGATAATGGTATATAAGATACGATCTTCCATCCGGTTTTATCAACTGTTATATAGGAGATGAGAGTATTCTGCTTCATATCGGTAAAAAATCCGTGGCTGCCGTTCATTTTACCGAACATTTCTTTTGAAAGCGCATATGAGTCAGCACCGGACCTGCTTAAGATAACCTCCATATTATCTGAAAGCACGGCGGTTTTTTTCATATCCTCGTTGATAAGCCCGTTGAATACGGTATTGAACCAATCCTGTTTCACCATGAGCACAAGCATGCCGCACATTTTGTAATTGTCACGGTCATTAATAGCGCGTGCATAAAATATGTGTTTTACTTTTCCCTTAGAAGAATCAAGATACCAAACAGGCTCACCCTCGCTCTTTTCTACCTTTTCGAGTAATTCATAGTATAGTTTGCTGTCTTTTGGTAAAATTTTTTGAATGCTTTCACGCTGGGAGTTGTCATCGGCATAGCAATTCGGCAGATTGCTGTTTAAGAGATAAACGCCGATTGATTGAACTTCTCCCCTGATTCTGATCTGATTTTTCAGATAATCTCTGACATTGTCCTGGGTATGATAAACTGTAACGTTATCTTCGCTGATTTTGTCATTCTGTATGTAGCTGTTTATCAATGAACTGCCAAGCATATCCGTGCTTATACTGTCAAGGCTTGATATGTAATCATTAAGCCGCATTGTTATAATCTTTAGGATATCTTGAGAATAATTAATGGATTTGTTTTTTAAAACATCTTCACTATTTTTAAAGCATACGAAGGAAATCGTAACAAGCGGGACCAGAATTGCGATGTTCAATATGAGCATCAGCTTTATTCGGATTGGCATGTTTTTATAAAAGGAAACTAAATTTCTAAGCCCGGAATTCATCATGACATTCAGTTTTTTAAGGGCTGTTTTGGCGGCTGCGATCATTGATTCACCAACTCGTTAAAATACAAATGTTATTTTTCCTCTGCACCGGCTTCTATTGCCATGTTCCAAAGTTCTTCTGGTGAAATTTTGTTGCACAGCATATCTGGAAAGTTTCTGATAATCACACTTTCCCATACCGACCGTGTGATGTAACTGTCAGGTGCACCTACAAGGACGGAAGCATCATTTACCATTTTGATTCCTGATTTAGTGAGTTTATTGTATTTGATTTTGCTTTCATCTAATTTCACACAGCTTATCATGTCGGATTGAACAGCCAGCTTCTCACATGCTTCCTTCGAGGTTAGAAATCTCAATAGCTTAATGGCTGCTTCTTTTTTTACAGGGTCATTCCAGGCCTTTTGGCTCATGTAAAATGTACCGCAGCCAAGGCAATAAACTGCTGCGTTCGGACTGTTTTCTGTCATGCGGGGGAAGGGCACAAGCTCAACGGTGTCCGTTTTACATTTATCGACGAACCAAGACCCCTGGACAATCATAGCCGCCTTTTTTTGAAGGAATAGGTCATCTCTTGCATTACTTTCCATTGTAAAACATTCGTTGTCATTAGGGAAAGCACCCAATTCGCGCAGTTCCCGCATTATATACATTGCCTTTATGTAACTGTCCCGTATTTTGCCGTTTATGAATGGATTTTCAACATTTTTGCCGTCAAGGCTCATAACGATATTTTGATAGAGGTAACTTCCCTCGGGCTTGCAGTTGTATGCAATAGGGATTATATTGTTGTTTTTGAAGGTAACTATAGCCTTTTTCAGGTCCTCATAGTTTTCGGGCACCTTCACATTGTATCTGTCAAAAAGGTCCTTGTTTATAAAAAGCCCCTCAAAGGTTATTTCAACCGGCAATCCATAAATCTTTCCGTTTTGCATGACTTGGGGCCACATGCTCGTGTCAAAACTGTTGTACCATTTCGGATCAGAGGTAATAAGATTGGTCAGATCTGCGACTTTTCCGGCTTTTATCAGTGTTCTGATATCGCTGCCGGGCCAAAGGCCGAAAACATCAGGCTGGCTCCCGGTTGCAAATTTTTCTTTAATGGTGGGTAAAAAATCATCACCCGAGAGGGTCTGATTGACTATTTCCGTATTTTTTTCTTTTTCCTGAAATTCATCAAAAAGCTGCTCTACAACGCTGGCCTTAGTGTCGTATCCGCCCCAACTGTTCATAAACGTCAGCTTTATTTTGGATTTTGACTCGCTGTTTTGGGTAGCTTTGGTATCATTAATGCCATAAAAAGTGCTGAAAACAACAGCAAAAAAGGCAATAACAGCAAGTACTGCTAATGCTGCAGCCTTTTTCATTGTCCAGCCCCCTCTTTTAAGCCAAACAGCGATTTTAGTAAATTACACAAAAGTTAACCAAATAATGTGTGCTATTATTAATTTTAATACAATATTTTATAAAGTCAACTAAATGAATTAAAAATACTAAATATTTATACTAAACAACATTATATAATAACAGAAATAACCGTTGGTTTACAGCAAAAAGCTGCACCGCCAGTTTTCAATTTCGACGGCGCAGACGGCCAGCGTTTGAATATGTATGAAAAGTAAGAGTTTATGACTGTTCTCGCTTGTTTTTAGCTATATATAAAAGCCCATCCGGAATTTTGTCTAAGTTTTCAAGAGCGGCTCCAGTACCTCTTGCAACACAAGTTACAGGGTCATCTGCTAAATGCGCCGGTATTCCTGTGTGTTTTGAAACTAATTTATCCATACCGTAGATACAACTTCCGCCTCCCGTGAGAATGATGCCGCTTTCGGCGATGTCGCCGATAAGTTCAGGAGGTGTGCTTTCAAGTACGGAGTGGATGGCATCGAGGACGCTCGTTGAAACCTCATGGAAAGCCTCCCGGGTTTCCTCAGATGTAATTTCGATCATTTTAGGCAGCCCAGTGACCAGACAGCGGCCTTTAACTGCCATGCTAAGTTCCTCTTCCCGCGGATAAACACAGCCAATTCGGATTTTTACTTCTTCGGCAGTGCGTTCTCCGATAAGGACGCTGTATTTTCTGCGTACATATTTTATAATTGCCTCGTCAAATTTATCGCCGGCGACCTTCAGTGATTTGGAAACAACGGAATCCTTTAATGAAAGAACAGCAATGTCGGTAGTTCCGCCGCCGATATCTACAATCATGCTGCCGCGCGGCGCTGAGATATCAATTCCTGCACCGATGGCAGCGGCTATTGGTTCTTCAATCAGGTAAGCCCGGCGTGCGCCCGCTTCTATCGCCGCGTCATAAACAGCCCTTTCTTCAACTTCTGTAATCATAGCGGGGACGCAAATCATTATACGCGGTTTAAAGAAATAACCGCCGCAGATTTTTTTGATAAAATGTTTGAGCATTTGCGCAGTGAGGTCGAAATTTGAGATAACGCCGTCGCGCAGAGGTCTTACCGCAACGATATTTTCTGGTGTGCGGCCAAGCATTTTTCGTGCTTCTGTTCCAATTGCGACAATTTCATCATTATCCTTATCATATGCGATAACTGATGGTTCCTTCAGTACAATACCCTTGCCCTTAACATATATTAATATTGTCGCCGTCCCAAGATCCAGACCTATGTCATTACCAGGCAATTCATACACTTCCATTCTGAATTAATAATAACCGCACTAAAATATCAACTACTGACTTTAAAGCCCATAAAAACTTGATATTTGATTTCTTTTTCAGGTTTTGGAATATAATAGCTTGTGATTTTGAACTAAAAAAACTGGGAATACAGTATAATATATATATATTATATTTAATAATTAGTATATTTTCAAGCCGACTAAAATTATTTAATTCTTTTTGCGGCTATCATTGAGCCGGTAAGATACAGCAGCATTTTAATTATAAGCACAGCCATACCTGCCGTGAATATGCCCACTATCCAAACAACCGCGGTATTGGCTTTAAAATATGCTGATGCAACAAGACCGGTGACAGCGGCTAAAAGAAAACAAAAGTATATTACAATGAAGCGAAATGATATATGTGCCGCATTTACCACATATTCTTTCTCATTATCAAAGGGTGACGGCTCGGTGCCGTCCGTATAATCGTGGGATATGATGACGAGCCGTCCGAAATTGTCACCTTTTCCGGATGTTGAATAGACGACCTGCCACCCATCCGCGATACAGCGGGCGATTTTTCCGCTGTTGTTGCTGATAACACAGTATTTAACCTTTCGCGGAGCATTTTTTATAAAATAAAACATCATGCCGTTATTATGGACTTTATATAAGTTTAAGCCCTGCATTTCCATTTTGACCAGCCATTTCTCCAGAGAACGGGGAGTCATTATCCACAATGGCCTGATACGCTTTATGATATCCCCGTCGCGGATTAACAGCTTTTCCAGCCATTTTTCAAATGTCTTTCTCGCGAGGAACTGGCGATAGGCTATTTCAGGTACAATAGCATCGGTAGGTTCTTCAAGTACCAAGCTGTTTGCAGCGGTCATAAAAAGGAAAAGTATGAAATTGCACAGCAACAGCAGAGCAAATATTCCTATTATTACAACTGCGCGGCGAAAAAAAATCTCATCGGTTGTAGGATGCAGGTACAGCAAGAAATAGCCGAATGTCATGCCGAAGAGCAGAAGCAGGACTATGGAACTGACCAGAGCGTACAGGCAAAGCAGGGAATTGTTGCGGAGATAAATTCCGCGCCTGTTAGGCATGGCTTGCTTATTATCGGCATTTGTTGTCCTATAAACATTCCATTTGTCGAAACGGGCTACGTTTTCCCAGCCAGAGGCCTTAGTTTGTTTTATTTCGCTGCTATTTTCAAATTTTGAATATGAAAAACAATATTTATATTTTACAGGTTCTCCAGGCACAAAAATGAAACGGCTGTGTGTGTCAATTCCACATAAATGCAAGCCTGACATTGACATCCTGCCAAGCCAATTCTCAGTGTTTTGTATAAACAGGCTCCACAAAAACCTGCGCCTGACCACTCTGTCCGACATTTATATCTCCTCACGCAGCCTTTGCATAACTATCCTTATAATAATTATACTATCAAAAAATTTTCATGTCATCAGCTTAATAAACTATATTTGGAATAAAAGTATCAAATATTTAGGTTATAATGAATGCAAAATAAAGACTTTTATAGTCGTACCAAGAGATGAGCATTATATAAAGTAATAAGCATATTATTGGCCGGCATTTATTTTGTTCGGGGCTGTGCAAGCAATTGTCGCGCAGAAAACCTGTTTTGCGCCGGCTTCTTTAAGCGCCCTTGCACAATCGCTGAGGGTGGCACCGGTAGTAATAACATCGTCGATAAGCAGGACAACGGCGCCGGGGAAACTGCCTTTTGCCGAAAATGCTCCGGCAGTGTTCAGCCATCTTTCCTCTGAATTCAGCGTTCGCTGCGGTTTTACATCGCGGGGCTTGCAAAGGGCGTCTTTATACGGAATTCCGAGTTTACGCGACAGGGCGCGGGCAAACACTTCCGACTGATTAAAACCCCGTTTTTTAAATTCACGTTTAGTTAATGGGACACAAGTTATAAAATCAAACTGCTGCCAATCGTATTCCCTTTTTATCATTTGAGCGCTCAGAGCCGCATACGCTGCGGCGGATGATTGTTTTGCGTGGAATTTAAAGTTTATTATGCTTTTGCGGACAGAGCCTTCATAGTATAAAGGTGAGACGCAGCGTTCAAATGCAAATTTATTGCCCCTGCAGTGGCAGAATTCAAAGCCTCTCCCGCAGCGCGGGCATGTTTTTCCGGTGACATAGGGCAGGGTGCCGGCGCAATCCTTGCATATGGCCATATTGCTGGGAACGGTTTTGCCGCAGAAAGGGCACCTGTGCGGGAAAAACAGGGAGATTATTATATCAGCCAGTCTGTTCATAATGCGTCACCTGAAGTTAGCTTTAGAAAATGCCTGCTGAATATATTAATGAGTCATGCCGGCAGTTTAACCGTTTTTTAAAAATTCGCAAAGGCCGGTATAACGCTTAGTTTTTCTGTCGTTTGATACCATCTGTTCAACAACGCCAGGGCGTCCGACTATGATTACCATTTCTTTTGCCCGAGTTACCGCAGTATATAAAAGGTTGCGGTAAAAAAGCTGCGGTGAGCCGGAAAAGAGCGGGAGAATGACCGCCTTGAATTCGCTGCCTTGGCTTTTATGCACTGTTACGGCATATGCGAGGTCCAGCTCTTGGACGCCTTCCGGCGTATATTCCGCGACGCGGTCGTCAAAGCGAATTTTCATCATGCCAGTACGCCGGTCAAGCATTTCGAGCACCCCGACGTCGCCGTTAAAAATGCCGGTTCCGTGCTCTCCGTTGTCTTTTACCCAAATGATATCGTAGTTGTTCTTAATCTGCATGACCTTGTCGCCCTCTCTGAAGAGGCGGGTTCCAAACTGCCGTTCAGACTTGTCAGGTGAACTGGGATTGAGTGCCTGCTGCAGCGCAGTGTTAAGGTCGTTTGCGCCGAGTTCTCCCCGCCGCCCGGGAGTCAGCACCTGTATGTCCCAAAGCGGGGAATATCCATAAGCGTCCGGCAGACGCTTCTTGACAAGTTCGGTCACCGTCTGCCTTACTTGAGCAGGGGTAAAGCGCTGAATAAAGAAAAAGTCGCGGTCACGGCTGGTGAGCGTTGGCTGCTCCCCTCGGACTATTTTATGAGCGTTTGTTACTATCAGGCTTTGGGCGGCCTGCCTAAAAATCTCGTTTAGCTGTACGACGGGAATGACGCCGGATTCTATCATATCGCGCAATGCGTTGCCAGCGCCGACGGGAGGGAGCTGGTCGGCGTCGCCAACCATAATAAGGCGGCAGGTGAGCTTTAATGCTCTCAAAAGCGATTCAAAGAGCAATATATCGACCATCGACAGCTCGTCCACAATCAGCGCGTCACAGTCGAGCTGGTTTTTCTCATTGCGGGCGAATCTCACTTCGTCATCCTGCGTGAATTCAACTTCAAGCAGGCGATGGATTGTTTTGGCTTCTCTGCCCGTTACCTCGGTCATCCGTTTTGCCGCGCGGCCCGTCGGGGCAGCGAGAGCCACCTTTAACCCCATGCTTTCATAAACGGAAATGATAGCGTTGATGGTTGTTGTTTTTCCTGTACCGGGGCCGCCGGTAAGTATCATAACACCGCTTTTAAAAGCGGTTTCAATAGCTTCCTTCTGCTTCTGAGCGTATTTGATACCGAAGGCCTCTTCGGCCTGTTTTATCCGGGCGCTGCAATCTCCAAGAACAGGGCGCTCAATCTGCATCATCAGTTTTATGCGCCCCGCAACATAGGTCTCAGCCCGGTAAGCCGACGGCAAAAAGATTGCGCGCCGCCCGCTTATTTCATCTGAAATAACCTCTTCTTCTTCAACCAGCTTTTCGAGAGCGGACTGCGCGTCTGATTCTTCGACGCCGAGCAATGAGGCCGCCGCAGTAATAAGTTTGTTGTCTGGAATGTAGGTATGGCCGGTGTTTGACAGGTTATGTCTGAGAATATAGGATATGCCGGCGCGTATTCTACATTCAGTATCAGTGCCAAAGCCCATTGCCGCAGCGATCTTATCGGCCCTTTCAAAAGATATCCAGATACCTGATTCACAGAGGACATAAGGGTTTGCCTTGACGATATCCACAGTGCCCGGGCCGAATTTCTGCCAGATTCTAACCGCTTCAGCAGGCGTAACCCCGTACTGCTGGAGAAAAAGCATGCAGCTTCGGACGCCGAACTGCTGTTTATAATCTTCGCCGATTGCCTGCGCTTTTTTAAGTGAGATACCCCGAATCTGCGCCAGCTTTTCCGGCGTTTTTTCTATTACATTGAGGGCTTCAGAGCCGAACATGTCGATAATGCGCTGAGCTGTTACCGGCCCAATGCCCTTTATGGCGCCTGACGACAGGTATTTGAGTATAGCGGACTCGGTGGCAGGGAGGCTTTTTTCATAGGATTCCACTCTGAATTGCCGCCCATAGCTTGGGTGGTTGACCCATTCGCCCATAATTTTTATCGTATCGCCGGCCGAGACCTGAAAAAGCAGGCCGACAGCGGTGACCAGTTCATCGCCGCTGTCGATTTCAAATACTGTCCATCCGTTATCCTCATTTCTGAAAACTATATTTTCAACAGTACCGCTTATAGACGTGAATTCGTGTTCCATTATGTTACCCTGCTTTTTTATTTCTTGCTGATTCATCGCAATGTAAATTCTGTTATTAATAATATAATACTAAACGCTCAGCTTTGCAATTCTCCGCCAAATATGAGCGGCAGTTCAGGTCTTGTGCAGACAGTGACACCGTCTATATCATGTTCCAACCTTTCACATATGGAACGTGTTTCCTCATCCATACCGTCGTCTACTACCACAATGAGCCGTCTGCCGCAAGGGCACAATTCGTTTGCCTGATCAGCAAGCGAGCGCACACAATATTCGATCTGCTCGTCATGTCCGGCGCAGGTCACCACAAAGGCCGGGCTTTTTGCGCAAGGTGCAAGCATGAACTTTTTTATCCAGCGTACTGTTTCTGCAACCCCAACAATCGCGAAGAAACTTAAAAGCACTCCCGCTATTATTTCAGGCATATTTCTCACCTCGCTACATGATATGTTCGCAAGGGGCGTTTTGTGCAAAAAAGCAGCACGCTAAATGCCATATATTGTCATATTGCACAAAAAGAAAAACAAAATGGTTATATAAAAAATAGTCTGTAACTAAATCATAATCTTCAGGTTACAATTTTTGAACAATATTCATCTTGTAGACAGCCGGCACAATTCAAACTAAAAAGATGAAATTTGCCGCGCGTGGTTGAGATAAAAATGCTGATAAAGGTTAAATGGTATACAAAAAGGCATAAAAATGCGGAAAATTCCGATTTGGAATTTTCCGCAGATAAATTTAAACCGGATTAAAACGCGGCCTTTTTCAGAATGTCCGCCATATCGGTCTTTTCCCAGTTCACGCCGAGGTCTTCACGCCCCATATGGCCGTAAGCGGCGAGCTGTTTGTAAATCGGGCGGCGCAGGTCAAACTTCCTGATTATAGCCGCTGGCCTTAAGTCGAAGTTTTCGTTTATGAGTTTGACTATCTTAGACTCATCGATTTTGTTGGTACCGAATGTATCGACTGAGATTGAAACAGGATGCGCTACACCGATAGCATAGGCGATCTCGACCTCGCACTTGTCGGCAAGCCCAGCCGCCACAATATTCTTTGCAACATAGCGCGCTGCATAGGCGGCTGAACGGTCAACTTTGGTCGGGTCTTTGCCGGAGAAGGCGCCGCCGCCGTGGCGTGCATAACCGCCGTAGGTATCGACAATGATCTTGCGGCCGGTAAGCCCTGAATCAGCCGCGGGGCCGCCGAGCACGAATCTGCCTGTCGGGTTAATGAAATATCTTGTTTTATTATCAAGCAGATTTGCCGGGATAATAGGCTTTACTACATTTTCAATCAAATCAGATTTGATTTGAGCCAATGTTGCTTCCGGGTCATGCTGAGCGGAGATAACAATGGTGTCAACCCTTATCGGGCGTCCATCCTCATATTCCACAGTGACCTGGGTCTTTCCGTCCGGACGCAGATACGGCAGTATCTTGCTCTTGCGGACCTGGGCCAAGCGATAAGCCAGTTTGTGTGCAAGAGAAATGGGCAGAGGCATAAGTTCCGGGGTTTCAGTGCAAGCAAATCCGAACATCATGCCCTGGTCGCCGGCACCGATAGCGTCGGCGTCGTCCGCTTGTCCATCTTTAGCCTCATATGACTTATCAACGCCCATAGCTATATCGGAGGATTGTTCTTCAATTGCGGTAAGGACAGCGCAGTTTTCACTGTCAAACCCGTATTTAGCGTCGGTATAGCCGATTTCCTTAATTGTATTGCGCGCAATCTTTTGAATATCCACATAGCAGTTTGTTGTAATTTCACCGGTCACAAGCACAAGGCCAGTATTTGTAACCGTTTCACAGGCAACTCTTGCCTGGGGGTCAGCTTTTATAATCTCGTCAAGGACAGCATCCGAAATCTGGTCGCAGACTTTGTCTGGGTGTCCTTCCGTAACAGATTCTGAAGTGAATAAGTACCTTCCCAATTTCTTTATCCTCCTCGTGTGGCCTTAAAACAAAAGCCCTCCGGAAGTCAACCAGAGGGCGAAATATCACTACCTCATCTTTACGGTTAACCTATTCCGCAGGAATTGGCACCTTGCCTTTTTATCAGGCAGGTTGCCGGGCTTCACAGGGCCTTTCCCTCAGCCACTCTTGATAAGGCCTTATTAATTTTAATCTTATTATATCATGTTATTCCTTCCTGTCAATATACGGCGGCTTTTGTCTGTAATATTATAACAAAAACCAGCATAATATATACAAAAACCAGCATAATATATACTTTGCAAATCCACTGTACCCGCAAATTGACAAAAAACGAGAACATGGAATAAAACGCCAATCTTCATATTCTCCCTTAGGTGTGGCATAATGCTAATGTTACAATTTTATTGCTTTTTTATTAAGCAGTCCGATTATAGGAATCATCACGACTGTGAGCAGTACGGATTTTATGAGATTAAGTATCGTCGCGCTGCCGATTGCAGCCCACAGGGCAGCGCCGGACAACTTAATGTGAAGAAAAAGTTGAAAATAGGGCGGGGCAATAAAATAGTTTCCTATGAGACCTGCTGTAACCATAGAAACAAGTCCGGTGACACCGGAAAGCAGTATGGCAGGAAATAGCTTAACGCCGCGTTTTGCTGCCGCTCTGAAAACAGCGGCAAAGGGGACAGTAAACGCAACGCCTACGATGAAATTGGCAAGGTCGCCGAATCCCATAGTGCTGCCCATTCCCTTGATGAGGACATGGACAAGTACCTTTAATAGTTCGACAATAACGGCTGTGCTTGGGCCTAAGATGACGCCAGCGATAACTGCCGGAAGGTCGCTTGCATCGATCATAAGGTAATTTGAGCCTGGAATAATCGGAAAATCAAAGAAATAAAGAATAATTGCGAGTGCCGATAAGATACCGGTGTAGACAATAAATTTTGTTTTTCTGCATTGCTCTGACATAACACCAATTCCTCCCAAAAACGGGACGGACGGCAAAAAAATCCCCGAATGCAAAGCATTCGGGGCTGTTAAAATCGAAAATGCCGCCTTCTTCCATCCGGACTTTACCGTCGGCTTCGGAATCTCACCGAAATCTGCTGAAAAACAGCTCGCGGGCTTGTCAGCGAAACGCTGCATTACCGCCGGTGGGGAATTTCACCCCGCCCCGAAGACTTAGTCAACATTGTTATATTAACACGTACAGATATAGAAGTCAAGATAAGACAAACAAAAAAAATCACTAAACATTTCGAATTCCTATTGAAAACAGACGCAATTAAATATACAATTACGTTTGTAAAACAATTTTCAGCAAAATCAGCCGGGACATATCTGCGGCGGAAAGATTGGAGAGTGATATTTTATCGATGAGCAATAAGATCAGACTTTACGGGTTTAACAACCTGACAAAAACACTAAGCTTTAATATGTATGACATCTGTTACACAAAGACTGTCAGCGACAGAGATGCTTACATTTCCTATATTGATGAACAGTATAACGCTGACCGCCTTACAAACATACTTGGTCATGTTACAGAGATTATCGGTGCGAATATTTTAAACATAGCAAAGCAGGACTATGACCCTCAGGGGGCGAGTGTTTCCATTCTTGTCTGTGAAGAGCCAATGATCAGCCATGGGCCGAATTCGCAGCATAATGAAGAGCCAGGCCCTCTGCCGGAGACTGTTCTTGCTCATCTTGATAAAAGCCATATTACGGTACACACATATCCAGAATATCACCCCGATGGCGGCGTTTGCACATTCAGAGCCGACATCGATGTATCGACCTGCGGCAAGATATCCCCGCTTAAAGCGCTCAACTATCTCATACAAAGTTTCGATGCGGATATAATGACGATCGATTACCGTGTACGCGGCTTTACGCGCGATATAACAGGGCGCAAACTGTTCATGGACCATCCCATGACCTCTATACAGAACTTTATCCCGAAAGAAATAAAAGACCGGTACCAGATGATCGACGTCAATGTTTATCAGGAAAATATTTTTCATACAAAATGTATGCTTAAAGATTTTGACCTCGACAATTATCTTTTTGGCTTTACAAAAGATGAAATTCATCCAGGTGAGGCGCGTCAGATAACTAAAAAGTTGAGAAAAGAAATGGAAGAAATCTTTTATGGGCGCAATATGAATACACAATACTGATGTGACGTGGAACGGACAACTGCGCATCACAATGTTTCCGCCTGCAGTTAGCTTTGGAGGTTTATATGCTTGACCTGTGGTATTCTGAATATCATACGGACGACGTAAAGTTTTCAATTAAGACAACACGTCACTTGTACAGCGAACAAACGCCGTTTCAGAAGATAGATTTTTTTGAGTCAGAAACCTACGGAACCTTTTTCACGATAGACGGGCTTGTGATGGTGACCCAGCGCGACGAATTTGCCTATCACGATATGATCTGCCATGTGCCTATGGCGGTTAATCCGGATATCAAGCGCGTGCTGATAATAGGAGGCGGCGACGGAGGTACAGCGAGGGAAGTCTGCCGCTATAAGGGCGTCACGCACATTGACCTTGTGGATATAGATGAGCGTGTTGTGCGCCTTTGCCAGAAATATCTGCCCCAGACCGCCTGTGCGCTCGACCGCGATGAGCGTATCAGCATGCACTTTATGGACGGGTTCAAATTCGTCAAAGAAGCGCCCGACGGAGCATATGACCTCATCCTTGTCGACTCGACCGACCCGATAGGCCCGGGCGAGGGGCTTTTTACTATGGAGTTTTATGAAAACTGCTATCGCGCACTGTCCGACTGCGGTATTCTTATAAACCAGCATGAAAGCCCTTTTTACGACAACTATAACCACGAGATGCTGCGGGCCCATGCGAAGATAAAAAGGACCTTCCCCATCGCAAAGGTGTATCAATTTCATATGCCCACATACCCGTCAGGCCTGTGGCTGTTCGGTTTTGCTTCAAAGAAGCTTGACCCGATAGCGGATTTTAAGCGCGAAAGATGGGAAGCGCTTGGCCTAAAAACGAAGTATTATAACACAGACCTTCACTGTGCCGCCTTTGCGCTGCCAACATATGTAAAGGAGAAACTCGATAATGTCAGATAATAAAACAGGGCTCACCGGGTTTGAAATACTGAAATCATGTTTCATCGGCTGTGAGGCCGGCTATGACGAGAGTGACATTGTCATTTTCGGCGCCCCCTTTGACGGAACGGTTACATTCCGCCCCGGCTCAAGATTTGCACCTATGAGCATGAGAGCGGAGTCTATAGGACTCGAAACATACAGCCCCTATCAGAACAAAGACCTTGAAGATATGAAGATATATGACGCGGGCGACCTTGACCTGCCATTTGGAGACACCAGCCGCGCGCTGCAGAAGATAGCTGGGATAGAAAGATACATCATAAAGGCAGGAAAGCGCCCGGTAATGATCGGGGGCGAACATCTTGTTTCCCTGCCGGCTATAGAGGAGGCGCTTAAAGCATATCCGGACCTTCACATAATACATTTTGACGCCCACACAGACCTGCGCGACGAGTATCTCGGCGAGAAGCTCTCGCATGCCAATGTGATAAGGCGCGTGTGGGACTTAGTAGGGGACGGACGCATACACCAGTTCGGTATCCGCTCCGGAACGCGCGAGGAGTTCGAATGGGCAGACAGCGGCCATACAAAACTGCACCGTTACACTACAAAAGGCATTGAGGAGACCGTAAAAGAGCTTTCGGGAGTGCCGGTTTATGTCACTATCGATCTGGATGTGCTCGACCCGTCAATTTTCCCCGGCACAGGAACGCCGGAGGCCGGCGGCGTAAGCTTCATGGAGCTTGAAAACGCGCTCATTGCATTGAGCGGCTTGGATATAAAAGCGGCCGATGTAGTGGAGCTTTCTCCGCATTATGACGCGTCAGGGGTTTCCACCGCCGTCGCGTGCAAGGTTTTAAGGGAACTGCTGCTTGTTATGGGCTAATAGAATAAAGAAAACAGCTCGCAGCGGGCAAAGTTGATTACGGCTGAAGTAATAAACAGCGGCAATCAGCTTTTCCGGCTGCGAGCTTTTTTTATCTTGTTTTAGTGAAAAATGCAATATATTTAATATAAAACAGTTTGAATTGGCACAGCAAGCTTCAAATTATAGCAAAAAAATAATGTTATACGCTTGTCTTTTTTGGATTAGATTTGCTTTGCCTTTCTGCATTAAATTTTAGTGTGGCGCTGAATATCGCAAATGCCAGCTTGTTTTGGTATGCCTCATCCTGCAGCATCCGGCAGTCGTTGGGGTTTGAAAGGAACCCACATTCGACCATAACTGCCGGCGACTTTGCATTGTAAAGCAGGAAGATATCATCATTCACCTGCCTGACTTTATATTTATTGTTAGGCTGTACCATTTTCCTGATGCCGGTTTGTATGTATTCGGCAAGCCGTTTGCTTTCGTCGTTATTCGGCGAATAAAAAACAATTGCGCCGGAGCTGGAGGAGGAGCTGAATATGTTTTGATGAATACTCAAAAAGGCGACGCCCGGGTGCGAATTCGCTATTGAGAGCCTGTTTTTGAGGTCAGAAACCTTCTTTTTGCGGATTGTATCGCTGCCTTTATCGTAAATCTCGCTGTTGCCCTCCCGGGTCATTATGACGCGGTATCCGGCCGCCGAAAAGAAGTTTCTGAGCTTGAATGATATGGCGAGGTTGATGTCTTTTTCCAATACGCCGTCTATGCCGACAGCCCCGCCGTCAGGGTCCCCGTGCCCGGGGTCGATGATAATGGTATCGGTGTCGGGAACCTGTGAATTTGCAAGCAGATATTTTATCGCACAGTCGGCTGCTATATATACGATACCGGCGGCAAACATGGCGGCAGCAAAGATGGCAAGTACAGTATATGCCCCTTTTTTCGTATAAAAGATATGCAATGAAGATAACCCCCCGATTATCACGTTATGATAATCGGGGGACATTTATAACAGCGGCAATAGCGTCCGGATTGAGCCAAAACCGGCTGATTTTAATATAATGGAAAGTCAGCCGTTTAAGTTTATACATAAAGAGGTAATCTGTATGCAAAATAGGTTTCCGGGCGCCGGTACAATCGGCAATCTTGATATGATACGCATAAGGTCGGGCAATGAAAAGCTTAAGGCGTATTTTTTAAAAACAATGCAGACAAACAAAGAAAAGGCCGTTTCCCTGTTAAATGCGGAGAACCTGAGTTTCGCGACTTTTTATATCCTTATGCCGCAGATACTGGATTTGAATGTGGCAAGCGAATTAATCGAACGGGACAAGGCGGCCGTCTTGTTTTGCCTTAGAATCCTGTCACATGCAGACGATACGCCCATGCTTAATCTTAAGACGCCGGAAAATGGCGATTTATATAGGAATACCCTTGAATGGATATTGCTGTCGGGAAGCAAAGAGACAGGTTTAAGCGACGAGTTTGACCGCATATTGGAGGCTGCCGCTGTTGTACTGTTAAGACAATACCGGGATACTGAGGTCCTGCCGGCCGTCGTCCGCATGGTCTTTTACCGCAACCGGAAGGGAATGTATATTCAGGATTTAGTGTGGGCGCTTTTCAGCCTTAAAGATACCCGTGTCTTAAGCCTGATTGCAGATTTTCTGAAATCCCGCAACAAACGCGACGCAGAACTTGCTGAAAACCTGCTCAAGCATGCGTCCTGTCAAGGCTTAGAACAAAAGGGAAGGCCAAAGTATGAGGCCTACATATCGTGGTTTAAGGAAAACAGCCCGTATCTGTATTTTACTGACGAAACCTTTCATCAGACAAGTGACCCTTTGCTGTGCAAAGTAAATTTAGAGGCAAAGTATCTCTGCAGGAAACTGCCGCAAAAGGATGAAGAGGCGGTTGAGGCGTTTGCCGACGCTGACCGAGTCAGGCTCTCCTCTTTCTCCGGTCTGGATAATCAGGTCAAAGCCATGCTTGCCGAATACTCCCGCCGGCTTTATCTGCGCAATCGGAGGCAGTGGAATAGGTGGATGGAGTATCCGATAGAGAAGCAGATTGAGATAGCGAGCGGTGGGCGAGGGGAACACAATGATTAAGATAGCGGGTAAGGTTGTTGAACTGCAGGATATTGGCCGTGATTTCCCTCGTGGCGGCGTGGAAAGTATGATAATTCAAAAGATATGGGGAGCAGAGGAAAGTTTTGAATACAGCTCAATAGATGAATTGAGATTTGAAGTTGAACTGCGAAAGTCGACAATAGAGGCTGCTGTTGAACTCAACAGCAGCGGCATGGGTTTCGCTATATTTGAAAAATCCAGATGTAATACGGATTATTGGAAGCGCAGTCCCGACGGCGGTTTTGTACTCAAAAGCAATGTGCGGCCAAGCGACGCTATGAGGGATATTTATAAAAACGGCTCACTCTATGCAACGGAATGCGCGACGGCTATTATGATTGTTTTTTATAAGGCGGTGCTCACCCTTTACCCAGACGCGCTGTATGACAAGGTGTTTTCCAATATCACCTTGATGAACTGGCACCATATTGACCCTGTATTCGGCAGTATCGGGCTTATGAAAAATACAAAGGATTTCCTGCCGGGCGACCGGGGCTATTTTATTAACCCGGACGTAGACCCTCTTACACCCCATTGGCAGGGTGAAAATGTTATCATTTTGGGCGGCGGCAGTTATTACGGCCATGGAATCGGCATTAAAAATGCCGAGGCTATAATAGAAGCTCTCAACCAAAACCGCGCCAGAGGCTCAAATAAATCCGCTTATATGTTGAAAAAGGTCGGCAGGGTGAATTACCGGAAGCTGTTCAGAACCGCAAAGTCATATCACTAAAGTTGTCATAGAATATGCCGCCTATAAATAATAAAGGGAGTGCCGAATAACCGGCACTCCCTTTAAACATCAGCAGCGGCATGACAAATATGCGGACCGCTGCCGCCCATAATCAGGAATAAAAAAACCAGGTATGTTCTGAAGAACATACCTGATAAGACTGGGCTTATGGTCGGAGTGGTGAGATTCGAACTCACGGCCTCTTGGTCCCGAACCAGCGGGTTCAGGCATCAGCACCAATATTTTTATGCCTATTTGCTGCCAATTTTTTCTCTCTTAATTGTTCTTTTCCATATTTTTTATGGAGTCAATAGCCGATGCAAGCAAATTAGCAGCCGGTCCTAAATCCGATGGTAATGTGTCAGCGTATACCCCCTTGAACCGCAAATGTTAACAGATACTTACGGATGAAGATAAAAGTATATTAGCTACATTACTTGTGAGAACTACGGGCTGCTCTGTTTTCGTCACAACTCACAAAAATTGTATGTAGGTGTTGAATTTTGATACCTTTGATTTTTTCACGGATAATTATGATAAATTCTTAACATGTTCTGGAAATTGTGATATATTAAGGTTGGGAGTTATAACTGCAAGTAAGGAGGTGCCATATGAAAATCAAATCGAAACCTGGTAAAAAGATTACGACACTACTCCTTGCTCTTACCCTTATGACAGGACTTGGGGTCGTGGCTTCTGCACAAACTTTCGGGACCGCTTTAAACGGTGCTTCCAATGAGGAAATTTTCCAGGTAAAATACAATGGAGCTGCATGGAACTATCCCGGTTCAGGTTATCACTGGGCCTCTTTTAAATACAGCAGGAACGGACAAGTTCTTCTTACCAAGACCGCTTACAATGGAAGAGTTGAAGGTTCCGTGTGGGATGATTTAATCCATTGGGGCTCAGCGTACACAACTAAGTTTAATTGGAACCACGGATAATCATTTTTCGTTGACCAAGGTCTCTTGTGAACATTTTATGGAAGTATAAAATACATTTTTGCAGTTATAATTCCCATCTTAAATTATTAATTAGAGTGATATACAGGGATAGGCAAAGTACCGAAGCCAGAATGTTCGGAATTACAGCTTGAATGCTTTTGTGCAGGTAGATATTGCGGTCAACCCTTATTAGGACTCCGCTTTTTTCTATATTTCAGAGTGGTTCGTAATTTGAACTATGTCTGAAAACCATTAATCTCACTATATTTTTTGAGCGTTACTCATAGATGTAGAGCGATATTTTAGGAGGTCAGATGAAGAAATCTCTGTTTAGACTTATTGATAGAGTTGAATTGTTGAGTTGCTATATACTTTGTTTTGGTTTTAATATAGTGTTTGATTATGTTAAAACTTTAAGTATAGACTCTTATCTTCTAGAAATTTTTTTCAAGCAATTTTATGACTATCGAGGATTAATTATTTTTTTATTAACATTTGCTGTTGTGATTTTTCATTATCAAATGTTGAACAGAAAAAAAGTAGAAGTGTATTGCAGGGTTCTTGTAGGTGATACGATACGGTCTATTACTATTCGTTACTTTCTTGAATGTTTGGCGATATTATTGATTGCTTTTGTTATATCAGCGATAGCGAATGTTATTTTAGGCATAGGCTTAACCAATAACATTTATCTATCTTGTGTATTTGTAGTTTATATATTAATTAGTTCATTGATGGTGAGTAGATTTGAAAATTTTTAAATTCTTTATTACAAAGATTTTTTTGAGAAAGGTTATTATTGTATTTAGTGTGTTTTTATTGCTTTTTTTGATGAATTACCTTGTTTTCATTGCAGCTCGATCTACTGTTTCAACTCTTCAAGGATACGATGAAATGAAACGCTTAAATCAGGCAGGTACTTATATTGCGAACTTAGACCCTAACAGCAACATGAATATGGGTGAAATCGATAAAAGGGACACCCAAAATGTGTATGATTATTTAAAGAACAATAATTTTAACTACGCCTTATTTACAGACGGATTTATTGTTTCATTACCTAACGCTTATGATATGGAAGTTTCGTTTGCTTATTTAAATGAAGAATACTATAAGTTAAGTAAGCAATTTAAAATTTCACAAGGAAAAGACTTGGACTTTAATTACCGTCTTGAGAACAATGATGTAGAAATACCTGTTCTGATTGGAAAAGGGTTGGGTGATACATATCCTATAGGTTCTACGATAAAAGTCGAAGATCCTGTGCTTCAGAAACAATTAACTCTAAAAGTCCAAGGAATCTTAAAACCAAATGTATATCATTCCAATTATTATTCACTTAGTTCAAAACAGTACTATAATTTTTCTGTTGTTATACCTGTTAATGAAAATTTTCTCAACAATTCAAGCGTGGATCTTCAACTTAATGGACTCTTTAACATCATCCTACTTCAAACATCGAAGGATAAAATCGAAGGTTTACACGACGTTATCAAAGACAACTTAGGTTTAGAGTTCAAGTTTCATAACCAAGAAGAAAATTTCGAGTATTTTAATGAGTATTATTTCAGTTCATTAAAAACCATAGCTTTACTAACAGCAATTATAACACTAATTTTAACTTGCCTTATCATCTGGAGCTCATTGGTCAGTATACGTTTGATGATTAAAGACTTTACAATTAATCTACTTGTTGGATTAAGCTATTCAAAGCTACGAAAAATCTTTTACGGTTATTATGGTCTGTTGTTTTTTATCAATTTAGTAGTTCTCTTAATTGTAACTGCCTGTTCAAGATATGAACTTTGGATAAAAAAGGATGCTTCTTTTGCTACATTTGGCTTATTTGGTGTAATAGGGATGGATTGGTTGTCCTTATTGGCAGCACTATTTTTCGATATTGTCATTGGGATAATTGTTGTCGAAATTATGTTGTGGAGAATTAAAAAAGTTCCAATTTCCTTGGGGGTGTTGCAATGACAAAAATTATTGATTTAACTATTCAAGAAAAAGTGTATAAAAATAAAAAATCACGCATTTCAATTCTAAACGATTTCAAACTTGAAGTAAATAGTGGTGAAAGAATTGCTATTGTAGGAAGGTCCGGAGTGGGGAAAACTTCTTTGCTAAACATTCTTGGATTGTTAGATAGGAATTATAGCGGTTCTTATACGCTTTTTGGCTCGAAAACTAATGATCTAAGTTTAAGCCAATTAGCAGAATGTCGAAATCAAAAAATTGGTTTTGTCCTTCAAGAATCTGCTTTAATCAATTCCTTGACTGTTGAGGAGAATATCAAATTACCTTTAATGTATGCAAAATCTCGTGAGAATCGCAAATCAGAGGATTTCGAAAGTATAGTTAGTACATTAGGGATTGAATCAATATTAAAAAAGAAGCCACTTGAATGCTCTGGTGGAGAAAAATCTCGAGTTGTTTTTGCCAGGGCGGTAATTATGAAACCTCAGCTTCTTTTATGTGACGAGCCTACAGCATCTTTGGATGGTGACAATAAAGAAAAAATTATAGCTTTACTCTTTAAAATGAATCAAGAATTTAACACCACCATTATTACTGCTACACATGATTTAGATGTAGCTAACCGTCATGATAAGACAATTCATCTTGAACGGAGGATGTAAAAATGGGTTTTTTTGTAATGGTTTTATCGGCAGTTATAGGCCTATTTTTAATTGTTTTGGGATTTTCTCGTATTAAAAATACGAAAAGTAAGCTTTGGAATGTAGTAGCTATTCTAATTGGAATAGTATCAGTTATTTTTGCAATTTGGTTAGGACTTCCTAAATAAAATCTGGCTTTCTACATAGCACACCTGAGCTGAACCAGGCAGATGAGAATTTATTATAATCTTTTCTATGAATGCATCGCTGGAATATAGAATTTCAAAAGTATAATTGAAAAACCGCCCGCCATCTCTATCCTACGCGCTGAGATGGCGCCTTTTATGTGTGTTGCCGCTTCCTGTCCTCCACTAATCTTGCCTATTGGATGCCTATCCGTCGGTTTTAGACGGGGAAAAATCGTTTAGACCCTAAATTTGACTTATAAAATCAGCCTTAAAAAATGGCAACAAAAAACCCGCAACACCTAATAGAATCAAGTGTTGCAGGTTTAAAGAACTGGTCGGAGTGGTGAGATTCGAACTCACGGCCTCTTGGTCCCGAACCAAGCACTCATACCAAACTGAGCTACACCCCGAAGCGACTTTATTATTATAGTAAACTCAATCAAAGATGTCAAGTATAGAAAAAGGTATTTTGCATCAAAATTTCAACCAATTCATAACACTAAGAATAAAGGGCAGTGTTATAAGGCACATAATGGTAGAAAGGGTCATGGCTTTGGCGGGCATGGCGGCATCTCTTCCGGTCAGTTTTGCTAACAGGACAGTTACTCCTGCGGTCGGGCATGAGGCAGGTATCATAACACAGAGAAGAAGCTCCCCGTGAAGACCGACAGAATGCAGTATAAATAAAATCGAGAGCGGCAGCACAAGGTTGCGCATTAATACTGTTATCCAGACAAAAGCGTCATTAAACAGCTCTTTGAGTGGTACCTGGGTTATCGCAGCGCCTATGACTATCATTGAAAGCGGTGTATTGAGGTCAGATATATATTTTACCGTAGAATATAAGGGGCCGGGGAGTGATACAGAGAACCTGAACATCACAGTGCCCACAATGACTGCGATAAGGTTGGGGTTTAAAAGAGCCTTTGCAACGGACTTTTTCTCAACCTTTCCGGAATATAGAAGTATTCCGTGGGTCCAGTTGAAAAGCTGAAAGACCCCGTTATAGGCGGACCCGTAAAAAAGGCCGTTATTTTGGACTAATGCCTGCAGCAGGGGAAACCCCATAAATCCGGCATTTGCATATATGCTCGCAAACTGAGAGACAATCCGCCTATTGTCATCTTTAACGGTTTTCTTGTTAAAGATTAGAGTACAGACAATAATGTTGAAAATATGTATGAATATCGCGGCAGCGGCCGCAATCAAAAGATTGTTGAACTTATCCTGTTCAAATTTTCTAAGGAACACGTAGAGGATAATTGCGGGAGAGACGATATAACAAAGCAAGGTAGTCAGTTGGTCGGTTGTTTTGGAGCTAATCATACCGGATTTAGTCAGAACATACCCTACACCCATAAGCAAAAACAGAACTATAACTTGATTCAGTGTCGTGTAAAATGCCATAAAATTATCCCTCAGCAGGCCGATTAAACAATCGCAAAGAGCCGGGGACTCCTCTCTTTTTTGATAATATAATTGAAGTAAAGAAAATTATGTTATAATATATAGTGACAATATCAGTAACCTGTGACACCGCTTAATGATTCGTCGTTTTCGACCCATTCTTTCTGAACATCAATGACTGTGTACTTGTCGCTTGTATTCCTGACAATTACAGTCTTTATTCCAGCGTTGATAATCATCCTTTTGCACATGGAACATGAGCTGGCGTCGTGGACAAGCTCTTTTGTCCGCGCGTCTCTGCCTACAAGGTAAAGGGTAGCGCCAATCATATCGTTGCGGGAAGCGGCGATAATGGCGTTAGCCTCGGCGTGGACAGAGCGGCAGAGCTCGTATCTTTCACCGCGGGGGACATTCAGTTTTTCGCGCATGCAAAAGCCCGTGTCGCAGCAGTTTTTGCGTCCGCGAGGCGCTCCTGAATATCCGGTTGAGATGATCTGGTCGTTCTTGACTATAATAGCGCCAAAATTGCGGCGCAGGCATGTTCCGCGCTCGAGTACGGTCTGGGCGATATCAAGATAATAGTTGACCTTGTCACGCCTGATAGCGTTTTCCATCGATTAATGATCCCCCTGAAGATTTCTTGTAACAATACAAATTTATTATACAATAGAAGGAAACGTAATTCAACAATATATTCATCTTATGGCCATATACCGAAGTTATATTCGGGCAAGACTTTTGAGTTTGGAGGCATATATTTGGAAAAACCTGATGAAAAGACAATAGAGAAGCTTTTAAATTGCGCAAGGGAAGCCCGCGAGAACGCATATGCGCCTTATTCCGGCTTTAAAGTAGGCGCCGCCCTGCTGACAGACAAAGGGGAGATATTCAAAGGCTGCAATGTAGAAAATGTGTCATTCGGAGCGACAAACTGCGCCGAAAGGACAGCGCTGTTCTCAGCGGTAGCCGCAGGCAACCGCTCTTTTACGGCAATAGCCATCGCGGCGGGGGATGAAACAATCCTGCCGTGTGGTATCTGCCGCCAGGCGCTTTCTGAGTTTTCCCCGCAGTTATGCGTTATCTGCGCAAAAAAGGATGGCTATAAGATCTACAGCCTGTCTGAACTGCTGCCCCACGCCTTTGATAAATTCACCCCTGAGGAGAAAAATTAATATGTACGACCTTTCCAATCCAACAGTCATAAGAGAACTGCTCTCAAAACACGGTGCGGGGCTTTCAAAAGCCCTCGGCCAAAACTTCCTTATCAACCCGTCAGTCTGCCCGCGTATGGCACAGCTCAGCGGAGCGTCAAAAGATGTGTGCGCCATCGAAATAGGCCCGGGCATAGGTGTGCTTACAGCAGAATTATGTAAACTTGCTAAAAAAGTTGTTTCCATCGAGCTGGACTCACGTCTTATACCGATACTTAATGAGACGCTGTCGGACTTTGACAATGTCAAGGTTATTAATGCAGACGTAATGAAAACCGACCTTGAAGCGATTATAAAGAATGATTTCGGCGGCTGTGACACAATAGTCTGCGCGAACCTGCCTTATTACATCACGTCCCCCGTCATCATGTATCTGCTCGAATCGCGCCTGCCGGTCAAAAGTATTACTGTAATGGTGCAAAAGGAGGCGGCCCGCCGGCTCTGTGCCGAGCCAGGCAGCAGCGAGGCCGGTGCAGTCAGCTGTGCGGTCAGCTATTATGCGCGACCCCAGATACTTTTCAATGTGTCAGCCGGAAGCTTTATGCCAGCCCCTAAGGTGGATTCAAGCGTAATAAGGCTTGAGATACTAAAGGAACCGCCGGTCAAGACCAAAGACGAGGCGCTGATGTTTAAAATTGTCCGCGCCGCTTTCCTCCAAAGGCGAAAGACGCTCACCAATGCGCTGTCAGCCGGCATGTCCATTCCGAAGGAAACGGCAGTTAAGGCGATTGAGGGCGCAGGGCTGTCCCCGATGATACGCGGTGAGCGGCTGACACTTAAGGATTTCGCCGCTCTCGCCGATTGGCTGAAAGAAAATTATTTCGATAATTAAATGGCTCATCATAGAAAACCGTTATATTATATACGAAAAACAAAGCTTGTCCAGTTAATACGTGGACAAGCTTTTGTTTTAAGTGAAGCATAGAAGATTTAATTTTTTATGATTCGTCAAATTTTACGTTGGACGGGGCAGAGTCAAGTTTCTTTACAAATAATACACATATGCCCTTTGATTAAGAGGGATTTGTCCGCTTTTTAACATACTAGTCTGCAAAAGCATAAGCTGACGGTGAAGAAGGTGTGCTTATGTGCGGAATTGCTGGCTGGATTGATTTTGAAAAAGATTTATCTGAAAAAGATAACATCATCGATGCAATGATTGAAACGCTCAAATTAAGAGGCCCCGACAGTGAAGGAAAATACATGTCGAGGCATGTTCTGTTTGGTCACCGCCGTCTGATTGTTGTTGACCCGGAGGGCGGAAAACAGCCGATGAAAAAGGAAATCGGCGGCAATGAATACATAATCGTTTATAACGGCGAACTTTATAATACAGAAGACCTGCGGCAGGAACTTCTTAAAGAGGGGTACGAATTTGACTCCTATTCAGACACCGAGGTTCTTCTGACCTCCTATATCTGCTGGGGAGAAAGCTGTGTCGAGCGCCTCAATGGCATTTTCGCCTTTGCCGTATATGATAAGTCAAGAGAAAGTGTATTTCTGGCGCGGGACCCGCTCGGTGTAAAGCCGCTGTTCTTTTCGCGGCGCGGCAGTTCGCTGATTTTTGGCTCAGAGATAAAAACGCTCCTTGCGCACCCATATATAGAGCCAGTTGTCGACAGGGATGGCATAGCGGAGATTTTTGCAATAGGGCCGGCCACCCCTCCGGGCAGCGGGATTTTCAAACAGATTAAAGAATTGCCTCCTGCTTATTGTGCGACGGTTACGCGGGATACTTTTAAGATGCGCGAATACTGGAAACCTTATGTCGAGGAGTTCAAAGAAACTGAAGAAGAGGCGGTGGAACACCTCCGAGAACTATTTGTCGACGCAGTCAGACGGCAGCTTGTCGGCGATGTCCCGCTTTGCTGTTTTCTGTCCGGCGGGCTTGATTCATCGGCAATTTCCGCTGTTGCAGCGGCGGAGTTTAAAAAGAGGGGAGAAACACTCACCACATACTCGATTGACTTCGAGGACAACGACAAATACTTTAAGGTATCCCTGTTCCAGCCGACGTCGGACCAGTCCTGGGCACTGAAAATGGCGGAGTTTATAGGCAGCAACCACAAGACGGTTATTCTGTCTCAAAAGCAGCAGGTTGACGCTCTGTACGGTGCGACGATAGCAAGAGACCTTCCGGGCATGGCCGACATTGACTCATCCTTGCTTCTGTTTTGCGAGCAGATCAGGAAAGGTTTTGTCGTCGCACTTTCCGGAGAGTGCGCCGACGAGGTCTTTGGCGGGTATCCATGGTATACCAATCCGTCAATGATGTATGCGGACACATTCCCGTGGTCTTTGTATGTCGGAAAACGGCAGGAGATTCTGTCAAAAAATCTGGGCGATTTAAAACTCGAGGAAGTCGCACGCTCCTATTATCGTGACACATTGTCACAAGTTCCGCACCCGGAGCAGGAAGACCCGCTTGATTACCGCATGAGGGAACTGTTCTATCTGAACATAAAATGGTTTATGGTGAACCTTTTAAACCGCAAAGACCGCATGTCCATGTCAAACAGCCTTGAGGTGCGCGTGCCGTTTGCCGACAAGCGGCTGGTACAGTACTCGTTTAATATTCCAGCAAAGATAAAATTAGCGGGCGGGCGGGAAAAAGGGCTCCTGCGCAAAGCTTTGATAGGCATACTGCCCGATGAAATTATATGGCGCAAAAAAAGCCCATACCCAAAGACACATCATCCGGAATATACCGACCTTGTCTGTGCCGAAATGGACTCGATATTAAAAGACAAAAATGCCCCGCTGCTCAACCTTATAGACAAAGACAAAGTAAGGGAAATAGTCGACACCCGCGGGGAAGCATATAAAGCCCCGTGGTTCGGGCAGCTAATGACCGGCCCGCAGATGATGGCGTACTTGATACAAATAAATATTTGGTTGAAAGAATATAAGGTGAAACTGGAGATATAAATACTTGGGTAAAATAATAGATGCCGGAAACCTTGTCATAGGTTTCCGGCATTTTTGCTGTTATTTAAAACGTTGAGAAAACAAGGTCAAATCGTTTCTAAACAGGATCCGCAGACCGAGCCGAAAGGGGCCTTTGCCGCAGTTATGAAAAGAATGTAACCGCAGTGCGCATAATGTAAAGATTTCCTTTAGATTTTGGGTGGCATGCTTATTTTAAACATGTAACAATTATGAGGTATCATCTCAAGGATTTTCCAATTACACATTTGCGGCCGTCGCCTGCTGTTATGTCAATTTCCATTATCCCTAAATAACTTGGGTGATCTTTATAGATAAAGTACTCACAATATCCAATAGTGTAGGTTTTTCCTTTGTCTGTCTGTATGCCAGTAATGGTTGGGGAAATTTCATATAATACGAATTTTCCATGTTCAGTGCTGCTTTCCATGCCATAGCTGTTAAATTCGGTTTTATCGGTTACTTCAATATTGCCGTCAATAAAGTCGAATGCGGCCTTTATCTGCGCGTCAAGATCCTCTGTCAACCGTATTTCTCGACAGAACATTTTTTTTAATGATTTTGTATCGTGTTTGCGAAGGCAATTTAGCACATCTTTATTATGTTGGTCTGCTTTTTCAGAAAATGATTTTTCAGCCAGAGTGAGTTCTATTCCATTGACGAGACGAGCACAACCATTCAAAGATACCGCCACAGCGATGATAATTAAACCTAACAGTATATAAATACGCTTTTTCATTAATCGCATATCTCCTGACGCTTGAATTTGACTTAGATCGTCATCATTTGCCTCAGCTTGAATAATATAGATGTAAGATATTAAATGCTTAATCATTTTAAGAATTTTCCAATTGCACATTTGCTGCCATCATCAGCAAATATATCAATTTCCATTATCCCTACATAGTTTGGATGATATTTATTGACAAGGTATTCACAAGTCACGATATCATAGGTTCGCCCTTTGTCTGTATGTATGCCAGTAACGGTTGGGGAAATTACATATAATACGAATTTTCCATGTTCAGTGCTGCTTTGCATGCCATAGCTGTTAAATTTAGTTTTATCGGTTACTTCAATATTGCCGTCGAAAAAGTCGAATGCAGCCTTTATTTGCGCGTCAAGATCCTCTGTTGACCGCGTTTTTTTAGAGAACATTTTTTTTAATGAATTTGCATCGTGTTTGCGAAGGCAATTTAGCACATCTCTATTATGTTGGTCTGCTTTTTCAGAAAATGATTTTTCAGCCAGAGTGAGTTCTATTCCATTGACGAGACGAGCACAACCATTCAAAGATACCGCCACAGCGATGATGATTAAACCTAACAGTATATAAATACGCTTTTTCATTAATCGCATATCTCCTGACGCTTAAATTTGACTTTATATAACATGATAGTCACAAAGGCCGTCATTATTTGCTGCAGCGAGGGATAATATAGATGTTTAAAATATTAAAGCATCATTTCAAGGATCTTCCAACTACACATTTGCGGCCATCGTCTGTGGTAATGTTAAGTACCACTATCCCTACATAACTTGGATGCTCTTTATTGGCAAAATACTCACAAAATCCAATATTGTAGGTTTTCCCTTTGTCTGTTTGTATTCCGATGATGCTTGGCATAGAGGCATAATATAAGAATTTCCCGTTTTCGATGCTACTGTTCATGCCAAAGCTGTTAAATTCAGTTTTCTCGGTTACTTTAATATTGCCGTCAATAAAGTCAAATGCGGCCTTTATCTGCGCGTCAAGATCCTCTGTCGACCGAATTTCTTGACAGAACATATTTTTCAATGATTTTGCATCGTGTTTGCTCAGGTAATTTAGCACATCCCTATTGTGTTGCTCAGCTTTTTCAGAAAATGATTTTTCAGCCAGAGTGAGTTTTATTCCATTGACGAAACCAGCACAACCGCTAAAAGATATCGCCGCAGCGATGATTAATAATCCTAAAAATATATAAGTATGCCTCTTCATTCAACATATCTCCTGACTCTTGAATTTGACTTAGACCGTCATCATTTGCCTCAGCTTGAATAATATAGATGTAAGATATTAAATGCTTAATCATTTTAAGAATTTTCCAATTGCACATTTGCTGCCATCATCAGCAAATATATCAATTTCCATTATCCCTACATAGTTTGGATGATATTTATTGACAAGGTATTCACAAGTCACGATATCATAGGTTCGCCCTTTGTCTGTATGTATGCCAGTAACGGTTGGGGAAATTACATATAATACGAATTTTCCATGTTCAGTGCTGCTTTGCATGCCATAGCTGTTAAATTTAGTTTTATCGGTTACTTCAATATTGCCGTCAATAAAGTCAAATGCGGCGTTTATTTGCGCGTCAAGATCCTCTGTTGACCGCGTTTTTTTAGAGAACATTTTTTTTAATGAATTTGCATCGTGTTTGCGAAGGCAATTTAGCACATCTCTATTATGTTGGTCTGCTTTTTCAGAAAATGATTTTTCAGCCAGAGTGAGTTTTATTCCATTGGCGAAACTAGCACAACCGCTAAAAGATATCGCCGCAGCGATGATTAATAATCCTAAAAATATATAAATACACTTCTTCATAAATCTACATATCTCCTGATGCTCAAATTCGGATAATATAGATGTTTAAGATATTAAATGCTTAAATCATCTTAAGAGTTTTCCAATTGCACATTTGCGGCCATCATCTGCTGTTATATCAATTTCCATCATCCCTACATAACTTGGATGATCTTTATTGACAAAGTACTCACAATATCCAATAGTATAGGTTCGCCCTTTGTCTGTTTGTATGCCAATAATGGTTGGAATAGAGGTATAATATAAAAATTTCCCGTTTTCGATGCTGTCTTCCATGCTATCGCTATCGAATATAGTTTTATCGGTTACTTTAATATTGCCGTCAATAAAGTCGAATGCGGCCTTTATTTGTGCGTCAAGATCCTCTGTCAACCGTATTTCTCGACAGAACTTTTTTTTAATGATTTTGCATCGTGTTTGCTCAGGTAATTTAGTACATCCCTATTGTGTTGATCAGCTTTTTCAGAAAATGATTTTTCAGCCAGAGTGAGTTCTATTCCATTGGCGAAACCAGCACAACCATTCAAAGATACCGCCACAGCGATGATTAATAATCCTAAAAATATATAAATATGCCTCTTCATTAATCCATGTGTTCCTTGTAACCTGAATTATAAATATAATTATTCCACCATATAAACCATACCGTATGTCCGTCCTCATCAAAAATCATGTAGTCTTTTATAGTGTTATCTTTCTCTACGGCATTTTTAAGTCCATTATAAAGATCCGGATAACCAGCGTAGTCGATAGATCCCAGCGATACCATTAGCCTATGATCTGGGAACATATAATCGGGATTAAAGCCTGTGATCCACCACTGAGCCTCTTCTGGCGCCCAAGAGAAGATGTTTTCTATATCGTCACTGCCGTAGTAATTATATAGATTTAATGTCATCGGCAATCTAATAGACGATACATCCCATTGTTCTATGTTGACAATTGGCAACTTGTGAGGTTTTTGATATAATCCTATTTCCGCTCCACTTCCCAAATTAAGATAATTGCCTTTCCATGCCCATATTATATATTGTTTCCCGCTTGCACTATCTGTGTATGGGAATTTGACTTTATCCATATCACCCAATGTCCCGATTTGAAATGCTCGGTCATAGAAATCATTATATCCACCAATTGACTGCCATGTAGAGACCTGGGAATGCAATGCCTCCTTGTGATCATCATATTTAAACCACAGTATCCTTGCACCAAGTGTAGTAAAAATGGACAAGTCTAACTTTATAGGAGCATAATCTCCGTATTTGGTTGGTATATTACCGCTTTCTTCGCGCTCGAATTGCGCCTGCCATATGCCTATAGGGCCATTAGGATACAACGGATCTGGATCCTTTGGAGCCACTTTTTTATTATTAATTATTTTTGCAGAACCGTCGAGCAAACCGTCCCCATCTGTATCGGCAGATGCAGGATTTGACTTCATATATACATAGACCCTTTCTCCTACCTTGAGCACTTGAATCTCTTCCCCGTCTAGGAGATTATCATCATCAGAATCAGCATTCAAATAGTTCAAGCCTGTCAGTTTAACTCCGGTACCCAAGCGGAGGTTTCCATTGTTCATCTCTTTTTCATAATAATCACGAAGGCCGTCATTATCTGAATCCTTGTATAAGTCAGTCTTATCAGCTATGGTATCGAATATGCCATATAATTTATCAGCTTCATCTGCATGATAATATTGTCCGCCAGTACCGGTCGCGATGTCTTTCAGCAAATCAACAGATACTTCATCGCCTAATCCGACGGTAAAAATAGTAATTCCTTCTCTTTGAGCCTCTTCTGTGTATATATTACTGTAATCGCCTTCACCATCAGTCAGCAAAATGATATACTTTGCATGTCCGTCATTTTTATAACTTGACGATGTAAATAGGTCGATCCCAGCAGATATTGCACTGGACAGATTAGTTCCGCCATAACTATCAATCTTGTCGACCGCTTTTTCAAGCGTACTCTTATCAGATGTAAACGGAGTTACCACATATGCCCAATTATCGAAATCCACGATAGCAGCTCGATCATCATTTGTAAAATGGTCAAAGAAATTCTTTGTAACAGTTTTACGAACATTATTACTGTCATTGTAGGACATGCTGCCAGAGGAATCAATGGCAAATACTACATCTATTCCCTTAAAATTATCTTCGCCATCCTCATCATAGAGGAGATCATAATTCCAGGAATTATCGAACTCAGTTTTGTTAAGCAAAATGTACTTGGAAAAATGGGGGAGTGTAGCACTGACAACGTTTCCGGTTAATTCTTGATCCGGTACCTCTTCCAGAAGCTGAGTTGACTCATTAAAGTAATATAATGTCGGAACAAAACTGCTGTCATTAAATAAGCTTTCATCAAGCGTATAAGATACTGTTGCACTTTCAAAAGTGCCGTTTGCATAAAACTCCGTACAGTCTCCGATATATCCAGGCACAGATTGGTTGAAGAGTATATTATTAACAGTTGAAATCTTCAGAGATTCCGCTGCACTTCCATCGCTTCCCTCGATGCGTACGGATACATTTTCAATCTTATCATTTACCGTTATTGACGTTGATGCAGAAAAAGAATTGTTTTTTACAAGTGGGTCATAATTATGCTCAATCTCCCACTTATCAGATGCTCCGTCTCCATCGGTATCACTTTTACATGGGTCTGTTTGATATTTATATAATTCTTCTCCGTCAAGGAGCCCATCTTCGTCAGTATCTTTAGTGATAGGATTGGTATAATATTCTATTTCTGCTTTATTAGAAACGCCATCACCGTCTGCGTCATCTACGTCATCATTTTTCCCATTTCCGTCGCTATCTTCTTTAAAAGGATCTGTTCCGATTACTCCTTCTACAAAATCGCAGAGATTGTCATTGTCACTGTCTTGTGCCAGCAGATCCGTTGTGGTATTTGTGTCATCAATTAAATTGCCCATGTTTTTGATGTTAGTATTATACAACTGTTCAGACTTAACGGTTTTATTGCCTTGACGGTCTGTTGCAGTTATTGTTACGGTATTTGTGCCGTACATAAGATTAAAGCCGGCAAAAGACCACGCTTCAGCCACACTAATTTGCCCATGTGATATAACGCGGCCAGTGATTGACGTGATTTTATACTCTAAAGTATCTACTGTATCTGCGTTCTGCAGGGTACCTGAAATCTTGATTAATTGATTTGAAACGACATAAAAATGATTTTTCTCTGAATATTCAAAATTACTGTTGTCAATTGTTATGCTAACATCTTTTTTATCGAAAACGATCTGAGTTAGAGACGAATTCTGAATTTGATCGGATGAGGAGCCTCGATTTACCTGAAAGCCAATTGTGACACTTTGGTGAGGTTCTATTATTGCGTTGTACCCCGCATTATGTAGTACGTAATGTGTTCCTTCATGCGAAAGTATATATGCATTCCAGATGTTATCAATATTATAATTAGCATCAAAGCTGAGTGTCCAGCCTTCAATCGCTTTATCCGTTTTGTTTGTAATCGTGATTTGACCGATAAATCCAGTTCCCCAGTCAGACATTACTTTAAATGATACGTCATAATTTTGGGTAGAAACTATGGCCGTTTCACCCAACATGGTGTATTTGTCAGGAAATGTTGTGAACTCTCCTTTGCATTGAAACCCAAAGCTAATCGATTTGCCAACCGGTATATCCCGAGTGTTGCCATCATTTTTAATCGTATACAAATTATTTTCGTGCTTTAATATGATTGCATTCCATATGTTTTGAATTTTTTGTTGAAGTGGAAACTCAATACACCAGTCTTCTATAGTTGTTTTCCCTGTGTTTGTAATTGTAATAGACGCGTTGTACGCTCCGGACCAACTGCTGGTTACTTGAAAAGTTACTTTGTAACCATCCCCAACATATTCACTGATATGTTCACTGCTGGTAGTGTTTGATGTTGCAGCCGCTGCTTTTTGACCATAAGCAGAGAACACTATCACAATTGTGAGAAATAAAGCAATCAATCTCCTTAAAACTCTGTTTGAAAATTTGATAATATTCCTTTTCACCTTTTATTCACCAACTCACTCATTAAAATGTCTTATAACCAAACACCGTGCAATTCCTTATACAGTCAACACTGTATAACATTTGAAAATATTATCAACAAAATTGTATAATATTAATTATAAATTGTCAATAAATGTACAAAAATATCAAAAATCAAAAGGGCGTATCTTGCCATTTGCTGGACTTTTAAAGGCTAAAAAAGCTTCCTTCCATAAACTATAGGAAGGAAGCTTTTTTACGGTAAATCTGCTTTCAATATTACTATAGCCTGCGGTATTTTTTGAGAGCCAGAGAGTTTAAAGCAAGGAAGGCTACAGTATAACACACAAGGATAATTAAATCAAAACAAATATATGAAATATCAAATCCCCTCAAGACGACATCGGTTAAAGCGTCCGCAGCGTAGGTCAACGGGAATATTTTTGAGAGGGCGATAACCCAGGTTGGGGCACCGCGCAGATCGAATAGCCCGCAGAAAAGAACCTGGGGGACGATGACAATCGGGATAAACTGGAACAGTTGAAATTCGTTTCTTTCGAATGCAGATAGTAAGGTTCCAAGGGCCAAAGAGCCAGCCGCCAGTAAGACGTTACTTTTGGACGACATCGCTTTTAACTGTCCGTAACTGAAACGCAGGCTTTCATTGGCAATATGCCTAATGCATAAACCCAAACTGTTAATACTTATTCCGCCTGAAAAATTCTTGACCAGCTTTTTCTTATCCTTCTGCAGGTCGACTAAATCGAGCATTTCGTTTGCACGCCGCGAAGCTTCTTTGCCTTTTAATCCAAACATAGACGAAAAGAAGAGCAGATTGTCCATTACAGCAAGGTCTTCATACAAAGCATCGTTTTGGGCCATGTAGCCGATTTGTTTGCAAAGTTTGAGTGAGGGAACATCCTGATTAAATATCTTGATATTGCCGGAAAACTTATTCATTCCCATGATGGCCTTTACCAATGTCGTCTTGCCCGACCCTGAAGGGCCAAGCAATCCGATGAGCTGGCCCGGCTGCAGTTCCAGGTTTAGGTTATATCTTGACGTATATCCGCAGGGAGTTGACCCGCTGGCCCGGCTGCAGTTCCAGGTTTAGGTGGGGAATAATAGTAACGTTCCCGAATTTAACGGTCAGGTCACTGATACTTACTGCACTTTGAGTTGGCAAATAGACCCCCTCCAAATAAATAAATTGAATGTGCGTGCTGTAGGCAAATTGCATTTTAAAACAATGAGAATTTGTGTTTTCACATACTCTATAATAGCACAATGTTAAATTAATGTAAAAAATAGCAATGAAAAAACGGTTGGAGTGAGGCATAATATTACAGTTTCTCACACCATACTACTCTGTGATCTTACTAAGGCAATTTTATATTACAGTAGAATGTGCTTGCAAGTTTAATTAGAAAATCAGTTTTGAAAAGCAAAAAGAAGGGAGGCGGAATCAACCGTCTCCCTTTATATGGAATGTTTATATGTGGTTTGCGACTTCAAAAGCGTCCCAAATTGCATACATGATGTTGGATACGCGGCGGGCGTCGCCAAGCAGGTAAATTTCCGGAACCTCCTGTTCAAGTTGCTTGTAGAGCGAATTTTCCGGCTCATAACCGATACAGAGGACAACGCTGTCGCAGCTTATCTCTTTCGTCTCACCGTTTACATCTGCAGTAAGGACTCCGTTTTTAAATCCGGTTACTTTCGCCGACGTTAAAACGTCAATCTTGTTGTACGGGATAAGACGCTCAAGCATCTCTTTGTTTGCCGAGCAGAGCGGCGGATTTACCTTAAGCAATTTATCAAGGGCCTCGACAATGGTAACCTTTTTGCCGTTCCGTGCCAGCCAAAGAGCCGTCTCGCATCCGACCAGGCCTCCGCCGACTATTACAACGCGTTCACCCGGGTCTTTGACCTTGTTGAGTACATCTGCCGCGGTATAAACATGTTCGTCATCGCCCAGTGATATGGTCTTGGGATTGGAACCAGTCGCGACAATTACAACGTCGTAATCATGTGCTTTGACAAATTCTTTTGTAACCTTTGTGTTCAGCGTTACGGGAACCTTCAGCAGATTAAGCTGATTTTCATACCAGCTTGCCAGCCTCAGATCATCATGTTTAAAGTCAGGCGCTCCGCCGGGAATCAGATTTCCGCCCAGACGCGAAGATTGTTCGAACAGTTCAGGTTTGTGACCGCGTATAGCAAGAACACGAGCGGCTTCACATCCTGCAACTCCGCCGCCGACTATCATAACCTTTTTTGGCCTGCAAACAGGATTGTATTGGGTTGCCCGTTCTCTTGCCGCCTGCGGGTTTACGGCACAGTTGAGCATAGAATACTCCTGAATCCGTCCCATGCAGCCTTCCTGACAGCTAATGCACGGCCGGATTTCGTTTATTTTCCCTGCCCGGAGTTTGTTAACATAATCTGGGTCGGCCAGCAGCGGCCTGCCGAGGCTAACGATGTCACATGCGCCTTCACGAACTGCTTTGGCCGCAATATCCGGGTCATCCATTCTGCCTGCGCAGAAGACTGGCACATCGACGGCCTCTTTGACCATCTTTGCATACGGTATATAGAGGCCTTTTTCTTGATACATCGGCGGATGGTTCCACCACCATGCGTCATATGTTCCTACGTCGACGTCCAGCGAGTCGTATCCATATTTGGCCAGGAGCTTAGCAGCTTCAATGCCTTCTTCAATGTCACGGCCTTTTTCTTCGAATTCTTCTCCGGGCAATGCGCCCTCACGCCAGTCTTTAATCATGCTTTTAAGACTGAAGCGCAGGGAGACATGGTAATCATCTCCGCAGCGCGATTTGATTTCTTCAACAATTTCCTTTGCAAAACGCAGTCTGTTTTCAAGTGAGCCGCCGTATTCATCCGTTCTCTGGTTGAACATCGCTATGGCGAACTGGTCAAGGAGATATCCTTCATGTACTGCATGGACCTGAACGCCGTCAAATCCGGCGCGCTTGGCGTTTAAAGCTCCGTCGCCGAACGACTTGATTATGCTTTTGATTTCTTCCACTTCCAACGGACGGCATGTTTTATTCAGCCAACGATGCTGAATCGGGGAGGGTGCGACGGGCGGAAATTCTCCCAAGTTTGTTGGAATTGTTACGCGTCCGAAACCGGCCGACATCTGCAGAAAAACCTTGCTACCGTAGGCGTGAATACGTTCTGTCATTTCTCTTCCGGTTCTTACAAAATGAACAGGATTGTAGGTGGAATTAGGACAGTTCGGCATACTTTGCTTTTCGACTTTGCAGTCGGAAAATGTGACGCCGGTAATAATCAGGCCTGTTCCGCCTTTTGCTCTCCGGGTATAATAGTCGATACCACGCTGATTGAAACCACCCTCTGAATCAGAAAGACCAAGCGGTCCCATCGGAGCAAGGCAGAATCTGTTTTTCAGTTCGACCTTGCCGATTTTAACCGGTTCAAATAAAATCTCATACTTTTTTTCCAATTCGCTCACCCCGCTGTTAGATTTAATTGGCTGTATATTTGTAATGTTTAGCATTGCTATTTAATTAACAATATACTGCCAATAGTAACTATTGAGTCAAGGGCTACAACGAATTATTATCCCGTCATCTGTGGGACATGGGCGGGACAGAAGGCAGTATTGGCTGGCGTTATCGGACAGGAAACCACAGATCTACAATAGGATGTGTGATGTCCCCGTCGACATCTACCAGCAGTATGTTACCGAAAGGTGCCGCTGAAATATCCAGATTGCGTTTGCGGATATGCTCCATAGTTTTTACAAATACTTTGCCGGGAGAGAAGGCAAAATCAGAATCGGCGATGACAATTGTATGGTAACAGGGCAGTGAAGGCAGAAAAACAACATTTTTATTGTCATAGGGAAGGTTTAACTTTTTTGCTTCTTTAGGTGTTATGGAATAGCCTAATACGGCGGAGGACTGATCGGTTTGATTTTCCCATCCGGTACAAAGGACTGAAAGGCGTGTTGCAGGCATGGCATCTACCCATTTATAAATTTCCTTTTGCTGAGACTTGTCATGTGAAATCCATCCTTGCTGGCCGTAGCTGACAAAAATCAGTTCAGGGTTCTGTGTAAATTCATAATCTTCAATTAATTCGGGAATTCTTTCGCACTCTTCAAGGTAATCACCGATTAATTCGCAAAGATGTTGATAATAAGAAATCATCTGTAGGCACCGCAATCGGCTTTGTCTTACACGTTCGATTACTTTATTGCGGTCTTTTTCCTTGCCGCTGAAGTGTTTGCCTATATCCTTGAGGGAAATTCCCATTGAGTGATATTTAAAATAAGAGAGCAATCTGAAAATATCATTTTCATCATAATAGCGGTATCCATTTTTTCTCTTTTTGCTTCAATAATCTCTTTTCCCTCAAGAAAATGAAGTGCGCCCGGCGTTATCCCAAGAATTCTCGCTACTTCGCTTACATGATATTTCACTGTAAACACTCCAAAACCCTGTAGCAACTATCAGATTTTCTGATGAAAATTGCATAATTTTTGTATATGTTTTTACTTCTATATAATTATACACAGTTGGGCAATTCGCAGCAAATACGTACCTCAGCAGAAACAAATTATGATTGGGCTGAAATAGTTTAGATAGTAAAATATACTATTAAAGCCAAATCAACAGTTCAGCAAAAAATAGTGCAAAGTTTAAAGCCTCCGCAGATTCAGGCAAGACGCATTTTGCCTGAAAAGCGAAGGCTTTAAACCAGTTCATTTGGGTAAGGTTCAGCTTTATATTGGGAACATCTGCTGATTGGGGCAGCAGAAAGTAAAGCTGGCTAAAGTTATATGACAATTAATACTACACATCTTATGTATCGGCTATTTGGAAAAAATATAGAGGCAAAAGATAAATACACTAAGGACAATAGCAGAAAACATAAGTATTATATTCAGATATTTTTTTACTATAGGCCGCAAAAAAACAATCAAAGTGACAATTAAGCACGGCACTAATCCTATTACTGAATACTGCAATTCGTCACCTTCCATTGTGCATTATCTGTTGCCTTGTTTCTTTAGTTCCTGCTCGAGCCACTGGGATAGGTTCAAGGTTCTTGCCTCTTTGATATCAATTGGGTCAGACAGGTTTTTTGCCATATTCTCATCCGAATCCTGACTGGATAAACTGCTTGAAGGTATCTCTGCACTGTCTGTTTGAATATCGATAGAATCGCGCGTTGTAGTATCACCGTTATTTGCTTGTGCCTTCAGAACTGTAAATGCCATATTGTCATGGTTATCGAAACCATTTGCATTTCCCGCGGCCGATAACTTGGCTTCGAGCCTTGTTACATCGCGTACAAGATTTAAATTGCGAACTTCCAGGTCATTTTTTTCTTTGATAACACTGCGCAGCTTATCCTGTGTTTCCATAAACCGCGATATAAGGGATTGGAACATCGCTTTTTGCTGCTCCAGTTGAGAGAGGTTGTTTCTAATCTCGTTTTCCATTACATTGACCTTTTCACAAAGCTGTTCAATTTGCAGCTTGAGTTGCCGGTTTTCCTGTTCGTTGCGGGAGCATTTCGACTTCAGTTCATTTACTAAAGGATTGTTTTCGCTGTTCTGAACAAGGACGGTTAAAGTTTTTACCTTATCTATCAGTCTTGCATTGACCTTGTCCTGCTCCTCGAGCCGCTTGAGAAGAGCGGCTTTGTCGTCCTCTTCTTTTTTCAAGGCCTTATAGACCATTTCGAGCTTATTAATATAGCTTTTTTCTGACTGGATAAGATAATTGGACTGTTCGCTCTTAATTTTCTTGAGCGATTCTTCAAGCTGCCTATTGCGCTGCAATACTGCTCCCAGCTTTTCTGAGACAGCATTCTTTTCATTGGTAGTGCTTTCCTTGAGAAGCTGATTTTTGTGTTCAGCTTCTTTGAGCTGATTTAGCAAAGCCATGTTTTCTTTTTTAAGCTGTTCCAATTCTCTGTTGTATTCATCCTGCTTCTGCTGGACGTTCTCAAGTTCTCTTATTTTGTTCTTAAGTTCATCATTGATTTTCTTACTGTTTTCCAACTGTGCTGACAAGCTTTCTATTTCGTCCTCCTTCTGCTGCAGCATTTGACGCAGCTTTTGTAGTTCTGCCTCAGCCTCTCTGATCTGGGCATTTTCTGCGCGCAAAGCCTCATTATCGCTTTCCATATTCTTTATCTTGAGATTCATTTCGTCTATGATTTTCGTGTAATGCTGTTCTTTTTCCTGGGACTCTCTCTGAAGATTTGCAAGGCGTTTTTCCGCATCGGACAATTGAGAACGCAAAAGGGCACACTCCTGCGAAAGGTTTCCTTTTTCCGATACTAACTCTCTGATCTGTTGTTCTAGATTTGTCCGCATCTGCTCCAAGAAATCTTTGAGCTCTTTTGCATATTGGACGACGCTGCTTTTGGAGTATCCGCCGAATGTAGCCGGCTTTAGTTTCTCCTTGAGCTCATCTTCAATGCTTCGCTCTGCGACAGTAGGCATTTTCGCAAAAGGTATTTCATTCGATTTGAAATCAGGGAAATCGTTCATACTAACCCTTCCTCTCCGCGGTACCTAAATGTATCGGGTACCCAAGTTGAAATTTTTCGGCTTCGCCCTTTTTTATTTCGATTATATGTTTTGCGCCTTTTACAAAACTTCCGATTCTCCATGGCTTAACGGATTCAGTCTTTAAGACCTTGAAATCATTGTCCAAATAAACAACGTCGATAGGGAAGCGCATAAAACATGTATGAATACAACTGCAGTTTTTTAATAACAGCGCTTCATTCGGCGACATATTCTTTTTAAACATCAGTCCCTTAAATCGTTTCCAAAACGTGTTTGCCACTTTGACCTCGGAAAACAGAAACTCGCCGTTTTGGTAGATAATCATGATTAAAGTCCCCCAAGCGTTTGTAAGATTGTTGGTATTGCAGGGCCTAACAGGATAATGAAGATAACCGGGAAAATGAATAATACGAGTGGTATGAGCAACTTTATTGGTATTTTCATAGCGGCTTCTTCAACCCGCTGTTTATGCGCTGTACGGATCATTTGTGCCTGAGCGGTAAGGACATTCTGCATTGATATTCCTAACTCGTCCGCTTGAACCACTGCGCTTACAAACAGCCGAATTTCTTCGATATTGCATCGTTTGGCGAAACGCTTCAGTGCATCTTTTCTCGGGCGTCCGAGCGCAATTTCCTGCTGAGCGACATATAGTTCATCTATAAGAGGGCCTTCGCTTTTACTAACAACATAGGCAAGGGCCTGATCAAATCCAAGACCCGCAGAAACACTGACGCTTAGAAGGTCTAATACTTCGGGCATCTGTGACTGAAGAGCGTTTTTGCGTTTTGTAATTATGCTTGTCAGCGAGAATCTGCGTAATGCATAACCTGCGTAAAAACCTCCCAGTGCAAACAGAGCTACAATAAGAGGCGGCTTTTTCAGTAAAATTCCAATATATCCGCAAATGATAGTTAACCCGAGTATGATAAGCACGTTCATTGCAGCGTAGTTCCTTGCCGACATGCGTATACCCGCTTGGGAGAGCTGGTCCGTCAGCCTTTTCAGCGACTTTTTGCTCATAGGCAGAACGCTGCCGATATATCCCAGCAGACGGGTAAGCATAGGCTTAAGAAAGCGTTCATTGAAGGGAAGATTCATTGCATCCAATTCGTCTTTTGGTTTTTGTCCTAATTCTTTAACGCTTTCGAGACGTTTATTTAGCCTGATTGTCCGCTTGCCTGTATGACTTAAAAGCATAACTACGATGCAAAATACAAGGACAGCGCTGCTGAACGGCAGAATAAATTTCATATCATCACCCTTAGTACTTAATGTCTACCATTTTGCGTATTATAAGGAATCCTACTATTTCAAGCAGCACGCTTATCCCGAGCATTATGTAGCCATATGTAGTTGTAAAAAGCGGCTGCATATATGAAGGATTAATCATAGAAATTGCGGTAAGGAGAATTAACGGAAGCAAACCGATAATTTTTCCTGAAGTTCTGCCTTGGGCTGTAAGGGTTTTCACATTTCTCTTTATTTGAATTCGGTTGCGGATTGTCGCAGATATATTATCAATAATCTCGGCGAGATTGCCGCCGACCTGTCTTTGGATGATGACTGCTGTATTCAAAAGCTCCATATCCTTGCTTTGCATGTGCTCGGCAATCTTGTTGAGGACTTCTTCCAAATTGACTCCCAGTTCAAGTTCCCTCGAAGCCTGCATAAACTCATAGCCCAGCGGCTCAGGCAGGTCTCGTGCGATATTGGCGATTGCCTGCTCGAAGGAGAAGCCCGCCCGCAGGCTGTTGGAAATAATCATCAAAGCGTCTCCGAGCTGTGCGTTAAACTTTTCAATCCTCTTTTTATGGGCGATAGAAACGATAATCGGAGGCAACGCCGCACCTATCACTACGAATATGAGGCACGCAAAGATGTTGCCGCTTATAGCGAAAGCGAGCAGAGCCGGCAGTATTGACGCGCATATCCACATCATCAGGTACTCTTCCGGCTGCAGTTTAATTCCTGCCGTGATCAGGTCAGCCCTAATCTTTTGCGGAACGTGCAGAAAGGAAAACTTTGATTTCTTTACCTTTCTCCGGCGAATACGCGTCTCTTCTTCAGTTCCCACTGTTTTCAAGGCATTGAGTCTTGAATTTAGATTTATACTCCTTCTAAATACACGGCCGAGAATCATCACTGCCAAGCAGTAAGCCAGAACAGAAGCGGATATCGCCAATAATATATTCATTTTGATTCTCCTCACCTGGTAAACCAATCATCACGGATAACTACCCCGTTATTCTTTAATTTGTCAAGTATATGAGGATGGATACCCGTTGCCTCAAATTTACCGTGAATTCTTCCGCTTGAATCGTATCCCTCAGGACGGAAAACAAATATATCCTGAAGGGTGACCGTATCGCCTTCCATACCGACTACTTCAGATATGCTGACGATCTTGCGGCTCCCGTCACGCATACGCGCTTGATGAACAATCAGATCTATCGCGGAGGCTATCTGTTCGCGGATTGCCTTAACCGGAAGATCCATTCCTGCCATCAATACCATTGTTTCGATACGGGAAATGACATCCCGCGGAGAATTGGCGTGTACTGTGGTTAATGAACCGTCGTGGCCGGTATTCATGGCCTGGAGCATGTCCAAAGCCTCACCCGACCTGACCTCGCCAACGATTATCCTGTCCGGTCTCATACGGAGTGAGTTCCTAACAAGATCCCTTATGGTGATTCTTCCTTTGCCCTCAATGTTGGCGGGACGGCTTTCCAGTGTGACTACATGCCGCTGCATGAGCTGAAGTTCAGCGGCGTCCTCAATCGTTATAATGCGCTCGCTCTCCGGTATATAACCTGAGAGAACATTAAGGAGCGTTGTTTTACCGCTGCCAGTACCACCGGAGACTACGATGTTGCATCTGCCCTTTACACATGCCTCCAAAAACAAGGACATACCGGTTGATAACGTATTATAATTAATCAAGTCAGTGATTTGCATAGGTGTTTTTTTGAATTTTCGGATAGTTATACACGGCCCTTTTACAGATATCGGCGGTATGACCGCGTTGACACGGGAACCGTCTGAAAGGCGGGCGTCAACCATTGGATTTGCCTCGTCACACCGGCGTCCGACAGCGGAGACGATGCGGTTAATGATATTAAGAACATGTTCATCATCTTTGAAAAAGACGCCTGCTGCTTCCAATTTGCCTTTTCTCTCTATATAGACACTTTTAGGTCCGTTGACCATAATTTCAGAGATGTCCGGATCGCGCACCAGCTTCTCAATAGGGCCTAATCCGACGACATCGTCATATATCTCCTGAGCAATCCTGTTTTCCTCAGCCCGGGTCAGAGTGACATTTTGTTTTGCAATGCTTTCCTTTATGACATCCATCATATCCAGAGGCTGATCATCTGGGTTTGCCGACTCAAGGAAACGTGAATTATAGATATCTATTACTTCACGGTGAACAGCCTCTTTTAAATCCGCGTATTTATCAATCAGCGCAGTCTGTGGATTATCAAACGGAGAATCAAAAATAGGGTTTTGACCAAATTTAGTTCTGTCCATCCGTTCTTTGAGAGACAAGACTATTACCGCCTTTCCTTACTTTCTGAACAAGCCTTTTTTTGTGTTGCTGTTGTTTTTCTCAGGTTCGGTACTTTGGTCAAGCTGATTTGCAATCATTGTATAGGCTTTGCTTATTTTGCTGTTCGGAGCATCTAAAACCACCGGTATACCTTGATTAAGGGCGTCGACCATGGTTTTCTGGTCATAAGGTATACTGGCCCATATTGGCATTTCCAATGCGTTTGCGACATTCGCAATGCTTATGTTTCCGGGGTATTGCTTGCCGATAATCAGCTTTATCTTTTTATCATCGACCAGAGATTTCAGTACCGTCAGAGCTTTTTTTGAGTTTCTGAGAGCGGCTATATCCATATCTGTGACAAACAGGATTTCAGAAGCCGCGTCGAAACACGACAGGTTAATGTCGCTGAAAGAGGTGGCAGTATCAACAATTACATAGTCATAATAGGACCTTAATGAGGCTGCAATCCTTTCTGTCTGCATTACTGAAATGCCTTCAGCAAACTCAGGGCTTCTGGGGTTGGATAAGAGGTTGACGCCAGAAGCATGGAGAGAGCAGAATCTCCTGATGGTATCTGCATTCGGATTGCTCTGTTCCTGAAGCAAATCCGAAATGGTATCTTTTGAATCAATGCCCATAAACACATTCAGATCCCCAAACTGAAGGTCATAGTCGAGGAGCATTACTTTCCTTTTTCTTTGGGCAAGCTTAACCGCAAGATTGGCGGCTAAAGCGGTTTTGCCTATACCGCCTTGCGCCCCAAATACGACGATTAGCTTCGACTTCCATGTAGTAGCGGCGGTATTTTCCATAGCAATAATACGGGTCATTTCATTGGAATAAATACCGTGAAGCTGCTCTATCAGGCTTTCACTGTCTATTGAAAGTGGAAGTATGTAATGTACTCCAGTCTGCATGATCTTGCGCAGATTAATTGGGTCGTTTTCGTCGCTTAAAACAACCGGAATGGTCCTCGGCCTTAAAAGGTAAATCTGTTGGCAGGTGCGCAGCGCTTTATTGATATAATCAGTGACGACCACCAGGATAATATCCGGATGCTTTCTGCTGATTTCGTCGAGAACTATATTTTCATCCTTAACATTGCCTACAAGTTCAATCTGATCACTGCTGAGCAATGAATGTATATATCCGCTTGTATCATCGCTTGAGAAAATTAAAACTCTTAGTTTCATTGGTCCTTACCCTTTCATCGCGGAATTCAATTAACCTTTGACAGCCACAGTTCTTGCCTCGACTGTTACTGTCTCGTCGTCCGTCTGGGATCTGAGGGTTAGTTTTATCTTGCCGACTTGCTGGTATAACAGAAGGTCAATTGATTCCTGCGGCGTTACAAGCAGCGTGATATTTTTGCCTCCGGTGTCACTACTCTCATTTTCGCTTTGACTGCTCGAGCTACTGCTGGTTTTGTTGTTCTCCTGATTGTTAAAAGTGTTATTGACGGCGACAACCTGTTTTTTCTGCATGATCATCTGCGCTCGCATTACTGATATACTTGTATTTTCAGCTGAAGAGAGTTTATAGATAGCGATCACATCAACTGTATTTCCGACTTTCAAAAGATTGTCGAGCGCCCCTTGTGCGTCGTTTTCAAAGCTTAAAGTTACTGCACGCATGCCTTTTGGAATTTTTACCGCCAGACCGTATTTCGAATCCTCAGCATTATCAGTGTTGCTTTCTGTTATCTGATCGCCAGATCGGATTTCTTCGGTTGCAATCTTCCCGACAACCTTTGAAACATCTGAAAATGCATCGCTTTTGATGTCTTTGGCGTTTATGTTTTTTGTTTTCAGCATTTCTTTGGTGATTACAGTCATAGGATTTATCTTCTGTACAGCAACTACGACTTTAGTTTGTTTGTTTTCAACGGCTTTCTGTGTGGATTTCTTAGGAATCATGATAGAGAGCACACAAATGAAGGTTAGGGCAGCCGCAATAATGGCTATTATCTGAATTTTTTTCATTAAATCAACCCCAGAAATAGATTTTGTTTATCGGCCTGGACTCCAAACACCGTTACTGTTTTGTTCATAAGCTGAACCGTTGATGGTGACTTTTATCGGCACCTCATTAAGGCCGAATAACCTTAAGGTTGTGCATTTATATGTATCCGTAAATTTCATAACAACCTTACATTCACGGCGTGTCCTTGAATTTTCAACCGTAGTATATTCTGTTTGAATTTGATCATCTCTAAGGCCATTCTTAATACCGTATTCTCTTACGATTTCGTCGAATTTTTGGGCGGGATCGTCTGCTTCCCATATCAACTGAGACTGTTCAAATCTCGCGTCACGCATGATTTGACCTATTTCCATTAGGCGGGCCCGTTTTATCGCGAGGAGTCCTATGTCTGTTGCCATTGCTGCCATACCAACCAAAACGATGAATACGAAAGCAAAGAGTACTGCGATATTCCCGCGTTCTTCGCTAAAATACCTTTTCAATTCGTTGACACCCCTTTTATGACTAACCTGTTTTATACGCTCTTCGTCTGCAGCAACCTTGTTTTATTAACCTTTTTTGTATATACAAGAGCGTCTTTTATAAAAATCTTACCCAAAGGGGTTATTGGGTATATCTTATATTTAAGGTTTGCAGTTAGTTCCATATACCTCCAATAGTTCGTTTTATCTTCATATCTAGAACCCGCCCCCGGATAATGATCTGTTTTTTTATTGCTCCAAAGATGAATTTTCGCGTTGGAGACGGTAAGATTATCTGTAATTATGCCCAAAGCAGAATTTTTTACATTCTTTATAATTAATTTAGCTGCATCGTTCCCATTTATATAACGTTCTTTATCGACTTGATCATTATCTATTGAAAGTTCCCAGCTTGCCTCTCTGTAGCTGTAATCAAAGCATATGTATTGATAGCCAATCCAAGAGAAGTCTATAATTGCAAAAAGTATCATAAGGAAGATTGGCAGTACGAGCGCAAATTCAACCATAGACTGACCGGATTCTTTTCTAAATCTCAGCATGTCATTTCATCCTTCAAACTTCTCAAGTATTATTTATAACCCTCGACCACAATCATCCTCGTATTTTTGGAGGTAAGCGGCACTGATTTTCCAAGGATAAGCTGCCCAACAGGAGTTATAATAGGTACATCATAGTTTAAGGTTACAGTCGCGTCGAAATATTTAAACCAGCAGTTTTTTTCTACAAAACCGAAATTGGATCTGGCATGGTAGATATAATTACGCTGTTTGGTGTTTCCGGCTGTTATGCTTACATGTAATTTTGAAGGGTCAAGGCGGTCATATTCATTTTTTATCGTATTGTTCACTTCCGAAGTCATGGAATCCCTACTGGTAATGCGTCTTACACTTTCGCAGGCCGCACTCTGCAGCAGTATTTTCGCATCTATTATCCTTGAAATATCAACGGCCATACTTACGAGGATCAGAAGCACGCTGAACACAAGTACAAATTCAACCAAAGATTGACCGCTTTCTTCAGCATGAAAGCGTTTCAGCTTGTTACAGCTCAAATGCAACACTCCTTAATGTGATTATGAGGCAAAAGGCCATCACCTTTTGCCTCATAAAGAAACACCTTGCTGATTAAGCCTTTAATCTGTAAAAGATATTTAGTAACATGAGTGCCCATTTGCAAAGTATTACTGATTAAGGCGCAGCAGGGCTTGCTGATCTCAGCGTATTTATTATAATGCGGTATGTATTAGTAATTGACGTTGTCATCTGACTAATTACGATGGTTAGTACTAAGGCAATAATACCTAAAATCAGCCCGTATTCAACCATGCCTTGCCCACTTTCTTCACTGGCAATCCAGCTTACTGTTCTTATCATTGTTATCTTTCAAATCATTACGGGTTTGAGCCTGCTGCGTTTGCTGCGCCGAGTTTATCGACTATATTCTGGAATGTTTGTTGCAGAGTACCCGACACTGCACCTAATATACCAATTAGAACAACGGCGATCAACGCCAGAATCAGGGCATATTCAACCATGCCCTGTCCACTTTCTTCACTGAGAAACCAATTTGCTAATTTTTCCATTGGATAATCCCTCCATTTGATAAATTATATTAACCATCAAGGTGTTTCCATCGCAAAACTAAAAGAATTATTTGACAAAATATGGGATATATAAAGCAATTAAAAAACCAGCCATAATATATCCGCACATCGGGAATGTGCTTTTAGGTGTCAGTGTTTTAAGAATCAATCCGCCTATGCAGTAAATTCCTATTGAAACCGCCAGACCTATCAGGAAATAAAACATTCCTGAAAGGCTGACAATAAAAGCAGCAACAGCGGCTAATTTCATGTCTCCGGCTCCAACACCAATGTTCTTGCTGATAAATTTCGTAGCAGCAGCAGCTAAAGCAAAGATTGCAAATACGATAAGCAAAGCGATTAATGAGTCAAGCAATCCCTTGAAGTCGGACACAAGTAATCTGTAAATCAATCCTACAGCTAAAAGTGCGAGCACTAACTCGTTAGGAATAATCTGTAACTTATTATCGATAATCGTACCGATAATGGCGGCTGTTGCAAATAAAACATAAAAGATTATTTGAATTGGCGGGACACAGTCAGCACATAACGCAGCAAGCGCGGCGGAAATAACGATGATGATCGCCCTTCCCAGATATGAATAACCATATTTGGGCAAGGGCTTTCCCGTTTTTCCGCATTTGTATATGATTATCTTATCGACAATAAACGGGATAAGAAATCCTATGCCAGCACCTGCCACAGTCGTCACCAAAATTAGTGCTAACTTTTCCAATTGAATTTCACCGCTTCACAAAAAGTGTCTATTGCCTATTTTAATGAATCGAATTTTGTAGTAAATAGACATCCGGTAAAAAGGAAAAAAACCGGAGAAACGGGATAATGATGAAAAAATGTATAAATTTTATCAAAAAAAATTTGGATGAAACTCCGAAAAATGATAATAAAATATAAATTTTGTAGAAAAATTGTCGAAATAGTACATAAGAACATATAATAATATGCTAAAATTCGATAAATATTGGTGGTGCATCATTATGAATATTGCAGTATGTGATGATGATGCGTTAGACAGATCACGTATAGCGGAATTGGCTAACTTTTATGGAAAGGAGGCAATGGTAAATTTCAAGATTGACACATTTGAAAACGGTGAGGATTTGCTTTCTGCCTTTAAAAAGTCCGCTTATGTAATCGTTTTTTTGGATATTTTTCTGGGCAAGTCCTCAGGGGTGGAGATCGGCTATAAGATACGAGAACTGAGTCAAGATTGCATTATCATATTTACGACTGTAAGCCCTGATTATATGGCTGAAGGTTTTGATATTGGTGCAGCTCACTACCTTATAAAGCCTATTAACTATGAAGGCGTGCAAAAAGCATTAAACCGTTGCAAATGGTTATTTGAGCGTGATGAGAAGTATTTTAAGATAATGATAAACCGCCGTAACAGATACATACGTCTTAATGATGTTCTATACTTTGAGTCGCTGGATGATGTAGTGCTTATTCATACAGTCCATAAAATTCTTAAGGCGAATACGACTTTGGGAAATATAGAAAAGTCGATCGGTGGTGAGCCCTTTCTGAAATGTCACAAAAGCTATATTGTAAATATGAACTATATAAAGAATATTCTCAAAACTGATTTTGAACTTGAAAACGGTGAAAAGATTCCTATTCGAAAAAATGGTCGAAAAGGAGTGATTGAAAAATTTGACGAGTATATTTTTAAATATCTTAGGACAAAAAAATTTGAGTAGTTCATTTATATATCCAGATAAAAATGGTATTAATATTGTGCTGTACCTTATTCTGTCGAGTTTACTGTTTATTAAAAAATTTAGAATTTCGTTTAAAAAGGTCATATTAATTTATGTATTTGCTGTGTCTGCAGAATTTGCTGTCAACCTGTTTTTCAGCGATTTGCCATACTATGTTGAAAACCTCATTGCCTGCGGATTTATCATTATCTATTTTGTTGCCGGTTTACTTATGATAGAAACCGTCTGGTCAAAGCTGCTATATGTTTTTTTAATTACGTTGAATTATAAAGCACTAATAAACGCAGTGAAAAAAATAGTATTTAACTCGGTCCCGGAAGGCCAAATCGGCAATCAAATTGTCATTTCAATTATAGGCTTGTTTTTATCTTTAGCGATTTATATTTTGATTATAAAAAAATTAAAGTTCCAAATAGAGTTTTGGAAATCAGAAATATGTAATATCTCGATGGCCTTATTTTTATTATTTTTTTTATTTTTTTCGTCTGTATCAGGTACCGGTTTCGTAAATCAGGCAGACAGGATAAAATGTGCACTCTTAATTATAATAATCGCCCTAATTCAGGCGGTAGCCTGCTATTTAATTGACAGACTCTTGATAAAAGATAATGAAACAGAGCTGCTAAAACAGCAACTTAGGATGCTTAATGTAAAAATTTCAGAACAAGAGGAGTTATTCAAAGATTTTGAAAATAGTATCAAAGAAATCAAAGAAACCAAACACAATTTAAGGCACCAACTGTTGCTCATCAAGGAATACATAGACACTGACGACAAAGAGCATTTATTAGAGTATTTGGATAAAATCCAATACCCGCTTTCTAAAAATATTGGACCAGCTTTATGTAAAAACCGGACTGCAAATGCTGTTATTTCACATTATGTAAAGATTGCGCAAGAGGAAAGTATTGAAGTGTCTTTGAACCTGCAATTGCCGGAAGTTATGAATATCTGTGATGAAGATTTATGTGTTATTTTCGGAAACTGCCTTGAAAATGCAGTTGAGGCATGCAGACGGATGAAAAGCGGACAGAGATATATACACCTGTCAGCCTTATATAAGGGCAATTTCCTTGCGATAACTTTGGATAACAGCTTTGACGGTAAAATTATAAAAAAAGATAATACCTTTTTCTCCAGAAAACGTGAGCACGAAGAGGGAATAGGGATATCTACTATCCGTTCGGTTGTCAGAAAATATAATGGTATGGCAGAGTTCAAATATAGCCAAAATCAATTTGAAACCTCAATATTTTTGAATTGCCAATCCAATCAACATTCACAGATGACCATTTGCCGCACCCAGAACACCTATTCATAAAGCAGAAAAAACTAGCGGATACAACGATTATGCCGGCTTTGAATGGATTTGCCAAAAAATTTAATACAAATATGATTTAAGCGAATATAAAAATATGGCCAAAAATTAAAATTTGTTCAGTGCATTGAACAAAATAATATAAAAATCTTTTTCCAAACAAATATATCTGAAATTATTAAATTTTTAATGCTTTTTAAATCCTAACTCAATAAGATTAATAAATACAAAGAAAAAAAGAAACTGCCGCATTTGCGGCAGTCTCTTTTAGCTTATTGTATTTTTCAATCTATCAAATCGAGAACAGCGAGAGGGGAATCAACGATGTAATCCGCACCTGCTTCTTCAAGCTCTTCTTTTGTGCGGAAGCCCCATAGTACACCGCAGGTTTTTACGTTGGCGTTTTTCCCCGTAAATATATCAATATTTGAGTCGCCGATATAAAGTGTTTCGTCTGTATTAACGTTAAGGCTCTTCATGATGAAATTCAAAGCAGTGGGGTCAGGCTTTTTAGGGAACCCGTCCATCTTGCCCTGTATCCACGAAAACTTAAAATCAGAAAAGATTTCACTAATTATAATCTTCACAAAATTATCAGGCTTGTTTGACAAAACTGCAGATAAAATGCCGCGCTTTGAAAGCTCGGATAAAAGTTCCTTGATACCCTCATATGGTGCGGTGTGGTCCGCGTAATGTTCGTTATAGTACCTGTTGAAATCGCTCAGCAAAGCGGATTCCATTTCGGGAGAATAGCTATCGCCGAGAGCGCGTTTTATAAGCATCGGCACCCCGTCGCCTACAAAGTAACGGTACTTTTCGACGGGATAAGGGGAAAAACCGCTTTTTTTAAGCGCATAATTCGTAGCGTCGGCTAAATCGTTCAAAGAATTGATAAGTGTTCCGTCAAGATCAAATACACAAAGTTTTATCATTTTCTTATTTGCTCCTGGTTCCTTGCTCCTTTGAAGATTTGTCGGAGGCAGTGTTTTTGCCTCTTAAGACTTTCTCTTTAATGATGTTCAGCACTTCTGGATATTTTGTTGAGCGCATACTTGGAAATGCCTTGATAATACGTTTCTGAAAGGCATGGTTTTCAGTTTCAAGCTTCCTTATATACGAGCGTATGGACTCGATTGAATTGTATATTGCACGCCCCCTGTCTGTATTAAGCAATTCATGAAGCTTTTCCAAGCGTTCCTTTATATTGAGCGCATTGTAAAAATCGGTATTGTCGAGTTTTTCCTTTATGGCGGAAAACGCACGGCTGAGTGCTTCAAGCCGTAGATTCAGTTTGTATATTGAAGTGACCGTTATAGTGGTGTCCACGATAAAATACATGGCAAGCAGAGCAAATAGCACGTATTTAACACGTTGGGACATCAGGTTTATCAGCCACACGGTAACAGGTTCAATAAAGAATATAAGGGCTACTGAAAGCAACCCAAAAAGAGTTGAATTCAGCAGGCATATCCGCCCCTTATAGTTAAACTTGTTTTTGGAATAGTCCCACCACTTTGCATGGAACAGCTTTTCCAGAATACATGCGGTGATGTATTCGAGTGCTGTTGTAATCACAACTCCAGCGAAAAAGATGAGCAGGGCGTTTTTAGGTAACGGTTTTAATATGTATAGCAATAAAATTGCACCGAACCCGTAGACGGGGCAGAACGGGCCGTTCAGAAAACCGCGGTTCACAAACTTTTTGAATATGATGGAACAGTAAATCGTTTCACATACCCAGCCAAGAAAACTATAGATAGTGAAGCTAAGGAATAAATCGCAAAATGCAGCCATTTCATCACCACATAAAAGATATTGGGGCTTTTATATTATTATATACTTATTGTTGATTTTAGACAATACATTAACAATTTGCAGAATTTCAGCGCATACAAGCAATGTTATATTATATTCCTAAGGACAGTTATATATTATAAAATCGCCTTTTATAAATTCACTGTTTTATTGTCACTGGCAATATATCAAAGGAAGGCAAAAGGAGATGTGAATTACCAGTATTAACTCCTTCCGCCTACCCGAAGCTCTTTTGTATCGTTTTCAAATCACTGAACTGCACAAGGCTGCTGTTATAAGGGCTGCTTTTAAAATCGGGAACCAATGCTTCAATCTTTTTTTCAGTGGAAAGGTCAATGAGTGCGTCGGTCCGCTTTATAAGCTCGTTAATGGAAAAATCGGTGGTCACATAATTGAAGATCCCTGCAAAGCCAGAAATGTTGTATCTAAGGTTAAATTCTGTAAGCTTTTCAGCGATGAATTCTTTTGTAAGCTCTGATTGCATTTGGTATCTTTCATAATCGCCGCCATTATACGAAGGATAGGCCAGCAGTGCATATATTTTGGCGCCGTTCAGATATTGGCGCGGCGACTTATATAACTTTATTTCGCTGTTATCAGTTAGTTTAAGTGATATGTTCTGGGGAATTGAATAATAGAGACCGCCTAATTTATCAAAGATTTTAAGGAAATTCTGTTCATCTATATCACAGGTAAAATCAATTTTAACGGAAATGGCAGAAGACAAAGACTTCGCAGCTTCACTCACGCTGTTGTTTTTGACTATGGTACTAAGTGACGTTTTCTCACCGTTTACAGGTATTTCAAGATTCAGCGGAATAGGCATAATGACAGTACGTTTGCTTTTTGCATCAAGACGATAAAGTATAAGTTCATCTGGTTCACTGTCAAAATCGGGGCGTACCGAAATAATCATCGTGAAGCTGTTTGAGATAGGATAAGATTTTTCGTCCGCCTGAACATTAAGTGCACCCTTGCCGGGCTCTGAGATGGATGGAAAGGTAAAATGAAGAAAAGCAGCGGCAATCGAACCGAAAATAATAAGGCTGAAAACAAACGTGAAAAAGAACGCTAAAGCTCTATGTTGTTTTTTGGCGTCAGCATAGTTTGCGCGCCTGCTTTTCTTCACTTCACAATCCTCCTTTTTTGGTTTAAGTAAATCCCATTAATCATACTATCTTATACTTTATAAGCTTGCCCTAAAATGTCGGTTATTATAATCTTCAATAATAAGTAGGGAATAGGTTTTAAGGGAAAAGTACATTGTAGCCGCCATTAATCTGCAGTAATTTATTAAATAGGCATATATATTGTGATAAACAAAAATACCGCTGACGGACGTAATTTTTTCCGTAGCGGCAGAGATATATATTTCTTAAGATGTATAAAAAAGAAATAAAAAAGCCATCGGCATAAGCCGATGGCTTTTTTCTGGTGGGGGGAGATGGATTCGAACCATCGAAGTCGGACGACAACAGATTTACAGTCTGCCCCCTTTGGCCACTCGGGAATCCCCCCATATTGGAGCTGGTGGACGGACTTGAACCCCCGACCTGCTGATTACAAGTCAGCTGCTCTACCAACTGAGCTACACCAGCGCACCTTTTTTATTATATCATAAAAATAAAGGCTTGTCAATATAAATTTAAACTCATCAGAATAATGGTCGAGGCGACAGGACTCGAACCTGCGGCATCTTGGTCCCAAACCAAGCACTCTACCAAACTGAGCTACGCCTCGTGATTGCCCGATTATTATACAACAAGGCTGGCTGTTTTGTCAACACAAGAAGTGAAAAATATTTTGCATATTATTTTGCTAAAAAAATTTGTTTAAATTGGTCAAAATAATAAAAAAGAATGATAGAAAAAGTCACCAAATTTAGATTTTTTGATTGACAAATCCAAAGAATGGTCTTAATATATTATTAAAATTTAATATTTTGGCAAACTTGTCAAAAGGCAAGGACGCAAAGCTTTAGGGCCTAAGGATATATATTATTATATATCTATGGTTGCCAGTTGCAATTTATTTTCTAAGCAGAGCGTCAAGACGTCTGCTTTTTTTCTGTAGTTTTTTAGGCAAAATAAGCAGAACTTTACAACGAAAAAATTATAATGTGGGCAAAATTTTATAGTATATGAATAATTTCTCATTTTTTTGGTTGATAAGAGGACCACAATAAGATATAATTAGTGTTGTTAGAAATGTTTAGTTATTGTTGTCTAAATTAAAAGAATTTTGTCGCATATGGAATCTTTACTGGGCGAAATTCACTTTTGTAGGTGCTTAACATCTAATTTGACAAAATTATGGGAAAGGATGCTGTTAATATGTCAGGGATAATTGGTAATATAGTGACTGATATTGGCGGCAAATCGCTTGATGCTTTATGGAAAAGGGCAAGTGTCATCAGCAATAACATAGCGAACAACGATACACCCGGTTATAAACAGAAATATGTCGATTTTGAAAGCCAGCTGAGCAATGCGTTGAGTAACAATACACTGAGCGAATCCCAGCTGGATGAAATAAAGCCTGTAATTAAGGAATATGACGGAACATACGGCGCGAATATGAACGGCGTCGACATGGAAACCCAATTAATTGAGCTCACACGAAATCAGCTGCAATACAGCTATATGGAGAGAAGCGTTCATGAAAGCTTATCAATGCTGTTATCTGCAGCCCGCGGAGGTAAGTAATTATGTTTTTGAACAGTCTCAACATATCCGGTTCCGGCCTTACGGCACAGCGGCTTCGCATGGATGTTATTTCACAGAATCTTGCGAATGTGGATACCACAAATGGTCCCAACGGTGAACCCTATAGGAGAAAAACAGTTACGCTCACCGAGCGTACTCAGACAACCTTTAGCGGATATTTGGACAAGCTTGAGGGACAGCCAGGCGGTGTTGAGGTAAGCGAAATCGGTGAAGACCCCACGGATTTCAAATTAAAGTATGACCCCGGAAATCCCGACGCTGACGAGCAGGGATATGTTCATCTTCCTAATGTCGACACCGTCACGGAAATGACCGATTTGATGGAGGCTTCAAAATCATATTCTGCAAATATTATGGCCTTTAACGCCGTAAAGGGTATGGCTGTAACGGCACTTGAAATAGGCAAATAAATAAAAGGAGTCCGTATGTATGGATATTCAGGCATTATCGGGGATTAATTCTGTAACGCCTCAGTTAGTGCAGCAGGCAAGTTCAAATAAAGGTAACGACGCAGTTTCAATGTTCAGTTCCATTTATGATCAACTGGTAGATAATGTTAATAAGACAAATGCAGCTTTTGAAGGCGATATAGTAAAAGCTGCCGAGGGCGAACTCGATAACCCTCATCAACTGCTGATTGACAGCGCAAAGGCAAATATATCGCTCCAACTTTTATTGAGTGTGAGAAACACTGCACTCGAGGCGTATAACGACATCATGAAAATGTCAGTGTAATTGAAATCTGGTTTTTGTGGCGAAATTTGGCGGAAATTGTAGAAAAACATTCCGTTATGATGCATAAAAGCCAGACAATACTCAGCTGTGTTGTTCCATAAAGGAGTCAAACAATCGATGGATGAAAAAATTAAGCAGATTGCCCAGAAGATAAGCGATTTTTGGAAAGCACTCGATAAAAAGAAAAAGATAATAATAATCAGCGCTGCCTCTGCTGTGGTAATCATTTTGATTGTGGTTGTAACGGCTCTGAATACAACTAAGTATGAGCTGCTTACCAGTGGCCTCACTGAAAAAGAAGCGAGTCAGGTCTATAATGCTATATCAGCACAGAAAATCCCTGTTAAAATAGAAGGTACAAATATATATGTACAAAAGGGTACTGCGGACAAGATGCGTATGATGCTCGCCGAGCAGGGATTGCCTGAAGGCGACCTTACTTATGACATATATTCAAGCGGTACCAATTTTGCTGAAACAGATAAAGACAAAGAGATAAAGCAGTTGCAGCAGATTCAGAATAGACTTCAGGACACGATTGAAACAATCCCCGGAGTAAAACAGGCAATAGTAAATATTGCAAAAAGCAACGAAGGTACATATGTCCTCGAAACGGATAAAGTGCCGACGACTGCCAGTGTCAAGCTGACTCTTGAAGAGGGAACCACACTTACGAAAAAGCAAATAAACGGCATTGTTCAGCTTGTAAAGAATAGTGTCGCCGGGCTTACAGCGGAAAATATAACTGTTGCTGACAGTGATGGAACACAACTCAATACAGACAACAATGGATTGGATGATACTTCTGAGCAGATGCTTTTAAAGAGCCGCTATGAATCGGCAGTTAAGGACAAACTTTCGCAGATGCTCGAAAAGGTTTTCGGCGACGACAATTTTAATGTTGCAGTAAACGCCGACATTGACTTCAGCACAAAGAGCACAGTGACGACAAGTTATACGAGCGGTGTAGTCGCATATACGACAAGAAGCAGTGAAACTACATACAGTGGCAGCAGTCTCGCGACAGGAACTGCCGGAGTATCTGGTGCTCAGCCGGCATACCCGAATGCGGGCGTGTCAGGTGTTTCTCAGTTTAGCAACAAAGCTAACGAAACCTCAAGTATGCTTGTTGGCAGTGTGCAAGAACAGATACAGAAAAAAGGCGGACAATTGTCAAAATTAACAGTTGCCGTTATTCTCAATAGCCGCAACCCTGCGGCAGCCAGTGTTGACACTGAGGAATTACGCCAGCAGATTGCCAATGCAGCTGGTACTACTATAGAAAATGTAAGTGTTGGTCAAATGAGTTTTTCAAGTGCTTCAGTACCGGAAAACGCGGCGCGCGGTTGGCCTTTGCCGCTTAACGCGAATAACTTGCTGCTCTATATCATCATTTTTGGTGTTTTAATCATATTAATCGGTACAACTTTGTTGTTCATTCTGCTTTCAAGACGTAGAAAGCGCCGTGAGGAAGAAGAGCAAGAAGCCTTGGAGCAGGCACAGGCTGAAGCTATGGAGGCTTTGCAAGATGAAAAGGCCCAGCCTATTAAGAGTATAGAAGAGACCATTGAAGAGTCTCAAAACAACAGTGTCAAGCGTGAAATCGAGAACTTCACCGATAAAAAGCCTGAACTTGTTGCGCAAATACTCAAGAATTGGCTGAAAGATTAATAGATCATTTAATTTAGAGGTGAACAAGCTTGCCGAAATCTGAACAAAAATTATCAAATAAGACTAAGGCAGCCCTTGTCATCATATCACTTGGCCCAGAAAAGGCGGCAAAGCTGTACCACTACTTAAAAGATGAAGAAGTTGAGCAGCTTACCGTTGAAGTTGCTTCAATACAAAGGGTGGATTCGCAGAAAATAGATGAAGCCCTCAACGAATTTTATGAGCTGTGCATGGCCCAGAACTATATTTCAGAGGGCGGCATTGATTATGCACGTCAGGTTCTTGAAAACGCTTTCGGTACAAAGAAAGCAATGATGCTCATAAGCCGAATTACGGATACACTGCATGCCCATTCCTTTGAATTTTTGAAAAAGGCCGATCCGAAGCACTTGCTTTCTTTCATTCAGTATGAGCATCCCCAGACCATAGCTCTGATATTGCTTTATACGACACCAGAGCAGGCGGCTGCTATCCTTTCCGAGCTTCCGCGCGACAAGCAGATTGATGTTGCGCAGCGCATTGCGACGATGGATAGGACGTCTCCTGAGATAGTCAAAGAAGTCGAGAACATACTCGAAAAGAAACTTTCGTCGGTTGTTACAAGCAATCTGACGGAAATCGGCGGCGTCAAGTCTATTGCAGAAATACTCAACCGCGTCGACCGGTCAACAGAAAAATATATCCTTGATGAACTCAGCAAGACCAATCCTGACCTTGAAGAAGAGATCAAGCGCAGATTGTTCGTATTTGAAGATATTGTTTACCTTGACTCTCGTTCAATTCAGCGTTTCCTGCGGGATATCAATATCAAAGATCTTGTTGTTGCACTCAAAGGTGCAAACAAGGAAGTCACAGATCTTATCATGAGCAATATGACAAAACGTATGCAGGATACCATTAAGGAAGAAATAGAATTCCTCGGACCTGTGCGTTTGAGCGAGGTCGAAGAGGCACAGCAGAAGATTGTGCAGACCATAAGGCGGCTTGAAGAAGCCAATGAAATTGTCATCAATCGCGGCGGAAAGGATGAGATCCTTGTCTGAGGTTATCAAGAGCAGCCGTGTTTTGCTTGACAAGGAGCCGAAAGTTCTAAAGATTGATATTGAGCCGAAGACTAAAGCAGTCCCAAAGCCGGAATCAAATCCAATAGAAGATGAATCAAATCCAATAGAAGATGTTGAAGCAATATTGGAAAAGAACGCTAAAGAAAGCGCAGAAATCGCTTTGCGGAATGCTTTGAGAAAGGCAAAGGAAATAACAGATAGGGCAAATATAGATGCCAATTTGGCCTACAATGATGCATTGAAATCAGGCCGCAGCAGCGGATATGAGGCAGGCTTAAAGGAAGGCCGAGAAGAAGGTGAAAAAACTGCTGAACAAATGGTTGTTTCAGCGGCGCATGATTTTCTCGATACTGTAACGTCTCTGGATGAAAAGTTGTATGAGAAGTTAAGTGCAGACAGAGAAGACTGTATCGATTTTGCATTTAACCTTGCTTCAAAAATCCTGAACGTTGACATTGACCGCAACAAAAGTGAATATAAAGAGCTTTTGTCGGACTTTATGAATATTCAGACGACTCTAATGACATTGAGCGCCGACGGAAAGGATTATTCGTTTGAAACTCTCCGGCCCGATGACATTCTCGAGTCGTCAAGGGATATGGCTCATATTTCGTTAACTAAAAACATCTCAGAAACAAATTCTGATGATATATATAATAAGGAAGAAAATAATTCTCAGACGCCTATATCTGCCGACAATCTAACAGAAAATAACCTCTTGGAAGATGGGCCAGATGAAAGCGGACCGGAAGCCAGTGTTGATGTTACTGAACAGGTAAACGATACTGAAAACGCTTACAAAGAAGCTGATGGAGAACCACACGTTGGATCTCATGAAAATGAAATCCGGTTTGAAGAATCTGAGCCAGAAATGCCAGAGGATAGCTATATAACGGATGAAGATGTTGACGAAGAACAGGATGAACCAGCAGATTATTACCATCCTGAAGAAATGGTTCAAAGTGAAAAATATGTTTTCATCCGTCCATCAGTAAAGAGTGTCAAAATTCCCAAAAATGACTCAGACAATGAGAAATTCGCATTCAGCGAGATTAAGTATTTAAGTCAAGAGATATTAAAAGCGGTTGTCAAAAAAGTAAATATAAAGGATCTTTCCGCTGCCCTCAACGGAGCAGATGAAGATATAATCAGTTCCTTGATGAACGCCATGTCAAACAAAAACAGGGAAAAGGTTCTTGATGCTATAAAATATTTAGGACCGATCCCACAGCCTGAAATTGACGCTGCGCGTAAGAGGATTGCTGAAATAGCTTATGAAATGAGTCAAAAAAGGAGCAGGGCTTAATGTCTGAGGTTTCCGAAAATCACAGAATACTGCGCCAGGATAAAAGCGGGGATTACTATTGGGTTAAAACAGGCAAAGCTCAGCACCTTCATAACAAAATGCTTGAAGCTGAGAAAATAATGAAAAACTCGCTAAAACGGAGCCAGGAGATAATCTCCAAGGTCGAAGAAGAGGCAAAGTCGTTAATCAATGATGCAACAAAAAACGGCTTTGATAAAGGTTATAGCGAGGGCTATTCAAAAGGTCTCAGCGAAGGCAAGACTATTCCAGTTGAGAATAAGCGCCCATTAGCGGACGAGCTCAAAAAGCTAAAGGAAAGGCTTCCAGACTGTTATAATGTTGAAATGCCGAAAAATGAGTTGCTGGACAAGGCTTTTGAGCTTACAAAAAAGATAATATCAATAGAACTCAAAACCAATAGCGAGGCGTTTTTTGGACTTTATTATAAAGCCGCGCAGCATTTTAGCAATGTTGACAAGGCGACAATCAAGGCGTCCAGCAGAAATTGTAGGGAGATTGAGAAAAATATAGATAAATACAAAAATGCTATTGATGGATTAAATGAGATTAATACGGTTGAGCTTGATTGCGACGATGATTATTGCGTGCTCGAGACATCCCTCGGAACAATTGAAACAACAGCTTCAGTTCAATTTGAACGCGCAAAAAGTATCATCAATCCAGAATTTTAATAATTGAGAATCTCAGAAAGGAGGATCAACATGGCGATCAGCAGTATGCTCAAAGTGCTTGATAAGGCCGACCTCGCCGTATGCAGCGGCAGTGTCGACAGAGTAACTGGGCTTGCGGTTGAGTCTGTTGGTCCTCCTGTTAATATAGGCGAAGTTTGCAAGATATACCCGGCAAAGGGCAAGAAGCCTGTTAAAGCGGAGGTTGTGGGTTTCCGCGATAAGCATATGCTGCTAATGCCCTTTGACACCCTTTCAGGTATCGGGCCGGGGAGCCGGGTTGAATCAACTGGTATGCCCTTCTCAATACCGGTAGGAATGGGGCTCCGCGGACGTATTCTCGACGGGCTTGGCACACCGATTGACGGCAAAGGCCCCATTGAGGCGGAGGATTATTATAACATAGACGGAAGATCTTCCAATCCGCTCACAAGGCCGCGTATCAAAGAAAGAATAAATCTTGGAGTTAAGGCAATAGACGGGCTGTTGACCTGCGGCAGGGGACAGAGAATAGGCATATTCGCCGGAAGCGGCGTAGGAAAATCAACATTGCTTGGTATGATTGCCCGAAACGCTTCTGCTGATATAAATGTAATCGGCCTCGTCGGGGAACGCGGACGTGAGGTGCGCGACTTCATTGAACGTGACCTCAAAGAAGAAGGCATGAAGAAATCAGTGATTGTCGTCGCTACTTCAGACAGGCCGGCTATGGCGAGAATAAAATGCGCACTGGTTGCCACGACGATAGCTGAATTTTTCCGTGACAAGGGCATGTCAGTAATGCTGATGATGGATTCACTGACTCGCTTTGCGATGGCCCAGCGTGAGGTTGGGTTGGCAACAGGCGAGGCACCAGTTTCACGCGGATACACACCGTCGATATTTGCTATGATGCCTCAGCTTCTGGAGCGTTCCGGCAATTTTGACAAGGGTTCGATTACTGCTATCTATACAGTGCTTGTCGAGGGCGACGATATGAACGAACCTGTAGCCGATACGGTAAGAGGTATCCTTGATGGTCATATTGTTCTAACCCGTGGGCTTGCTATGAAAAACCATTATCCCGCGATTGATGTTCTGCGGAGTGTAAGCCGTCTTATGTCGGAGGTCGTGCCGCGTGAGCATTTAGAGCTTGCAGGAAAGATGCGCAACCTCATGGCGACATATGAAAACTATGCTGACCTCATCAGTATAGGTGCTTATAAGAATGGCAGCAATCCTGAGGTCGATATGGCGATAAAGTATCATGACAGAATAGAGAATTTCCTAAAACAATGGGTTGACGATAAATTCGACGCAGAGGAAACCTATGAGCTTATGAAAGAAGCGATTGCCTGAATAAGGAGGACAAGGCTTAATGAAGTTTAAATTTAGACTTCAGTCGGTCTTTGACCTGAGGAAACATCTTGAAGACGAACAAAAGGACGCGCTCAACCGCGAAAGGCAGATACTTCAGAGGATGACTGAAGAAAAGGAATCCCTCGAGCGTCAATTTGATCTTTGGTCCCAAAAATATCTTGCATTGGCGGGCAAGGGAATGAGGCCAAGTGATGCAGTGATAATAGGAACATATTTGAGCGATATTGAATCAAATATTAAAACTGCGTTGAAAAATATTGAACGCCAAACGGCGAATGTTGAAAGGGAAAGGCTGCTTCTGATAGAGAAGATGAAAGACCGCAAGACTATAGAATCCCTTTATGGAAAACAGCGGCAGCAATTCTTATATGAAGAGAGCAAAAAAGAGGAAAAGGAAATAGAAGATTTGATAACATCAAGGCGATGAGCCATAAATAAAGAAACATTGAAAGGAGGTGAAGGTATGAAGGTAAGTACGGTTGAAATCCCAAAGACAGCAGGAAAAGGCAGTGCAAGCAGCAAAAAGAGTCCGGCTTCAGGCTTCGTCGATATTCTTCAAGATTTTGAGAAAAAAGGCGGAGCGGCACAGCTTCTCGCAGGCATGGGGCTGGGTATGCCGATATCTCAGCAGACAATGATGCAGAATCAGCAGAATACCCAGCAGAATGGAACCGGTACAGCTCAAATCAATAATGTGTTGCTTATTGAAGAGCTTTCACAGATGTCCCAAAACGGAATCTTTATTACCGAAAATCCTAACAATGCCAGCGGGGCAGATGGCGTATTTGCAAATATGATGCAGGATACTTCGGCGGGAATGGAGCTGCTTCAGCAAGACGGTTTGCAGAATTCGGACCTTTCGGCATACGGTATTCAGCAGCCGTCAGACTTAAGTCAGGTTATTTCCGATGGCCTGCAAAAGGGCGACACCGCAGTGCCGAAATCGCCGATTTCGCTAACGCTAAGTACCAAAACCGGTGCTGAGTCAGCGGTTGCACAGGCAGCGGCTGCAGGAACAGCGACCAGTGTGACAGCGGCTGATACGGCTTCCAATGCAGTTTCCAGCGAATTTTCCCGTACAGTTTCCGCCATGGCCTCTGGTACGGCTTCCGGTACAGCGGCTGCAAAAAATGACGCAACTGTGGCCGTAACTCAAGCCGGAAACACGCAATCGGCTTCCCCTTCGGTGCAGGCAGCGGGTACGCCTCAGGGCTCATTCGATTCCCAGCTTTATGCAGCGGCTTCTTCCGATCAAGCAGCAAATATCCAAGACGGGCTGAAAACTGCTGACGCTAAAGCGTTCGGGAATGGAAACGATGAGATTAAGACAAATTCCAAAGTTCAGGATATACAGAAGGCCCTTGAGGTAAAGGCAACACAGTCTGGCCAGGATAAGTCCCGACAGGCAGCACTGTCAGCAAAGGATCTGTCTGAAACCGACAGCAGCAGAAAAGGCGACGACACCCTCAATCACAATACGAAAATAAACGATACTTTTGGCATAGCTTTGGCACAACACAACAAAATTGATAGTTCTGACAATGTCGATCAAACATTAAAGGCCGATACGGCACAACAAGTTGCAGATGCTGTTAAACAGGCTTACGATAACGGAAGAAGTGAGTTAAGACTTCACCTTAGCCCGGAAGACCTCGGTGGTATCAATATAAGGATTATTTCTCAGGGCGGGGTGCTCACGCTTCGGATAACGGCCGACAATCAGCATACAGGGCAGCTTTTGGCGTCAGGAATGCATGAGCTTACACAGTCACTGCAGAATCTCGGCATTACTATGAACAAAGCTGAGGTTGCTTATACTGGTTTCGGCGGATTTGATTCGACTGCATCACAGCAACAGAATCAGAACTTTGGTTCACAGAACTATCATCTTCCTAAATGGGTTCCGGCAATGCAGAATTCCAGCGATATAATACAGCCTGCAGTATCGGAACAGACAGATTTGTATGTGACAAAGACTTCGGGACTTAGTATTCTCGTATAAGCACATGAAGGAGGGGAAATATGGATATCTCAAGCATTACACCGCCGTCAAATGCGACTTATCCAAGCAGCAGTTCAAAGTCAACGAGCGGCAGCAGCCTTGATATGAACGATTTCTTTAAGTTGCTTGCAGCTCAGTTGCAGTATCAGGATCCATTAAGCGCAACCTCAAACGACCAGTATATGGCGGAAATGGCTCAATTCTCAACCCTTCAAGCGATTCAAACCCTGCTCAAGGTCGAAAATTATACAATGGCGACCAGTATTGTAGGGAAGAAAGTCTCTTATGTATCAACACAATCAACTGCGACTGGCTCCTATTCTGTAACTACTAAGGCCGGTACCGTCGATGCCGTTGATTTTTCAGGTGAAACACCGAAGTTCTACGTATCGACAACCGGAGATGACGGAAAGGTAACTTCAAGCTGGATTGATTATTCAGCCATACGGATGGTTTATTCACCCGATGTCGATTTGAATTCAGGCTCGGACACCTGATAAAGGGAGTGTTAAAGTGTCAGATATAAGATTTAATTCTATCCTGACACCTCCGGTTCAATCGTCTGTACGGCAAAATGAGAAGGTTCAGGCGAAAACACCGAAAACATCCTTTTCCGATTATCTTAACCAAGCAATATCGGAAACCTCGGATGTAACCTTTTCAAAACATGCACTTACTCGGCTTGAGTCACGCAACATTGAGCTAAATGACGGCGATCTTAGGAAGCTAACAGACGCTATAAACCAGGCGCAGTCAAAAGGAGTTCAGGATTCACTTATACTGATGAACGGTCTTGCATTCATCGTAAGCATAAAAGACCGTACAGTTGTTACAGCGATGCCACTTGGCGATACTTCTTCAAATATATTTACAAATATTGACGGAACAGTGATTGTATAACCGGTCCTTAAAGAGGAGGTTATCGGGCTTTGACTGGCTGAGAAGTCCGCACACGTCCGTCGATTTAAGGAGGAAAATGCGTTATGATGAGATCACTTATGTCTGCTGTTACAGGCCTTCGCGCTCAGCAGACTGCAATGGATGTTATTGCTAACAACATGGCGAACGTCAATACTGCCGGATTCAGATCAAGCTCAACTCAGTTTGAGGATCTGTATTATCAGACTCTGAACGGCGGTACTGCTGAGACCAACCCGTCTCAGGTCGGTTATGGCGCTCAGGTTTCGGGCATATCAAAGAACATGACAAGCGCCGGTTCCACCACAACCGACAACCCGTGGGACCTTTACATTGACGGCAGCGGCTATTTTGCAGTATCAACAAGCAATGCTGCAGATGCTGTTCCCGCATATTACACACGAGTCGGTAACTTTACTTTTGACACAAATGGATATCTTGTCGATCCCAACGGAAACTTTGTCATGGGTACCGCTGACGGCGGTGCGACTGTAACTCCTCTCTGCCTCATTGGTGCCACTATAAATGGTGTAACGATTGACGCGGATGTTTACAGAGATTTAAGGGATATTACATTCAACAGTGACGGCAGCATTTCCGCAAGCTATAATAGCCATCCGGGCACAATACAGATAGGCGGTAACAATCTTCAGGTGGTGCTTGCCACATTCGTAAATGAAAAAGGCCTTTCTCAGGTAGGAAACAACGATTTCGCTGAGACTGAAAGCTCCGGCAATCCGACATACACCACTGCGCTTGCGGGCAACAATACAAAATTACGCAGCAATGCGCTTGAGATGTCAAATGTCGATATGGCTAAAGAGTTTACAGATATGATCACAACACAGCGTGGCTTCCAGGCAAATTCACGTATCATCACAGTATCAGATACCATGCTTGACGAGCTTATCAACCTCAAGAGATCATAATCTGTTAAGGGGGTGAATTTATGATCAAAGTCACCAAATTAAACGGCGAGCTGTTCTATGTAAATCCATTTGAAATGGAATTTATTGAAGAAACCCCCGACACAGTAATCTCGCTAAAAAGCGGAAAAAAAGTTCTTGTTGCCGAAAAGGCAGAAACGGTAATCGATAGAATCGTAGAGTTCTACAGACTTACCAATTCTATGCCTAAGGTTTCAAGAAGAAAAGACCGCAGACATGAACATGAGAATGACGAAGACGTTTTTAAGGACTAATCCAATTTGGCATAGGAGGCCAACTTAATGTCTTTTATCATGGGGCTCGCATTATGCGCCGCCGCGGTTCTGATAATAGTTATTGGCGGCGGTGATCCGCTAAAACTGGTTGACTATAAGGCCCTGGCATTCGTTCTCATCGGTATTACGGGACTTATTATCATCACGAGCCCCATGAAATCCTTTATCAAACATCTTGAATGCCTAAAACAAACGCTCAAAAAGGGCGAAAGTCCGGACAAGCTTATCGAACAGATCGTATGGCTCGTTCAGACCGCCCGACGTGAAGGTGTTCTTGCACTGGAAAGCTGTGAAGACGAGGTAAAGGATCCAATACTGAAAAAAGGGCTTGTGCTGATAACCGGTTCGGCTGACAGGGAAACGATAGAAAGTATTCTTGAAAGTGACGCCTTATATTACGCCGAAAGAGAGAAGTCCGTTCAAGAATTTATTGAGCGGATTTCCATGATGTCGCCGGGAATAGGAATGATAGGTACTCTTGTTGAAATAGTCCAAATGCTTTATACTTATAAAGGACCTCAAACCCTGGCCCCGGGGATTGCAAAAGCTCTTATTCCGGTTGTTTATTCCGGAATTATCGCATATCTCCTGCTGATGCCCCTTGCTTCTCGTATTAAATCTGGTTCAGAAAGGCGCAAACAGCATAGAGAGCTTGCGATACAAGGTGTTTTAGCAATTCAATCCGGCGAGCCGCCGAGTATTGTTGAACAAAGATTGTCAAGATTTGTCGGCGGTGCCGTAAAAGACAGCGGCAGCGATGCGGCCCAGGAAATGGGCAATTGATTCTTATTGTTTTCCCGCATGATTTATGCCGCTTTCGGCGGGACGGAGGATAATAATGTCAGAAGTTCTAACACAAAATCAGATTGATGATCTGCTGAATTCACTGCGGAGCGGAGATATCGCTTACAGTGAACTTGAGTCTGGCAGCAATGAAAGAAAAGTGCGGCCATATGACTTCAAGATTCCTAAAAAGTTCAACAAGGAACAGCTGAAAACTCTGAGCATTATCTATGAAAACTATGGGCGCGTCTTATCATCGTTTCTTTCGGGAACACTGCGCAGCTATTGTCAAGTTGAAGTTGCGACCATAGAAGAACAAAGGTTTTTTGAATATTCCAATGCACTGCCTGAAAACATCCTCATGGGTGTTATCGAGATGCAGCCGCTGCAGGGTTCATCAATGATCACGATGAGCCAGTCGATAGCGTTTGCAATCGTGGACCGGCTGCTTGGCGGGCAGGGAGAAACTTATGAAGTTGACCGTGATTATACAGATATTGAGGTCACACTGCTTCAGCGGGTTATTCGCGATATGACATTCCTGCTAAAAGACGCGTGGTCCAATGTTTTTGAAATAACACCTAATTTTATGCGACTGGAAAGTAATTCACGGCAAAGCCAGTTAGTTTCACCAAACGAGACGGTAGTAATCATTGTTCTCAAGGTAAATATCAAAGATGTAGAAGGCGATATAAGCTTCTGCATGCCTTATGAGATTCTGGAGCCGGTACTTGAACACTTAAATACAAAATATTGGTTCACGGCGCGCAGATCATCTGAGGAAGAACGGATTTCGAACAAAAAGACATTAATTCAGAAAGTGAACTCCATTCCTCTTGAGCTTAAAGTAGTCCTTGGCAAGAGTCATGTCACGCTTAAAGATATTATGGATCTGCGGATAGGGGACGTCATCGTTTTGGAGCAACTAGTTACAGAAAAAGCGGTTGTAATGTCAAACAAAAATGAATGGTTTCGGGGAACATTGGGAACTCTCAGAAATCATGTAGCAATCAGAATAGACCAAGTACTGCTGGAGGGTGGGGCTTTAAATGGACGAGAATCAAAATGAGAACCTAATTGAATTGTCCCAACAGGACAAGGATATAATCGGTGAGGTCAGCAACATCAGCATGGGTTCTGCAGCAACTGCTCTTTCAAACATCATGGGCAAAAAAGTTGTAATAACCTCGCCGACTGTCGAAATCGGAACAGAAGAATCTATAAATAAAATTGAACGTGTTCCGTCGCTGGGTGTAACAATATCCTATACCGAGGGTGTCGTAGGTAAAGATATATTGATTATCAAGAAAAGCGACGCTCTTGAAATCATCAAGGCCTTGATGGGCGAAGAAATGGTCAGCGATGAATTTGGTGAAATCGAGACCAGCGCCATTGCAGAGGTCATGAACCAGATGATGGGATCAGCTGCCACTGCACTTTCAAACTTTCTTGGCAGAACGGTTAACATATCTCCTCCGACAGCCTTTATGCTGACTGAGGAAAACCGTATGGAAAAGCTCAGCTTTATCTATGAAAATGCCAACAATGTCATAATGATCCGCTTTCTGTTTAAGGTTGAAGAAATACTTGAAAGCGACCTTTATGTGTTAATGACACGAGAATTTGCCGAGGAGCTTGTCGATGCTATGATTAAGAATCTCGGATTGAATGATGCCGGTGCAGAAAACAACGCTCCGGCGCAGGAAACTTCAGAACCTCAGCAGTCGGCTGTCGATGTTAAGCCGCCTGTTCAGCAAAACGCGCCGCAAAGCCAGACGGCTGAGCAACAGAATACGCCGCAAAGCCAGCCAGCGGCTGCGCAATATGCGCCGCAAGTTCAGCCAGCGGCTGCACAATATGTACCGCAAGGCCAGCCAGCGGCTGCCCCGCGATACATACCACAAAGTCAGCCGGCGGCTTCACAATATCCACCTCAATATTATAATCCTGCATCAGCGCAGGCAGCGGCATCCGCAGCAATGCCAATGACCGCAGCAGCGCCGATGTCACAAGTGAAAACTGTCCGATTTGCAAGCTTTGATTCAGCGCCTCCAGCTGAACCGGCAGACAAATCAAACTTTGAGTTGATCCAAGATGTACCGCTTGAACTGTCAGTTGAAGTAGGAAAGGCTCATAAGCTTGTTAAGGATGTAATTGATTTAACTGTAGGTTCCATTATTGAGCTTGATAAACAAGCCGGTGATCCTGTAGATGTTATAGTTAACGGTCAGCTAATTGCACACGGTGAAGTTGTTGTTATAGATGAAAGCTTTGGCGTGCGCATTACAGAAATAATCGATCCTAAAAACAATGGAAGGTAACAGGGGGTTATTGCCGTGTCTAAGAGAGTGTTAGTAGTAGATGATGCCGCATTCATGAGAATGATGCTTAAGAATATTCTTACAAAAGGCGGTTATGAAGTATGCAGTGAGGCACAGGATGGTGTTCAGGCTGTTGAAAAATTTATTGAAACCAATCCTGACTTGACCATACTGGATATAACGATGCCTAACATGGATGGTATAGAGGCTCTTAGAAGGATTAAAGAAATCAACGCTGGCGCTAAAGTTATCATGTGCTCTGCTATGGGTCAGGAGGCCATGGTTGTCGAAGCGATAAAAACAGGCGCAATGGACTTTATCGTAAAACCTTTCCAGGGTGACAGGCTGCTTGCAGCAATAGCAAGGGTATTGCCTAACTGATAAAAATACATAATGACTGAAAAAAATCAGCCATGTTGGATAGTTGTGCTCGGAACTTGCTACAAGTTCTGAACGCGTGAATTTGTGTTGAACAATATCGGTCAGATTCAGTCGGATTTTCGCCGCAATTTCTGCCATCGGTATCCGGCCGATGGCAATTATCATAGAGAATAAGCACGGCTTGGCGGCAGCATGGTGAAGCGTAGGAAGGTAGAATTAATGGACTCAAGCATATTTGGCGATCTTTTAAAAATGATCGGAATTCTTTTTGCAATAGCCGTGGTGTTTTTCCTCGCATGGTTTGTGACGAGGGCGGTGGCTATGAGCGGGAGTTTTAGCGGGCGCGGAAAGTATTTTACTGTGCTCGAGAAACTTCCGATTACTAGAGATAGTTACATAATGCTGATAAAAAGCTTCGACAAGTTGCTTTTGGTTGGGGCGACCGCCTCTGGCATGACATTGCTTAAGGAATATGATGCCGACAGCGTAAATCTCGAGGATTTTAAACTTGAAAAGCAAAACTTTTCTGATATTTTTAAGACTGCCATTGAGTCGACCATTCCTAACGGTAAGCTGAAAGAAAGAATAAACAGCTTTTCATTAAAAAAGAAGGACGGTGGCGGCAATGAATAAAAAAACTGCCTCCGCCGAGAAAAAAAGTATTCAACAGAAAAGGAAAAAGCTGTTTAAACATGGCCGCCTTATTAAATTGTTTGTTTCTATAACCGTTTTTGTTACCATATTTACCATAGGTTTATCAGTTATGGCGGCAGACTCCAGTATTTCGCTGACATTGAATGGCGTGGAAACACCCTCAGGAACAGCGAATACTCTTCAGATTATTTTCCTGCTGACAATACTTTCGCTGGCACCGTCGATACTGATAATGATGACGTCATTCACCCGAATTATTATCGTATTGTCGTTGCTGCGAAATGCTTTGGGGCTTCAGCAGTCACCGCCGAACCAGGTGCTTGTCGGTATAGCGCTTTTCCTGACATTGTTCATAATGATGCCTGTAGGTCAACAGATCAATAAAGAGGCCTACCAGCCCTATATAAATAACGAAATCACGTTTGAGCAGGCGAAAACAAATGCGATAAAGCCGCTTCGCACTTTTATGCTTAAAAATACAGAAAACACAAGCATGAAAGCATTCTTAAAGATGGCAAAGATCGAAAAAGTCGAAACAAATGACGACATCCCAACATATGTACTAATCCCTGCATTTATAATGAGCGAAATCAAGAAAGCATTCATGATGGGCTTTATCATCTACCTGCCATTTTTGGTTATAGATATCATTGTATCGTCGACGCTTATGTCGATGGGTATGATGATGTTGCCGCCGACAATGTTGTCACTTCCGTTGAAGCTTGCGCTTTTTGTAATGGTTGACGGCTGGAGTCTGACAGTTGAGTCGCTCATACGTAGTTTTAAGTAGCAACCTTAGTATACGATTTGCTCTGGCCCTCTGTTTGAAAACTTTGCATGTCAGAATAATATCCTTCTGTATTGCGCGGCCGGTTTAGGATTTAATCGAAATCAGTGCCTTTAACTTTCGGAAGTGCCGTAAGAAATGGAGCTTAATTATGAATTCAGGTCAGGTAATTGACTTACTGCGTCAGGCTTTATATACAGCTACAATGATAACAGCGCCTATATTGATTATCTGCCTTGTTGTGGGCATTGTAATTTCAATCTTTCAGGCGGCCACACAAATTCATGAGCAGTCACTTTCGTTTGTACCTAAAATTGTTATAGTTCTGATATTTATAGTAGTTGCGGGAAACTGGATGGTTACTGTACTTTCCGATTTTGCAAAGCAGATATTCAGTTATATATCAAACCTAAGATAGATATGGGTTTAATGAACGGGTAGGCGGATATGACACTAACATTTCCAGTATTGTTTGGATTGCAATTAAATTTGTTCCTGATGGTTTTTATGCGGATGAACGGTCTGTTCCTTTTCAATCCGATTATGGGCCGTGAAAATGTGCCGGTGCCGATTCGGTTGGGGCTTGGGTTCCTATGTGCTCTGGTCGTGACACCGACGCTCACTGACATAAAAGTCGAGATCAACAACTATGTCCAGCTTATCGTTATGAGTTTGGGCGAGATATTTATTGGCCTTGCAATTGGAGTAGTTGTGGCGCTTATCGTCTATACCGTTCAGGTTGCCGGAGAACTCATCGACGCCCAGATGGGATTGACGCTGGCTCAGATATATGATCCGAGGACTGGCGCCAATATGCCGCTTTTCGGTATATTCTTCAACATAATAATGATTTGCGGATTTTTTATAGGCGGCGCGCATCTGTCGCTTATTTCGTTCATCAGCGATTCTTTCCGCCTTGTAGCTCCGGGAGCAGTAGTACCGACCCAGCAATCCATGCGGTTTATTTTCGCCATGGGCAAGGACTACTTTGAATTCGGCCTGAGGCTTGCGATTCCGGTAGTCGCAGTTGAGGTAATATCCCAGCTTGCCATAGGCATGATTATGAAAGCAGTGCCGTCGGTCAACATTTTTACAATAGGAATGCATCTCACAGCCCTTGTGGGCCTTTTGATATTATTTGTTACAATGACCGCTATTGTTACGGCATGCGGTCAGCTCATCACTTTCTTAATTGAAAAAGCAGCAGAAGTGATAAAACTTATAGCCGCAGGAACTTAGGGGGGACTTTAGTTGGCAGGGCAAAAAACCGAAAAAGCCACCCCGAAACGGCGCCGTGAACAGCGAAAAGAAGGCAATGTGGTTCTGTCCCAGGACATTGTCGGAGCAGGAACACTTATGTGCATATTCGGCATTTTAAAAGTCATGGGTGCTAAGTTCGCTGGTTCAATTGAAAGCGGATTAAACTACTTTTTCAGAACAATGGGGCAGAATTTAAGCGGCAATCATGATATTGAACAAAGATTTGCAATAGCAGGCATAATTGCAGCCGAAGTGCTCATTCCGATTTTTGCAGCCAGTGTTATCGCGGGCGTAGTAATAACTATGGCACAAACAAAGCTGCTGGTTGCCCCAAGGGCCGCCAGAATAAGCTTTTCAAAGATAAATCCAATCAATGGCTTTAAAAATCTGTTTTCTCCGAAATCATTAGCGGAAACCCTGAAGTCGATAATTAAGATCGCCGTAATAGGCGTTTTGATGTTTAATGAAATAAAGTCTTACGTGCCGCAGATGTTGAACATTTACGGCCTTAAAGTGTCTTCATCCCTTTCATGGACTTCAAACCTTGTCCTTACAGTTTGCTTTAAGGCTTCCATTGCCTTTCTCATTATCGGCGTATTCGATTATTTTTTCCAGTGGTGGGACTTTGAACGCCGTATAATGATGAGTAAGGAAGAGGTAAAGGAAGAATTTAAGAACTTGGAAGGAAATCCTGAGACCAAGGCAAGAATCAAGGCAGAACAGCGCAGAATGGCGCAAATGCGGCAAATGCAAGCGGTTCCGTCAGCGGACGTTGTTATAAGAAACCCGACCCATTACGCCGTAGCATTGAAATATGACAGAGAAAAAATGAGAGCACCGGTGGTTGTGGCAAAAGGGCAGAACAACGTAGCGCTGAAGATTGTTGAAATAGCAGTTGCCAGCCGAGTTCATGTCTTGGAAAACCGCCCTCTTGCCCAGGCATTATATAAAGCTGTCGAGGTAGGAGATGAGATACCAGAAGAATTCTATAAAGCTGTAGCTGAGATTCTGGCATACATCTATAGGCTCAAGAGAGCGGGCAGAGGTTAATTACATAAAAAGGATGGTGAATTGCAGTGAAGGCGCTTAACGCCTTAAAGAGCAGTATAATTTCAATTGCCATTGTTCTTATCATACTTATTATAATCACTCCTCTCCAGCCACCACTTCTTGATTTCCTGCTTATGCTCAACCTGTCGCTTTCACTGGTTATACTGCTCATCACTACAAACATCACAACAGCACTGCAATTTTCAATATTTCCGGCGCTTTTGCTCATAACGACATTGTTCCGCCTTTCCCTTGAAATTCAGGCGACGAGACTTATTTTAAGCAACGGCGGAAACGCAGGCGAAGTCATCAAAACCTTTGGTTCTTTCGTTATCCCGAACGGTAACATTGTTATCGGTCTTATCATATTCCTTATTATCGTTGTGGCCCAGTTTATCGTAATTACTAAGGGCGCAGAACGCGTGGCTGAGGTTGCAGCAAGGTTTACGCTCGACGCTATGCCCGGTAAACAGATGGCCATAGATGCGGACCTCAACAGCGGTCTTATAACGGAAGAAGAAGCGAAAAAGCGCAGAAATGATGTTCAGCGCGCGGCTGATTTTTACGGTTCCATGGACGGTGCGTCAAAATTTGTAAAGGGCGACGCCATCCTTGCAATTGTCATCATGATTATAAATATAGCCGGTGGTATTATTTCCGGCGTTATGAACGGCGGAGATATGTCCACAATCATGAGCACATATACGATAGCAACTGTCGGTGAGGGCCTTATGGCTCAGATACCTGCGCTGCTTATCTCAACCGCCACCGGTATTATCGTTACCCGTGCCGCGTCGGAAGACAACATGAGCGTTGAGGTTTCCAAGCAGTTGTTTTCACAGCCGCTTGTCCTGCGTACAGCAGGCATTGTGCTGATTTTAATGACACTGATAAAAGGTTTTCCAAAACTGGTTCTTATCGTTTTGGGTGTCCTATTTATAGTTTTGAGTTTTCTCGTCGACAGAAAGCAAAAGAAAAAGACAAGGCCCTCTCAGCAGGCGGTTCAAAAGCTCAACGCTGCCAACAGCGAATTGGAACGGCTTAAAAATCCTGAAAATGTTTATTCCATGCTTGAAGTCGAAACAATCGAAATGGAGTTCGGTTACAGCCTGATACCGCTTGTTGAGGAATCGCAGGGCGGTACATTTGTCGACAAAGTCGTTCTTTTCAGACGTCAGTTTGCCCTTGAAACGGGTGTTGTTATCCCAAGTGTCCGTATGAGGGATAATATCCAGCTTCCCAACAACAGATATGTTATAAAAATCAAGGGTGAAAAGGTCGCCGAAGGCACCGTCCTTGTCGGCAGTCTGCTCATTATGAACCCTCTTGGCGATGATTTCCTCATCGACGGCATTGATACTATCGAGCCGGCATTCGGCCTTAAGGCAAGGTGGATACCTAAGGAAAAGCGCGAAGAGGCCGAAATGGACGGTTATACGGTTGTTGAACCGGCGTCTGTTATGATGACGCATCTGGCTGAAGTGATTCGCCGCCATGCGGAAGAGCTTATCGGCAGGCGTGAGATTAACAATATGCTCGATGTTGCCAAGAAGCATAATCAGGCTCTTGTTGACGAGGTTATACCGGCAAAGATTTCAGTCGGCGAACTACAAAAGATTCTGCAGAACCTGCTGCATGAGGATATTCCTATCAGGGATATCGTGACTATCCTTGAGACAATAGCGGATTATGCCCCGAAGATAAAGGATACAGATGTGCTTACAGAATTTGTGCGTCAAAGGCTCAAGCGCACTATTACACACAAGATTGCGCCTGACGGGGAACTTAAAGTGCTTACAATAGATCCTAATCTTGAAAATAAAATTACATCCAGTGTGCGTTCAACGGAACATGGCACCTATCTTGCCATTGACCCAGATACAGCGCAAAAAATTATCGACAACTTAAGCGAACAGGTGAACAAATTCAATCAGGCTGGTTTAACACCGGTTGTTCTGGTTTCACCGGCTGTGAGGATGTATTTTAAGCGGCTGACCGAACAGGCTCTCCCTGATCTATGCGTTGTTTCCTACAATGAGATAGAAAATGACGTCAAAGTAATGGCATTGGGAGCTGTTGCGGCATAACAGCAAAGCTAAATTTCCTTGTGGGGAGGGGTTTCTATGCAGACCCTACTTGACGAAGCGACGGTCGTAAACCTGTGGAAAAGCTATAAGGAAAGCCAGGATATTGAGCTAAGGAACAAAATAGTCATTCTCTACTCTGGGCTCGTCAAATCCATAGCAAGGCGTGCCGCGTCTGTCAGCGGAAACTATGTAGACATCGACGACCTTGTGAGCTTTGGAATGATAGGCCTTATAAAAGCGGTAGAAAAATTTGATCCTGAAAAGGGCGTCACCTTTGAAACTTATGCCACATATCGTGTCAGAGGCGAAATAATCGACTATATGCGGAGAAACGACTGGGTTCCCCGCGGGGTACGCAAAAGAGCTCAAGCTATTGAAAAAGCAGCCGAGGAATTCAAAAGTGAAACAGGTCGTGAACCAACAGAAGAAGAGCTTTCAATAAAGCTTGGAGTCAAAAAAAGCGACATAGCCCAAGCTATGAGTGAATGTGAGAGAATAAATCTTATTTCATTCGAAGAAGTATTGCAGGACGCTTCAATAAAAGAAAGGAATTTTATTTCGGAGGATACTCCGGAAATGTCCCTTGCAAAAAGTGAACTTATCGAGGTTTTGGCAGAAGCGATAGAAGAATTGCCAGAAAGGGAACGGCTTGTCATAACCCTTTATTATTACGAGGAACTGACGCTTAAAGAGATAAGCTCCATTATGGGGGTCAGCGAATCGCGGGTGTCACAGCTTCACACTCGGGCGGTCAAAAAGTTAAAAGCCGCGCTGTCGAAATATTAAACAAGTTGGTTTTGCCGGAGATATTTTAGCAAAATTCGGTTACATTTTGTCGATAAGATGATATAATATAAACAGTATGGAATTGTTGGAGGTGCGCAATGCTCAGGGGAATATATAATGCTGCTGCAGGAATGATTACGCAGTATAAAAAGATTGATATACTGGGCAACAATACGGCAAATGTCAATACTGCCGGTTATAAAGAAAGCAATGTCACCCTTTCCGAATTCGGCCAGGAGCTTGCAAGGCGTACAACTGATAACGTAAATGTCGGTGAATTGTCGCTCTGCGTGACCCTTGACAGGGAAACAACGAATCTCGCACAGGGTGCACTTGAAAATACAGGAATTCCTACGGATTTGGCCGTAGACGGTGACGGATTTTTTGCTGTTCGGGCACCGGGCGGCGGAGATGTGAAATACACACGCAGCGGTAATTTCAGCGTTGATGCGCAGGGATTTTTGGCACTGCCAACCGGCGACAGGCTGTTGGGTCAAAACGGACAAGCTATCTATGTCGGCGGCAGCAACTTCACAGTTGATACCGACGGCACAGTCAGGCTCCCGAACGGCCCGGTCGGCAGGATTACTTTATATACATCAGACAATGCGCAGAATATAAACAAGAGAAGAGACGGATTTTTCAATATTGACGGCGCAGTAGTTGCGAACGGCATGATAAGACAGGGCTGGCTTGAGAAGTCCAACACAGATACAATCAACAATATTGTGGAAATGATGGCTGCAACAAGGGCGTTTCAGGGGTGCCAGAAGGCATATCAAATTGATGCCCAGACTCTTGATAAGCTTGTAACGCAGGTAGGTTCATTGAAATGATTGAACACCTTAAATAGGAGTGACTGTGATGATTCAGGCATTTTATAGCGGAACTGCCGGGCTTTCGGCGCACCAGAATTCTCTTGATGTAATCTCCAACAATGTGGCGAATGTAAATACAAATGGATATAAAACAAAAAAGCAGGATTTCGGCAGCCTTTTATATGCGTCTGAGGTAAGGCCAGAAACGCGTAATTCTGATAATCTGCTTGCGGGCGCAGGCGCGAGTTTAAACAGTGTAAAAACAGATATGTCCCATGGCAATATTGATATAACCGAGGGCAATACTGATTTTTACATAGAGGGCGATGGATTTTTCGCTGTCCGCGATAATGCCGGCAATACTTATTATACTAAGGACGGCGGTTTTCAAGCCGTCAATACCGGCAACGGAATGATTCTTGGAACACAGGATGGTCTTGCGGTTCTTGACAGATACGGGAATACCATCCCTGTCACTGAAGAAGGGCCTCAAGCGATGCCGGGTGTCTATGCATTTACAAATGCTCCGGGACTTCTTTCCGCAGGGCAAAACCTGTTTATAGCGAACAACGTATCGGGTCCGGCTGTGGCAACTGATGAATTGCCAAGGCAGGGCATTGTGGAGCGTTCAAATGTCAACTTGGCGAATGAGATGGTGAATTTGATAGTATCCCAAAGGGGATACCAGTTAAATGCCAACGTTGTTACAACAGCCGATCAAATTGAACAGATGATAAATGACCTTAACGCATAATAGTTTATAAGGCCGCAGGCTTGTTTGCCGGCGGCCGGAATTGATAGGAATGTTTCAGTGAAAGGCAATATGTGCTTATCTTTAAATTTGATGGCGTCGTTGCCTTTCATTTTTTTATAATCAAAGAACAATTTTTAGTTCAGCACTAAATAAATCTCCATAGCTGACGATATAATTATTGAAATTTTATGCGATGAAAGCGGTGGCAAAATGAAAATAAACGGACTGCAGCCGCAGGAAGTATATAAAACATATGTGAACAATATTTACAAAAGCGGCGCTGAAATAAAAAAGGCAGTTATTTCGGATACCGATAGCCTTACTATATCTCAGCAGAGCTCTGACCTTTACGAAGCACGCAGGCTTGCTGATGAGTCTGGAATTCTCGATGTAAATGAAGAAGGCAGAGAAGAAAGAATTGAAGAGCTGAAAAGCCTTATTGACTCAGGACAGTATAATGTTTCGGCTGAGGACGTGGCAAAAAGCATAGTAAGCGGAAAGATATTCGATAACAGAGCATAAAGGAGGTCTCGCTTTTGGCAGCATGGGAAGGCCAGTTGGCACAGATAATTGAAAAGGAAATTTCGCTGCTTGACGAGATTTATGAGTGCTCAAGAGAAAAGACCAGCATGTTGGCGAAGGGCGATGTTGAAGGAATCAGCAAGATTGTTGACAGAGAACAGACATTGTCTCTTTTAATGCAGACTGCCGAGAAAAAAAGGCTTGCACTATTGAGAGAAAATAGGGCGGCTGGCAAAACCCTGAGACAAATCTGCAGCGAGGCCGACGGCGAATATAAAGACGTGCTGGAGTCACAGCTTGAAACGCTTACAAAGGCTGTCGAACAGCTTAAGAAATCAAATGATTTAAATAATGAACTAACAAAATCAAGACTTGAGTTTTATGGGAAACTGCGTAGCTTGTATTCACAGTCCGCATACGGCTACACCAAAGAAATAGAGAAAAATTCACCGGAAGGTTCCGGGATAATTGATAGATCTGTATAAAATGCAGCTGATGCTTATCCTATAAATCTTTGACTCAAATATTATAACTTTTGAAATTGGATAAGTATTAGTATTTGGAGGATTTACGATGGCATCAACTTTTGGAGTACTTGAATCTGCACGTTCAGGATTAAACACAGCACAGCTTGGGTTGAATGTGACAAGCCAGAATATAGCGAATGCTGACACAGAAGGGTATACCCGGCAGGCGCTTAATATATCGGCAAAATCGCCTGATACCGGTTCTTACAGATATGCTAACCCCAACAGAGTCGGACAGGGTGTCTCTGTTGACAGCGTATATCAGATCCGCAACAATTTTCTTGATGTCCGCTACCGTTATGAAAACTCAGTATACAACCTGTATGAAACAATGAAATCCCTTATGTCACCGATTGAACAGAAATTCAACGAAATTGGTGATTCCACTACGACGACAAACAAGCTTATCGGACTTTCCGGTATGATTGATAATATCATTACATCGCTGCAAAAAGGGCAGACTTCGCCAACCGATCCTAATATCAGCCAAGACATAATGACTCAGGTAGATCTCCTTGCAAGTACCATTCGCGATGATGCCAATTCGCTGAAAGACGCACTGGAAAGTGCAATGAGAGAATTGTCAATTTATGTCTATGGCGGAATAGGTGACACATCAAAAGGTGACATTACTTCCGGCGGTGTAAACGGGATTATCCTTGATATTCAGACACTGAATCACGAAATAGTAAGCTATGAGGTCACCGGCCAGAAGGCGAACGACCTGCGCGACAAGCGCAATTTACTGCTTGATAAGCTGTCGTCTTATATAAATATAGATACTGTGGAGCTTGAAAACGGTATGGTGACTATCAAGCTTCAGAACGATAGCTCAGGTTATAGTATTATTGATGCAGACAATAACGCGACAACTTTTAATATAGCGACTGATGCAACATCTAATCAACTGGTTTTGCAGTGGGGCGATACTGTAGACGGCGATGGCAATGTTATAGCTTCGTCTCCAGAGGTAACTGCTGTAATTAGTAGCGGAATAGTCAAGGCATATCTAAATGTAATTAATGGTGACGGCACGGGAATCGACGATCTGGCTACAGGAAAATGCGGAAATATAGGAATACCATATTTAATGAAAAAGCTCAATGAATTTGCAGTTGCTTTCCTCAATATTATGAATAACGCGGATAACGTGGTTAATTCCACAGATGTAGCGGGGTATCAGTTCCTGACTTATTCAGGTTATTCGGCAGGCAAGACAACTGCAGATATGCTGAATGACGATGTTGCCTCCACAATTGGCATTTCGGATGAATGGAGAATGGACGGGGAGCTGTTCCTTAAAAACTACACCGGTGCCTCTCCCGCAACATATTATTCAAATTATGAGATTGCATTAAAGAAAACTACAAACACTGTGCCCATACCGGATAGCACAGATCCCACAAAGACATATTCTAATTCGTTCCGTGACTTTGCCGATTCGTTTACCAGCGAAATTGCTGGGTCAGTCAATTCATACAATCTTAAAGCTGAGTCGGCAAAGGTAAACGCTGATAATCTTAATGATCAAAGATTGTCAATCACAAGTGTGTCGATAAATGACGAAGGCGTAAACATTATTAAATACCAGCAGGCATACAGCGCGAATGCGCGTGTAATAACGGTAATCGACGAAATGCTTGATAAGCTGATTAACAGTACCGGCGTAATAGGTCGTTGATTTTGGCACCAAATTTAATTTGTAAACGGGTGGGGTATAAATGCGTATATCTACTTCAATGATGATGAAAAAATATGCGGAAGTCCTCAATAATAAGTATGGCGATATAAATAAATATGCTAATCAGATTTCCACCACCAGAGCCTTCAGTACCGCATCTGAGAACCCAGTTGCCGCTATGCAGACAATAAAGTCCTGCCATGAATATACCGAGAATCAGCAGTATCAAAACAATGTTTCTCAGGCCAAATCATGGATTCAGGCTACCGAGACTACCGTTACTGAGATTAATGATATCTTAAAGGCGGCAAAGGAAAAGGCAACTGAAATGCTGAACGGCACAAACAGCGCCGACGACTATAGAAACTATGCGGTTGCAATGATGAGCTATCGTGATGAGATAGTTTCAACGCTTAATACCTCATTTGGAGGACAGTATATATTCGGTGGCAGCACAAAAGGTCCTGCTCCGTTTAAACTCGACGATGACGGAAACCTTATGTATTATGACTACAATGCACCAACGCCGGGTTATGTCAATATCAATACGCTGACCAAGACTGATGTGGAAAATATGAAGGTAACTTCGCCGATTGACATTGGAATCGGCTTGACCAAAACCGGTAGCACCCTCGATAAGAATTCTTATTTTGAGAGGGCTACCTCAGGCCTTAGCGTTATAATATCTGATTATTCAGGAGCAGGCGAAACCGCCGGAAATATTGTCGACAACCTGACTGCAATCATTAATGCTCTCAACAGCAATAATCCAGACCAGTTAAATAATGCTCTTTCTAATATACAAAATGCTCAGGATGCTGTTTTAAAGGTAAAGGTTGAGCTTGGCGAAAAGACAAATATGCTTAAAGCAGTAGAATCAAGGCTTACCGACAATGAATCAAATATTATTAACAGTCTTGCAAATTCAATGGAAGTTGATGCTGTTGAGGCGATACTCAATTTAAATATCAGCCAGGTAATTTACAAGGAATCAATGTCTGTGGCGTCTTCAATTTTGCAGCAGTCTCTTATTGATTTCCTCGATTAACGAGGTGAAAATTTCATGCTCGTCAATTTGATTAGGATACATTCCATACCTGCAAAAATTGATATATCTTCCGTTTCAGCGAGAATTGGTGCACATTCTGTCCCCTCGAAGCTTGATATAGAAAAAATACCTTCTAAGCTTGAAATTCATCAAAAAAATATTCAGGTTCAGATTGACAGCACCGAGTGCTTTGCAGAGGAAGGGCATAAAACGATATCTATGCTCATCAAGGAAAATGCAGAGGAAGGAATGCAAGCTTTAAGAGACTACGCGCATGAATTTTCCGTTGAAGCGTACATGTATAACCAGGCCGGGAAAGGCGAAGACGTACTTAAAGAGCTTGCGAAGAAATATGTTTCGGGTGAAATCCCCAATGTTGGAATTAAATTTATTCCATCACAAAGGCCAAAAATAAGTTGGATTGAAAACAGTGTTCAAACCTACTGGCAGCCGGCAAAATATATCTGTAATTGGACTATTTCACCTTGGCCTGAAGTATACATGGAAAGGCTCGGAAGCGTTACTATTACAGAGGTTCAGAAGCCGGAGCTTCATATAGAATATTTGGGCAGCCCGGAAGGATATCATATTCTTGACAAACTGGTTTAAGATATCGGCGGCATTTTTAAGATGCCGCTGAATTTGTATCTGATTGTTTTTATAAGGCAGGTGTACCTTTGTGATTATAAAAACAAAGGATTTCGGCAATGTTGAAATATGTGAGGAAGATATTGTAAAGTTCCCGCACGGATTGTATGGTTTTGAAGACAGCAAGGAGTTTGTTGTTCTCTCCGATAACAAAGAAGATAATCCGTTTATGTGGCTGCAAAGCGTAAGAAACATAGAACCGCGATTTGTAGTAATAGACCCTATGAAAATTTTCAAAAATTATTATGTTCCGCCCGAGGCTGCGCGGCCTCTTATTCCCATTGATGACGAAAGAGACTTGCGCTTTCTTGCAATAACGACCGTAATCTCTGGGGCTAAAGAAGTTTATGTTAATCTGAAATGCCCTATAGTTATAAACGCAAGGAAAAATATAGCCGCGCAGGTTATACTGGATATTGATGATTACCCTTTCAGATACTATTTGGTAAAGAGGGAGGGGTAATCAGTGCTTGTTCTAACAAGGCACAGCGGAGAATCATTGATAATAGGAGACAACATAAAGATAACGGTCATTGAAGTGCAGGGTGACAAGGTTAAATTAGGTATAAACGCGCCGAAAGAGATTCCCGTAGTGAGAAAGGAACTGCTTGAGGCTGCCCAGTCCGCAAACGAGGAAGCAGCATCCCCGAATGTCGAGTTGAAGCTTCTAAAAGGAGTATTGAAAGAAAAAAATCCCGAAAAATCGTAAAATTCTTTTTATTTTTATATAAAAACGCTAAAGTATATCGGCATTGAGCCGATAATCATACTGAAAAAAATAAAAAATTGCCTAAAATTCAGGCGGGCGGGGAAAGGATTCTCCGTCAAATATCAAGGAGGAAAAAAGCAATGCGTATTAATCACAACATCAGCGCCCTTAATACTTTGAACAAGTTGGCTGCCAATACTACGGCGACTACAAGCTCACTTGAGAAACTGTCAAGTGGTCTTCGTATCAACAAGGCTGCCGACGACGCTGCAGGTCTTGCTATTTCTGAAAAAATGAAATCACAGATCAGCGGTCTTGACACTGCTTCTGACAACGCTCAGAACGGTATCTCCCTGATCCAGACAGCTGAAGGATCGCTCAGCGAATCACAGGCTATCCTCCAGCGTATGCGTGAGCTCGCTGTCCAGGCGAAGAACGGCACAAACAGCGAGACAGATGCTGCTAAGCTTCAGGATGAGGCTGACGCTCTTGCTCGCGACCTCGATCGTATTTCAAACAACACAAACTTCAACACAAAGACTATCCTCAGCGGTACAACTAACGGTGTAAGCCTCTTCTCAGCAAGCGGTATCACACTGCAGATTGGTGCTGACGACGGTCAGACAATGAGCATTTCGCTCAGCGGTGCTGCTTCTGGTATTTCCAACGTCACAGCAGTTGGCCTCGGCGTAGGTTCAGGTTCTGGCGAAGCTGCAAAAGCTATTGCTCTTACCGGAGCCGATTCTCTTGAAAAGATCCAGAAAGCTATCGACGCTATTTCTTCTATGCGTTCTAAGCTCGGTGCTTATCAGAACCGTCTGACTCACACAATCAACAACCTGAACACAGAGAGCGAGAACCTGACATCAGCTTCTGCTCTGATCACAGACGTCGATATGGCTGAAGAGATGACAACCTACACCAAGAACAACATCCTCATTCAGTCTGCGGAGGCAATGCTTGCTCAGGCGAATCAGCTGCCGCAGGGTGTGCTGTCACTCCTCAAGTAATCCATTGCGCATTACTACTTTGGGCGGGGCAAAATTGCTCCGCCTTTCTTTTGTTAAAATTTTTTTATTTTTGTGCGATTTATACATGCTTTAATGTAGATATTGCTAAAGTATTGTTGTATAATAATAGCATAAAATATTCCATGTCGAATCATTTTATATTTTGACTGATTGGGATTGTGGAGAGATAAATGAAGGCACATATAAAAAATCCTTATAACATAAAAATAACCGCCTGTACAATAACGAAAAACGAAGAGAAGACAATAGCGAGAAGTATAAATAGCTATAAGAAATATGTTGACGAAATTATCATTGTAGATACTGGTTCTACTGATAATACGGTTAAGATAGCGAAATCGCTTGGAGCAAAGATAATTAATTTCAAATGGTGTAATGATTTTGCGGCGGCTAAAAATGCAGGGTTAGATGCGGCCACCGGAGATTGGATAATTTTTCTCGACGCGGATGAGTATTTTGCCGATGACACATGCAAGAAGGTAAGAGCGGTAATTGCCGAAGCAATAAGGCAAAATAAAAACGCCGTAGGGTGCCGGATGGAAAACTACGATCAGGACACCGGCGTCAATCTTGTTGAGGGATTCAGCGTCAGGATTTTTGAAAAAGGGACGCGCTATAGATACCCTGTCCATGAGGAGATTTACAATCCCAAAGGCGTTAATGTTCTAACGGTAGGTAAATCATATTTTTACTTAAAACACAGCGGATATTCAAGCAAAATCATAGCGAAAAAATGCAAACGGAACCTCGACATAATGCTGAAAGAATTAGATGAACTTTCAGATGAGCGTCGCAGGATTATATATTATTCATATATCAGCGATTCCTACTTTGGGATAAACAAATTAAATGAAGCAATAAAATATGCAAAGATGTATCTTGAGGGATCTAAAGAGAAGAATATTAGGATACTGGGCTGTGAATTAAGGCCGTATATGAATATAATCCAGGGAATGGAGACATTGAAAGAAGATCCCGAAAAGATTGTCCCATACGCGACGGAATTCCTTGAAACATTTCCGGATTCTCCCGAAGCTCATTTTGAAGCCGGGCGTAGCTATAGGCGCATGTTTATGTTCAATGCTGCCCTTGACGAATTAAATAAGGCAGTTGAGATGGCTAAAAACTACAGCGGGGTATATGTTGATACCGTTGACGCAAAGAAGGCTTCGGTTTACAATGAGTGCGGGATGTGCTGCGAGGCACTGCACAATCCTGTCAAAGCGATGGACTATTACTATAAGGCATATAACGAGGGCAATGATTATCAGTCGGCACTTTTCAACCTAATAAGGCTTGTACGCAATATGCCGGCCGAGGAAGTCGATTCCTTCATTAGATCGCTTTATGCCGGAGTCTCACAAAAAAAGCATTTAGCGGTGCTCGCTGCTTTGATGACCCATTATATGGTGCCTCAGATTATTGAATGTTACGCAGCGTACCGGATGGATAAAAAGGACGATCCCATCAATGGAGAGGTAACTGCCTTTGTTATGGCGGGCAAAGGCAATTTTAAATCTGCTGCAGAGATGTTTTTGCTAAGCTACAAGGTGTCAAAGAGTAAAAATACGCTTGCAAGATGTTTGATTTGCGCGGTGCTGTCAAATGACAGCGAAGCAATTGAAGAGATCCGTAAGGATTGCAGCAAACCACGTCTTTTTATGTTCGGCTTGGCAGATAAGAAACCGCAGCTTAAAAATAAAGATTTGTATGACATTGCAACATTGCTGGCGGAGTGCAGAAATATGGGACAGGCCGATTTCGCTATGCAAAGGCTTGAAGCAATGGCAGAGCAGCTCAGCGGTAAAGAGCTATTGAGGCTGTCCCGTTTCCTTGCCGATACATTTTTCTTTGAAGCAGCGCTCTATGCAGCAAGGTATGCCGATCTTTCAGCTAAAGCAATATTCATGCAAGGCTATTGCTTATATAATCTGCATAGGTACAACGAGGCCATTGACCTGCTGCTTTTGGCACGTCATCTGCATTTGGAGCCTTCCTATATTAATGATATTTATAACCGCATCAAAGCTATTAAGGAAAGTGCTCCTGTGGATAAGCCAAATGATTTAAGTGCACTTAAAACCCTTATCACTCAGGAGATTGAATCCGGTAACATAGAGAAAGCTGTAATGGATATTGAAGAATACAAAGAGCTTGCCGAACCGGATGCTGACATCTATGCCGCTGAGGCATCAGCTATGTATTATATATGTGAATATAAGAGGGCGGCTGTTGCCGTCCAGTGCGGGCTTTTGAAAGATGATAAAAATGTTGACCTGCTCTATAACGCAGGATGTATATTTGAGAAGCTGGGCAATAAAAAGCGGGCCACCTCTATGTATAAAAAAGCGCTTAAATATTGCACTGACGCAGAACTTACGACCGAGATTGAACAAATGATAAAAGCACTTTAATATAACATTAATATACATTATTTCATTGTTGCGATTTGATGGTTTCAAGGAGGCATAAAAATGAGTGACAATAACGGCAGAGATCAAATGCTGGATATGTTCATTTTCGAGTCAAATCAACTTATTGAGCAGCTTGAAGAGATTATGCTTGATACTGAAAAAGAAGGCGAATTGAACTCCGAAAACATCAATGAAATTTTCAGGATCATGCATACAATCAAAGGTTCATCAGCGATGATGACCTATAACAACATATCAAAGCTTGCCCACTCTGTTGAAGATCTTTTCTATTATATCAGAGAGAACCATCCCGATAATATTGATATCTCAGAAATATGTGACTTAGTGCTCGCAGCCTCCGATTTTATTAAACAGGAAGTATCAAAGGTAGACGAAGGCAAGGAGTCAGACGGAGATGAAAAGGAGATTGAAGCGAGAATTAAGCAGTACCTCGCTAAGATTTCCGGCTCTGAAGAAGTGAAGAGGGATGCCGCCCCAGCAGCCGCTGCAAAGGCCGAGGAGAAAAAGCCTGAGCCTCAGCCAGAAGAAGAGGCAAAAAATTCCGAGGTTCCACCTGATGATTTTAGATATATAGCTAAGATCTATTTTGATGAGGGCGGACAGATGGAAAACGTACGTGCGTATACAATTTCCCGGAACCTCATGGAATTCACTCACGAAATGTATACATATCCTAAGGATTTGCTGAACACTCCGCCTGAAATCGTGCTTGAAAACGGATTCATGATCTTCTTTGCCACCAATCTTGAAGAAAAACAGCTTCGCCCGATTTTTGAAGAAGCGCTTTTCTTAAAGTCATATGAAATATCAAGGGTCGAAAGCTATGAATCCGAGCTGCAAAAATATAATTTGACATCGGCTGACTCAACAAAAATCAAAGATACCGGTTCGCAAAAGGCTAAAACGACGACGACTACGCCTGCAAAGGTGCCGGAAAGCAATTCTGCGAAAAATAACGCTGGCGGAAAAGATAGCTCTGTACCTAAGAACAACAAGATGAGCCTTATCAGCGTTAATGTCAATAAATTGGACAGCCTTATGAACCTTGTCGGTGAAATTGTCATTTCTGAGTCAATGGTAACGAGAAATCCAGATCTTAAAGGCTTGCAGCTTGACAACTTCAATAAGGCGGCAAGGCAGCTGCGGAAACTAACGGATGAACTTCAGGATATCGTCATGTCAATCCGTATGATACCGATAGCTGGTACTTTCCAGAAGATGCAGCGCATAGTCCGCGATATGAGTCGAAAGCTCAATAAAGATGTCGAGTTTGTCACTGTCGGTGAAGACACTGAAGTTGATAAAAATATCATCGACCATCTGTCCGATCCGCTCATGCACCTTATCCGCAATGCTATGGACCACGGCGTGGAGTCAGAAGAGGAAAGAATCAAAAAGGGCAAGGCGCCAAAAGCCCGCATTACGCTAACCGCCCACAATACCGGCGGAGATATAATGATTTCGGTATCGGATGACGGTCAGGGAATAAATAAGGAGAAAATTTTGAAGAAAGCCAGAGAACAAGGGCTTTTGACTAAGCCAGAAAATGAATACACTGAGAAGGAAATATTCAATTTGCTCCTTCTCCCTGGCTTCTCAACAAAAGACAAGGTTACCGAATATTCCGGCCGCGGCGTCGGCATGGACGTTGTAAAACAGAATATAGAGGAAGTCGGCGGTTCAATCTCCATTAAGAGTGTTGAGGGCGAAGGTACAACAATGACCATTATCATACCGCTGACCCTTGCCATAGCGGACGCAATGGAGCTTTCTGTCGGTAACAATATCTATACGCTGCCAACAGTCGCGATAAAAGAATCCTTCAGAGCTAAGGAAGAGGATATAATCTACGATAACGACGGCCACGAGATGATTATGGTAAGAGGGAATGTATACCCGATTATCAGGCTCTATGACCTCTTTAAAGTCGATACTGATATCAAAAAGCTCGAAGATGGCATTTTGATAATGATTGAGGGCGACAATAAGACCGCATGTATCTTTGCGGATAAACTAATCGGTGAGCAGCAGGTTGTTGTTAAGCCGCTGCCGAAATATCTTGCACGTTATTCCATAAAAGAATTGGGCATTGAGGGTTGCACAATTCTTGGTGACGGCAGTATCAGCTTGATTTTGAGTGCGAAAAACATAATCAACCGCATAATTTAAACCAAAGGAGTGGACTTAAATGGCTGAGGCAGTATCAAAACAGCTTGTTGTTCAGGAAGAAGACACTCAGCACGGCAAGTTTTTAACATTTCAGTTGGGCAATGAAGTATATGGTATAGAGATAAGATATGTTACCGAAATTATTGGAATCCAACAGATTACATATGTGCCGGAAGTTCCGAAATATGTTAAGGGTATTATTAATTTAAGAGGCAAGGTAATTCCGGTTATCGACGTGAGACTTAAATTCGGAAAGCCTCCGGTAGATTATGATGACCGCACATGCATAATAGTTATCGATATCAACGATACTCAGATTGGGTTGATCATTGACTGTGTCTCAGAAGTGTTAAATATAAGCGATGATAATATAGTGCCGCCTCCAAGCTATAAGACAGGTTTTCAAAATAAGTACATCAAAGGTATCGGAAAGGTCGGCAATGCAGTTAAGCTTCTGCTCGACTGTGAAAAAATTATATCCGAAAATGATGATACCGAAGCGGTTGAAAAGCTGGATAATTAAATTGTGTTAGGTTGACCGGAATCGACAACTGCCGTTCGGAAAAGCATGGACTTTTCTGAACGGCAGCCTTATATGCAAAGAGCGGTTGTGTAGATAACGGTTGGAGTATTTTCAAAGAAACAAAAAAACAGCCCATGAAGCAAAACTTCATGGGCTGTTTTTCTTTGTAATATCAATATTGATTTCTTTTCCGAGATATATTCAGCAAAGCGAAAGCATAGAATATTATTCCGGTTGCGATTAATACGGCAATATGCAGCCACGGCTCAGCAACCCAGTCGCCGTACTTATAAGTAACACCGAGGTCCAGTTTGAACTTATCGTATGATGAAGCCGGCAAATTTGCAAAGCCCGTATCCATTGCCTTGCCCATAAGGAGTTGCCTGAATAGTGCCGCCGCATGTGCACATGGGAAACACTTAACAACCCACTGAACGCCGTTCGGCAAATCTCCAACACTTATGTATGCTCCCACTAAAAATCCGATTAAAGTTCCGAGGATAATACTGACTGTTGTATAGGCATTGCTTGTGCGCAAAAACGATACTACAAAACAAACCATAGCGCTTGAGGCGAATGATGACAGCAGTATTACTCCCAACACCTTCATCATAACTGGGAAACCAACAAGTTCTCCGCCTTTAATGAGGATATAGATTTCTCCAAAGGCCAGTGTCAATATTGACATTATCACGCTGACAATAAAACCAGTCAGCATATAACCGGCAGTCACACTGCTGCGCCGGATTGGGGAAGATGCGAAATCTTTTATGCATTTATTTTCATTGTCTGTGACCATAACTGCATACGCGCCCATGCTTGTGGTAATTGCAGAAGATGCGAGCATGCCAGCGACCATCCATGAGTTCATAATATAAGAGGCGTTATCCAGAAAATCCAAGCCTTGTGTTGCTAAATCACTGATAAAGAAAACAAACAGGCAAAAGATAATTATTACGCCCAAGAGCGAGAAGAAAACGCCACTTTTATCTCTGAAAAAGAGTTTTAGTCCTCTTATTGTCATCTGCCTCATTCTCTTATCTCCCTTCCCGTAATATTCAAGAACACGTCGTCCATAGTGCCGTGTAATACCTCAAAGCCCTCTATGTAGTTTTTGATGGGCGGCAGTATATCCAGTGCATCAATTGTTGTTTTAATTCTGACATCTAAGAACTCTTCGGATGACTGCCATTTCATATTCTGTTCTTCTAAGTACTTAATTATAGAGTCTTTATGTTCAGCCTTAACTTTAAGCCGTATATGGTCATAGCTATACTTTTCTTTCATCTCATAGGGTGTCCCTTGGGCGACAATAAGGCCATTATCTATTATCACAACATAGTCCGCTTTTGCTGCTTCTTCCATATAGTGAGTCGTCAAGAAGATGGTCATTTTATTTTCTTTTTGGAGTTTTTCAACAGTAGCCCAAATATGTCTCCTTGTTTGAGGGTCAAGACCTGTTGTTGGCTCATCTAAAAACAAAATTTCCGGGGTATTAAGCAAGGCTCTGGCAATATCTGCACGCCGCCTTTGCCCGCCGGAGAGTGAGCCATACTGCCTGTCAATAAAATCTCCAATCTCAGCACATTCGGCAGCTTTTGCAATTGCTTCTTTAATCTCACTTTTCTTCTTATAATAAAAGCCCGCGCGAATTTGTAGATTTTCTCTTACTGTCAGATTCTTGTCCAGTACGCTGTCCTGAAAAACAACGCCGATTTTTTTTCTTATTTGCTCAGCGTCTTTCTCTAAATCATATCCGGCAATGCTAATTTGTCCCTCATCAAATTTGTTGAGCGTACAAAGTATATCAATCGTTGTTGATTTTCCCGCACCATTTGGGCCTAAAAAAGCAAACAGGGAACCTTTCTTGACGGTAAAATCAATGCCTTTTACGGCTTCGACCTTGCCATAAGACTTTTTCAACGAAGAAACCTTGATAATGTCACTCATAGCTTTCATCCTTTCGCGCTTTATAAATCCATTATTATGGTAAGGGCTTCATTGTAGCTTGCAGGATCAACGGATATTTTGTATTTAACGATGCCTATACGATAAATCGCAGTTTATTCTGAACGCCGCAAATTGGCACATGCAGATTTTAATTATGGTTCTGATTATAAAATTATGTATATTATATACAATAATAATTAAATCTGTTTAACTTAAGCATTTATAAAATAATACTATTTTTACATATAATTCGTCAATTCTTTTATGCTACGATCTCAGCACCAATAATAGGAAATATAAAATAATTAATAAAAAATATTTACAAAATCGATTTAGTATAGTTGAATATTGCCAAAGATTGTAGTATAATGCAGGTAATATATGGTGACTGATTACAAGGAGAGCGGTATGACAAAGAAAACGCGCAGACGGGTAATATGGTGTTCTGTAATCGCGGTGGTGGTGCTTGCCGGCGGCGCGGCGGCAGCGGCGGCGCTGCATATGTATGGTAAAAGCGTGCAAAGTGACGAAATAGTTTTTGCAAATATCGGTGAGCCCTGCATGGGTAAGTCAGGATTCTATTATCAAAAACAGAATCAAAATGATTCCCGATACTACTATTTCGATTATAGTTCAAAAGAAAGTGTGGTTTTATGTAATCGCCCGAATTGCACTCACGAAGATGAAACAACATGCGACGCATATTTTGACGGTATACCGCTGCTTGCACAGTATAACGATAAGTTGTATTTTTTAGTGCCGGGGTACGAAAATTCAGTAATCTATGTGGCAAATTCCGATGGTTCTAACAAAAAGCGGTTGATATCGATAAATGGCAATTTAGGCTTTAGGTTGGCGATTGCGGATAATAAGCTGTTTTATGAAAAAACCGTGCAGCAATATGACGAAAATTTAAATCCGGTTGGTAACCCTAAGGTAAGTATCTGTATGTATGATCTGACGGTACACAAAAACAGTACGCTTACTAAAGTACGAAGTGGTATTGACGCGTCGATAAGACTTCTCGGTTATTACAATAACGCAGTGTACTACATGTATCAGGATAATAAGAAGAAAGCGGATCCCAATATAGATTTCAATGAAGCTAACTTGTCATATTTTAAGTCGCTAGTAGGCCATCAATCCATATACCGTTATGATATATCGACCGGCAAAGAGACTGAAATTCTCAATTCGCTTGATAAATTCGGCATTTCGCCAACATTGTATCAGGACAGTATTTTTTACATGACAACAGACAAATCATCCCATGTTACGACCCTTTATCGATACCGGCCTGACAATAATAAGCTGCAAGTAATTGCATCGGGTAAGGATTTGTATAATGGGATTATAGAATGTGCCGACGGCAAGGTGTTTTATTCGCGCGGCGTTTTTAACGGGAAATCTGTTACATACACGAGTATAAAAACTTCATATGCGTACGACCTGAAAACAGGGAAAAGCACAGAAGTAAAACTTCGCAGCGGAAACGACTGTTATTCTGTAATCGGGGCGTCATCAGACTTAGTCTTTTTCTTGGTTGGGAAAAATGAGGCGCTGACCGGTTCGACTTCTGATTTGAGTTACGCATATATGAATAAGAAAGATTTCTATAAAGGAAAATTGAAATGCACAATAATTAAATGATCTGAAAACCAAAAGCAAAGGATAATGATAAGACAGAAGGAGGCATTTGCTATGAAAATGTAAAAAAGATTGTGAGTACTGTAGTAGCTCTAAGTTTGCTGTCCATAGTTGGACTTTCTTCGTTTGCTATAAGCGAGAAAACCGGATCGATTAATGGGAATTCTGTCGGTGGAGTTTCTGATGTAAAAAGTAATTGGTCGTATACATATTGCAGTGGTGGTTATGGTGTTGCTAATGTAAATGCAACATTTTACTGCGCCGATTCTAGTTGGAAGAGCTATAATCGAACTTTATATGGCAGTTCCTCTCCCGAGACTTCACCTAGTGCAACTGTCATATTAGATATTCCGTCGAACCACCATATGCTGTGCATTTCTGGCCACCACACTGTTACGATAAGTGGTGGTAGCTGGTCAAGTGACACCTATGACTATTAAGCACGACGTCTTTAAGTAAAGATTATTTAAAATATTATCCTTTGCTTTTGACTAGTAGAGCAGCGCGATGCGCTGCTCTACATTTGATTGTGAAAGAGGCGAACTAGATGAAAAAAATTGCTGTTGTTCTGTTAGCTTTTGCTATGTGCTTTACTTTTTTCGGCTGCGGTAATAATACCAGAAAAAATTCTAAGTCGTCAATACATAATTCATCATCAAAAAAGAACGAGCTTGTTTGGATAACAAACAAATATGCTCCCATTGATACGGATTTAGTAAATAAGCTGAATAGTCTGTTAAAAGAAAAAGGATATAATTTCAGTGTCAGTTTCAAGAAAATTGAAGACAACTGGGAATCGGATAGTCTTTTGCCGACAATTATGGAATTAAAGAATTCAAGTCAGCAGGTGGACTTGATTTATTCTGGTCTTGATAGTGCAGATAAGACAATAAACAACTATTACGATTTCGTAAAAAACGGTATTTATACCGATTTGACGCAAATGCTTTCGACGGAGAGCGGACGGGCAGTGAAAAATGCAATTGACGATAAATTCTGGAAAGGGATAACCGTAAACGGGAAGATATACGGTGTTCGCGTCCAAGGTAATGTGGCAACACCAGCCGGATGGGGATTCAATAAGGAGATAGTGAATAAGTATCATCTTGATATCTCAAATCCATCAGCAGACCTATGGGATTATGAGGATATGCTCAAAAAGGTCTATGAAGGTGAAAAAACAAACAAAAATTTCAGTGCATTTTTAGCAGTAATTTCAGATAACTGTCTGAACAATTATGACACCATAACCCCAGCGATAGGTATTGACCTTACAGATACGAGCGCTAAAGCAGTAAACATGTATGAACAGGATTATGTAAAGAAGTGGATTATTACAATAAAACGGTTTAGGGATCTCGGATTTATCTGTGATAACGCTGAAAATTATTTCATGCGATATGATTCTGGTTACGGGACAAGTGCAACTGAAGAAAGTGGCAAAAATTTAGTAGATGTTACCATTCAGAAAGTAGGCCCACTATATGCTAAACAATCAACAGTCAACCACGCCATCAACGGAATTGCTTCTTGGTCAGAAAACAAGGAAAATGCCTTTGAGATGCTGAAATTATGTACCACTGACAAAGATATTGCAAATCTACTTGTGTATGGTATCGAAGGGCAGAACTACACGCTGGAAAATGGTAAAGTTATTCCGAATATAAATAAATTACATGCTCCATCGAACCAGATGTTTTTTGCCAACAATCTGCTTCTGTATCCATCACCGAAATTTGGTATGGATTTTTCTAATTATAAAGAGCTCAACGCCTCTGCTAAGGAGTCACCTATACTTGGCTTTTTCTTTGACGACAGCCGTGTCAAAAAAGAGGTTGAGGCTACCGACGCCGTTGTTGCGAAATACTCGGAGCAATTGTGGACCGGCGAGGAAGCAAATGCCGAGGAGGCACTTGCGCAGATGCAGCGTGAGCTCAAGGCGGCAGGCATTGATAAGGTGCTAGATGAGGTGAACCGCCAGATTGAAGCTTGGAAGACTGTAAATAAGTAGATTATTGTTACATCTCGTTGAGGACTTTTTCAGTATCGAATTATGCCAAATACAAATATTTAAATGCTCAAGCTAACTAATAATATAAATAAATAAATAATAATCACAAAGTGTTCTAATAGAAGTTGAAAATTGCCAAAGATTGTGGTATAATTCAGGCAATAAATGGCGATTGATTACAAGGTGAGCGGTATGACAAAGAAAACGCGCAGACGGGTAATATGGTGTTCTGTAATCGCGGTGGTGGTGCTTGCCGGCGGCGCGGCGGCAGCGGCGGCGCTGCATATGTATGGTAAAAGCGTGCAAAGTGACGAAATAGTTTTTGCAAATATCGGTGAGCCCTGCATGGGTAAGTCAGGATTCTATTATCAAAAACAGAATCAAAATGATTCCCGATACTATTATTTCGATTATAGTTCAAAAGAAAGTGTGGTTTTATGTAATCGCCCGAATTGCACTCACGAAGATGAAACAACATGCGACGCATATTTTGACGGTATACCGCTGCTTGCACAGTATAACGATAAGTTGTATTTTTTAGTGCCGGGGTACGAAAATTCAGTAATCTATGTGGCAAATTCCGATGGTTCTAACAAAAAGCGGTTGATATCGATAAATGGCAAGGTAGGCTTTAGGTTGGCGATTGCGGATAATAAGCTGTTTTATGAAAAAACCGTGCAGCAATATGACGAAAATTTAAATCCGGTTGGTAACCCTAAGGTAAGTATCTGTATGTATGATCTGACGGTACACAAAAACAGTACGCTTACTAAAGTACGAAGTGGTATCGATGCGACGATAAAGCTGCTCGGTTATTACAATAACGCAGTGTACTACATGTATCAGGATAATAAGAAGAAAGCGGATCCCAATATAGATTACAATGAAGCTAACTTGTCATATTTTAAGTCGCTAATAGGCCATCAATCCATATACCGTTATGATATATCGACCGGCAAAGAGACTGAATTTCTCAATTCGCTTGATAAATTCGGTATTTCACCAGCATTGTATCAGGACAGTATCTTTTACATGACAACAAATAGCTCATCCCATGTTACGACCCTTTACCGATACTTACTTTACAATGATGAACTGCAAATAATTGCATCGGGTAAGGATTTGTATAATGGGATTATAGAATGTGCCGACGGCAAGGTGTTTTATTCGCGCGGCGTTTTTAACGGGAAATCTGTTACATACACGAGTATAAAAACTTCATATGCGTACGACCTGAAAACAGGGAAAAGCACAGAAGTAAAACTTCGCAGCGGTAACGACTGTTATTCTGTAATCGGGGCGTCATCAGACTTAGTTTTTTTCTCGGTTGGAAAAAATGAGGCGCTGACCGGTTCGACTTCTGATTTGAGTTACGCATATATGAATAAGAAAGATTTCTATGCCGGTAAACTGGCCTGCACAGAAATTAAATAATAGCCCCAAAAGCAAAGGATAGGGATAAGACATAAGGAGGTATTTGTGATGAAAATGGTGAAAAGATTGTCAGCACTGTGGTAATTCTAAGTCTACTGTCTGTAGTTGGAATTTCTGCATTTGCTCGCGACAATGCAACCGGATCAATTAATGGATGTCCTGTTGGTGGAGTATCTGATGTAATTGATCAATGTTCGTATTCATATGCAAGCGGTGGCTTCGGTTCTGCTTCCGTACAAGCAACTTTTGTTTATGTTAATTATAATTGGGATCGCCAACCTTCTGTATATAAACAGGAGTCTTGTCCTGCCCAATCCTCACCTAATGCGTATATTAGATTTAATCTGCCGAGTAATGGATATAAATTAGTACGAGTTTCGGGTAACCACTCTGTCTCAGTAAATAATGGAGGCTGGTCAGGTTCCACAGTTGACAGCCTTTAAGTAAAAATTAATGTACAAGTAAAAATTAATGTACTATCCTTTGCTTGATTAATAAAACAGCGCAATGCGCTGTTCTACATTTTATAAAAGGGTGAATTAGATGAAGAGATTTACTGCAATTCTCTTATCTTTTACAGTATGCTTTATATTATTCGGCTGCAGCAAAAATTCTATACAAAAATCCAAAGTTTCTTCGCATAGCTCATCATCAAAAAAGGACGAGATTGTTTGGGTAACAGACAAATATGCTGCTGTTGATGGGGATTTGGTTGAAAAGCTGAACAGTCTGCTGAAAAAAAGGGGATATAATTTCCGTGTCAGTTTCAAGAAAATTGAAGACAACTGGGAATCGGATAGTCTTTTGCCGACAATTATGGAATTAAAGAATTCAGGTCAGCAGGCGGACTTAATTTATTCTGGCGTTGGCAATGCAGACAAGACTGTAAACAACTATTATGATTTTGTAAAAAACGGTATTTATACCGATTTGACGCAAATGCTTTCGACGGAGAGCGGACGGGCAGTGAAAAATGCAATTGATGATAAAATCTGGAAAGGGATAACCGTAAACGGGAAGATATACGGTGTTCGCGTTCAAGGTTATGTGGCAGTACCTGCCGCATTGGGATTCAATAAAGAGATTGTGAATAAGTATCATCTTGATATCTCAAATCCATCCGCAGACCTGTGGGATTATGAGGATATGCTCAAAAAGGTTTATGAAGGTGAAAAAACAAATAAAAAATTCAGCGCTTTAGTATTATTAACGGATTTATCGAATAACTGTCTGATGAATTATGATGCCATAACCAAAGCGATAGGTATTAACCTTATGGATCCGAGCGCAAAAGCAGTAAACATGTATGAACAGGATTATGTAAAGAAGTGGTTTATTACAATAAAACGGTATAGGGATCTTGGATTTATCTGCGATAATCCTGATAATTATTTCATGCGATATGAAGGCTACTTCGCAGAAAGTGGAACAGAGGGCTCAGGCAAATACAAGGTTAATATGCTTTTTCGTAAGATCGGTCCGCTCTATGCAAAACAATCAGCAGTCAACCACGCTATCAACGGAATTGCTTCTTGGTCAGAAAACAAGGAAAATGCCTTTGAGATGCTGAAATTATGCACTACAGACAAAGATATTGCAAATCTGCTTGTATATGGTATCGAAGGGCAGAACTACACGCTGAAAGACGGTAAGGTTGTTCCGAATAAAAATGATTATCATGATCCAATAAACCAGATGTTTTTTGCCAACAATCTGCTTTTATACTCGTCGCCTGAATTCGGGATAGATATGTCTAATTGCAAAGAATATAACGCCTCTGCTAAGGAGTCACCTATCCTCGGCTTTTTCTTTGACGACAGCCGTGTCAAAAAAGAGGTTAAGGCTACCGACGCCGTTGTTGCGAAATACACGGAGCAATTGTGGGACGGCGAGGAAGCAAATGCCGAGGAAACACTTGCGCAGATGCAGCGTGAGCTTAAGGCGGCAGGCATTGATAAGGTGCTAGATGAGGTGAACCGCCAGATTGAAGCTTGGAAGACTGTAAATAAATAAGGCAGGAGGACATAGTCATGACACTCGAAATTATCGGCCTTTCCAAAAGTTATGGGACAAAGCGTGCGCTTGATTCAGTCAGCATGACGCTGACGCCCGGGGTATATGGGCTGCTTGGGCCGAACGGTGCCGGAAAGTCCACGCTGATGAACTTAATAGTGGGAAATCTTGTGCCTGACGAGGGAAAGATTTTATTTGACGGGCAGGACATATATAAGATGGGGGCGAGCTTTCGCGCACTGCTCGGGTATATGCCTCAGCAGCAGGGGCTTTATGATACATTTACTGCGAAGCGCTTTCTTTACTACATGGCTTCACTCAAAGGAATAAAAAAGTCAGATGCCCGGGAGCAGATTGCCCGTGCGCTGCGCCTTGTTAATCTGGAGGGCGAAGAGAATAAACGGTTGTCGGCCTTTTCGGGCGGCATGAAGCAGCGCATACTTATCGCTCAGGCGATATTGGGAGACCCAAAGGTGCTGGTTTTTGATGAGCCGACTGCAGGGCTTGACCCGAAGGAGCGTATCCGTATTCGGAATTTGATAGCGGGCATTGCCCTTGAGCGCATTGTCATCATTGCAACGCATGTCGTATCGGATATCGAATATATAGCCAAAGAAGTCCTGCTGCTGAAATCCGGTTCACTTATAGCAAAAGAGGAGCCTGGTAGATTGCTTGAACGGCTCGAGGGCAGAGTGTTTGAGCTGACGGTGCCGGAGGAAAAGCTGGCGCAGGTGCAGGCACATTATAAGGTCGGGAACATCGCCAAAGTGCGGCAGGGCGTTGCGGTAAGAGTTTTGACAGATGTTCCGCCGAAGGAATACTCACCGCGTGAGACTGCCCCAATGCTTGAAGATGTCTACCTCGATTGCTTTGGAGACGAGCCTGAAGGCGAAAAAGTGCAGGTGACGGCGTAGTGCAGCTTTTTGTAGGAGAATGTGCTAAGGTTTTTCTCCGGCGGAGTTTTTTGCTCACGCTGGCGGCAATGCTCATTTTAAATGGCTTTTTGCTGTGGCGCAATGAAATAACTGCAGAGCCATCCCCAAATGCTGTCTGTGCGCTTTATTCCGACCTTTCAAAACTTTCTGATTCCGAGCAGGAGCGCATGCTCCAGCAGGGCAAGCAGAAACTGCAGGTGCTGCAAAACATCGAATATGGTGCGCCATTGACGGGATTAACAAAAGAGCAGGAGGCCCAATATAGGGCACTGTACAAAAAAGGTGGATACTTAAAATACACAAATGACATTTTTCATGAGTTGCGGCTTTATAACTATGTCCTCAAAGAATATAACCGTGTTCATGATTATGACAATTATTTAAAATCAATCGACGACAAGGCAAAACAAATGCGGAAGGTATCCATATTTTCAAAACCAGATACGTTTGATTACCGCAATATACAGAAGACTGCAGCGGAAATGTCTTCTTTGCGAGGGCGAAAACTCACATTTTCACTGTCTGGTGGCGTGAATATGGCGACAGGCTTTGCGGGCACCGACATTATCGCTGTGCTGTTGCTGTTTGCCATTTGTCTGAGGCTTGTCACATTTGAAAAGGAAAAGGGGCTGTGCACGCTGACCCGCACAACACCTCGGGGACGTGCGCGCCTGATGGGTGCAAAGATAGGTGCCTTCGCCGCGAGTGCTTTTGTGCTGTTACTGTTGTTTTACGCCGTCAATTTCGCTGTTGCCGGCGGGGTATATGGCGGGTTCGGCGATTTGTCGCGCACGCTCCAATCGGTGCAGGGCTACAATGGTTCTGGACTTATGCTGACAGTGGGGCAGTACCTGATATTGTATCTTGTAAGCAAATACGTCGCTTATCTGCTGGCGGGTCTTGTTTTGCTGCTGTTGTGCATACTCGCGCGGAGCCCTATTACGGCATACGCGCTGGCAGTGGCAGTTTTCGGCGGCGAATATGCGCTGTATGCCATTATTTCACAGTATGGGACACTCGGCGTATTCAAATGTATCAATTTGATATGCTTTTTGTTTGTCTCCCCGTTATACAAGGAATATCTCAATCTTGATTTGTTTGGATTCCCTGTGAATGTGCTGGTGGCATTGTCTATTGCGGTGCCGGTGCTGGTAATTGTGCTGATAGTGCTTTGTGTGTATACTTACAGCGTAATATCAGCTATGCCTCGAGCACATTCGCTGCGGCTTCAACTGCCGCGGCCAGGTGCCAGTGTGCATGTATCAAACCACGAATGGCATAAGCTGCTTATTCCCAACAGGGTGCTATTGTTGCTCGTCGCACTTATAGCAGTGCAGTGTTATGCATTGTTCCATTATTCCTCGTCATTATCAGAGGACGATGTCTATTACCGCGGTTACATGTTAAAACTCGCCGGGCCAGTGACGCAGCAGAAAGTGGATTTTCTCAAAGAAGAGCAGACTCGTTTTGACAAACTGGACGCGGCACAGGCGGCCTTGTCGCAAAAGTTTAATGAAGGCGAACTGACCCTTGCCGAGTTCACGAGGATGTCCCAATCGCTTGCTGTTCAGAGCAAAGGGAAAATGGCCTTTAAACAGGTGATGGAGCGGTACAATTATATTAAAACGAGCAAACGCCCACTGTCTTTCGTATATGACGGAGGATATAAACGGCTGATGGGACTTGACGGGATCGATGACGGATTGATGGATGCCTTGATACTTGTGATTGCAATTATCGGCTGCTTTGCTGGCGTTTTTGCGATAGAATACAAAAACGGTGCGGTTCAGCTTATCCGGGCTTATCCAAAAGGGCGCGGCGTCACAGCTCGGATTAAAATGCTCCAATGTCTTGTAATGCTTATACCGATCATTGTACTGTGTTATGCGCCGGATTTGATTGGTGCCTGCCGATATTACGGCATTGTTCAGCTTTCCGCCCCTGCTGCCAGTATACCTGAGTTTTCCGCAATGCCGGAATGGATGACGCTGTTCGGAGTGCTTTGTATGTTTTACGGCGCCCGGCTGATTGCCGCAGTTTGCTGTGCATTGATTGTGTTGGCTTTGTCGCTCTATACACGTTCTTCTCTTGCGACACTGATTTCCTCGTTCATATTGTTTGCCGGGCCGGTGCTGTTAAGTATGCTCGGATTTCCGCTTCTTGATACATTTACTCTTAACGCATTGCTGCGGGGATTCAGACTACTGTCACAAAGCGGTGCTGTATCGGCAGTACAAACAGTGGTACCTGCTGTACTCGCAGCGGCAGTTGCTGTGCTGACAATTATGCGTTTCTCTAAAACCGGACCGCTGCTGAAAAAGAGTTAGATACGATTGCTAATCATATATTACTGCATAATTGTGATAAATACGGTATTTGACACCAATTCAAAAACCGCAGTCCTTTTGGACCGCGGTTTTTCGGTTATTCTCTAATTTTAATTACTCAAACTGCGGAAATATAATTTATATGTGGATTTGAAGCGGTTGTAACGACGGAAAACCAAAACAGTTCTAACATATAGCGATATACGACTTTAATAAATTTGTATTTTATAATATAATCATTTTAATGGAATGTTTCAAAATTTCAGTGACGTTAAAAATTTCATGCTATGCAACTCAGTAATTTCACCAAAGATAACCTTTATGAAATGATATAAGTGTATACCGTTTTTTAGGAGGACATATGACTTTAGAAGCAGAACTTATTATGAAAATCAATGTCCAGTGTGAGAAAGATATGGAGGTCAAGTCCGACGGCAGCGGATATCTGAGGGTAATTCCGATTGTCGGAGGAACGTTTGAAGGGAAAATTAACGGAACTGTTGTACCAGGCGGAGCAGATTGGAACACTCAGCGGGAAAATGGCATCTCTCATGTTTTTGCGAAGTATCTATTAAAGACGGATGATGGGGTTTATATCGCCGTTGAAAACGAGGGTAAAATACCAAATGGCTCGAAAGCACTTATTAAAACTTCGCCGAGATTTCAAGTTGACGATAATTCAAAATACGCATGGCTTAATTCAGGAGTCTATGTCGGCTCACTTACTATTGGTGAAAAGGAAGGCCAGATAGAAATAACAGTTTATAAGATGAATTGATATTTTTCATGAGATAAATAAATTTAATTCGCTGGCAGCGATAGCCGAATAAGTATTATTATAAATAAAATACAGTATTAATGGGCAAAGAACAAGCAAACTATATCAGCTCGTTATCGAGTAAATAATATGGGAGGTACAATTATGGAATGGAAGACAACATGGAGCTATCTTCTGATAGACTACAATTCAAGTATTGGCACAATTGAAAATCTTACACAGCGTACGGTTTTCAGAAACAATCTTTCAGGGGAGAAAATAAGGATAAGATTTTCGAACCTTTTTTCAGATAAGCCGCTCATACTCGAAAGTGTTGTCATTTCAAAGAAAGAGCGCGGCGGTGAGGAAATAACAAACTTTACGCCGGTAACTTATAAAGGTAATACAAAAATAACAATTGAACCTCGTAAAGAATTTTATAGTGATCCTGTTGATTTCTCTATTAACTTTAATGAAGACATTGTTGTTTCTGTTTATATAAAAGAAAAGAACGATATATATGCTGGTTGCTCTTCATGGTCGGCAAAATGCTTTACGACAAGGTACGGCATCGGCGGCGATTTTACCCGTGAACAAAGTTTTAAAGAATATGATAGCTATGACGTTTTTCCCGCTCTTAAGTCTGATCCGAACAAATCGGACGAGGTTATAGGCTTTACCAGCCTCGAAGTTTATACTGATGAGAACGTAAAAACGCTATCCTTGTTTGGCGATTCCATTACCCATATGTCTTATTACAGTGATGCGCTGACAGATAAATTATATAAGCTTTTACCAGGAAAGATAACAGTTCTCAACCGCGGTATCAGCGGCAACCGGCTTCTTCATGATCACACCGTTGTGCCGGAGATAATAGGCGGAGGTTCAATTTTTGGTGATGCAGGAGTAAAGCGTTTTGAAAAAGACGTATATAAATATGAGACGCCGGAATATGTGATAATGCTCATTGGTGTCAACGATTTCATGCACCCCTATGCTTTTAATCACATTGAAGAAGTTGTAACAGTAGATCAGTATAAAGAAGGCTGCCTTAAAATTATTGAAACAGCGCACAGACATTCAAGCAAAATTTTTCTCGGAACAATAATGCCGTTCAGACACGAGGAAAACGATTGGTTTGAAAAAGCAGAGAAATTAAGACTTGAAGCTAACCATTTTATTAGAACTCAGAAGGTAGCAGACGGAGTGATTGATTTTGATTCCGCTGTGAGGGACGAGGAGAATCCACAGTATATTAAGGATGGGTTACATCTAGGTGACGGACTCCATCCGAATACCCCTGGTGGTATTAAAATGGCTGACGCTATACCGGTAGAATGGTTTATAAAATAAAGAGCGATTAAGTTTCAAAAGTTATTGCTGGAGTGATAAAGAGAACTGGACTTAAACCATTTACACGACTGATCAAAGATATTGTCGCCGGTATTGAAGTCGTCTTTATAGATGCGGGTGAACCATTAACATAATCTCTTGCAAAATTGGGAACGGAGGAATCGGGTTATGGCGCTTTTTCAGGTTGACTTCTATTCAAAGTCTTTGGCGGGGGTAATGGATTTTAAAGTTATTCTTCCAAATGACACTGTTCCGGAAATGGTGCAAGGCAATCCGCATTATAAACGTTCTGCAAAAACCCTTTTTTTGCTTCACGGCTATTCCGGAAGCAGCAAAGATTGGCTAACAGGCAGCCGCATTGAAGAACTTGCGGGAAAGTATAATCTCGCCGTTGTAATGCCCAGTTGCAGGAATAGTTTTTATCTTGACGGCAAAGGAACGGGCAATGCTTATTGCCAGTATGTCGGCAAAGAGCTTGTGGAATATGTCCGCAAAACATTCGGTATTGCCGGCAAGCGGGAGGATACATATATTGGCGGCCTTTCAATGGGCGGCTTCGGGGCAATTCACACAGGGCTTGTTTTTCCGGATACTTTTGAAAAAATCGTCGCTCTTTCGCCGGCCCTTATAATACACAATATCGAGAATATGAAGGAGGGCGACAAGGATTTTGTTGCAGACTACTATTATTACGCCTCCGTTTTTGGTGATCTCGATAAATTAGAAAACAGCCCCAATAATCCGGAATTCCTTATCCGTAAGTTAAAAAAAGAAGGCAAGAGAATTCCTCCGATTTTCCGCGCCATCGGGACAGAAGACTTTCTAATTGAACCGAACAGGGCTTTCGCCAAGTTCCTTAAAGAAGAAAATGTGCCGGAAACTTATATAGAAAGCCCAGGGGTCCATAACTGGGATTTTTGGAACGCATATCTTGAAAAGTCAATAAAGTGGCTTCTTGAGTGATTTTATAGTAAATCTTCGGACTGGCGGCAAGTGGATATTCATGATAACCCTAAGATCTGGGATAATACAGATGTCGGTAACTGGTGGCGATATTGAATCAGTATTTAAGGGGTATTGCAATTATGAGTGAAGTTGTAGCGCTTGGCGAGGTGCTTATTGATTTTACTCCCGCAGGGTTTTCACCGGCCGGAAATCCTATTTTTGAAAGAAATCCGGGCGGGGCGCCGGCAAATGTCTTGGCTATGCTTTCAAAACTCGGGATAACTACGTCCTTCTGCGGCAAAGTAGGGGACGACCTGTTCGGGCATGACCTTAAGAATATACTCGAAAAAGCCGGCATTGAAACAAAGGGGCTCATCCTCTCAAAAGATTTCAACACTACTTTCACGTTTGTTGAACTTTCGCCGGACGGGGACCGGAATTTTGGTTTTATAAGAAAACATGGTGCGGACAAAGAGCTGACAATAGACGAGGTTGACCTTTCCATACTTTCAGGCGCAAGGCTTTTTCACTTCGGCGGCGTTTCGCTTACGGAGGAACCGGCAAGGAGTGCAACACTCCATACTGCCGGAGAAGCAAAAAAGAGAGGGCTGCTTATTTCATACGATCCAAACTTCCGTGAACCGTTGTGGAGAGAGAAAGACGCCGTTGGAGTCCTTTCGGAAGGCTTAAAGTATGCTGATATTCTCAAGGTTTCCGATGAAGAATGCCGCCTGCTTTCCGGTATTGATGACCTTTGTGAAGGTGCAGAATATATTTCAAAGACCTATGGGACCAAGATTATATTTGTTACAATGGGTGCAGAAGGCTCCGCGTATTACTTTAAAGGAAATTTTCACAAACAGCGTACTTTTGACGTAAAGACTGTTGATACAACAGGAGCGGGTGATGCCTTCTTTGGGGCAATGCTTTACCGTATTCTCAAATCGAAAAAGGAACTGCCGGAATTTACAGCATCTGAACTTGACGAGTTTTTGCGCTTTGCCAATGCCGCAGGTTCACTTGTTACAACTCAAAAAGGCGCAATCATGTCAATGCCCGATATCGCCAAGATAGAAGATCTTATAAAAAACGGCAGAATCCTGTGACCTAATTAATTTTTCTATATAACATAACGAGCATAACAAAAGCCCTGGCGCTATAATTGTTGGCGTCAGGGCCTTTGTTTTTCAGAGGTAATAATAGTGTATAAAAGGGTATGTACCAATTTGGCAGCATATAATGTAAATTGCAACTTTCAGATATAATAAAACCCCGCACAGTTATCTGCGTGGGTTTAACTGGTGCGCCAGGAGGGATTCGAACCCCCGACCTTTTGATTCGTAGTCAAACACTCTATCCAACTGAGCTACTGGCGCGTGCTGTATTTTCAAGTCGCTTAGATATATTATCATACCATTACTAATTTGTCAAGCAAATTTTTTAAATTGATATCAAGGTGTTGTTTGGCAGGTATTTGGCTAATTAAAATTTACAATTATTATATATTTATAAATCAATATAGAAAATATCAAATATTGTCGAATATAAAATGAAAATGTTGACATGCAGATAAAATGTGCTATTATTAATTTAGATATATGATAATACATAATAATTATTTATTTTACATTTAAGTTAATGTTTTCCTTGCTATCTGATTGACTTTATATTTTTTCAGATAAAAAAGTAAAGGAAGGCTTGAATATGTCAAAAGATTTAAAGAGTCTTGAATTTTATCTTGACAGATTAGCGAACGGAGATTTTTCGTTCAGTATTGACAATAAATTACTTAAGAAGAAAAATAAGGCCGGAAAGATGGCGAGACTTGTCAAAACCATAGCGGACAAAGAGCGTAAAAAAGCAGAGGCTCTTAAAAATCTATCGGACGGTAATTTCGAGGCATGCTCTATTGCCGATTCTGATGATATTTCCTTGTCCTGTATAGCGGAAATAGCGTCATCCCTTAAAAATATAAATAATCAGATTGAAAGCATTAATGAAAGAATTGGCAACGGAGATACAGCGGCAAGGCTAAACACCCGATCAAAGGGCGGTTACAGGCAGATAGCCCTCGGCGTCAACAAAATATTAGATGCGGAATCCGAGTCGCTTTGTGCCGCGAACGAAATGGTCAAATCCATGTGCCTTAACGATTTCTCTGTGCAGATGGTTACCGGATTTACAGGCGTATTTGAGGAGCTTGCACAGGGCCTTAACAAATTGCGTGAAAAATTCATTGAGATACAGCAAAGGTTCACCCAGATTTCAGACGGCAATTTTGATGGCATTGAACACATGAGAGAAAACGGCGCTCTGAGCGAAAATGACGGCCTGACCCCTGCCGTAATAAAGGCATTTGATACACTGAATGCGTTCGTAAACTTTGCCGGAGGCGCTGCTCAGAATTGTGCCCAGGGCGTGTTGTCCGGTGCAGAGACCGGCGAGTATGAATTCACCGGTAAATACAAAGCGGCAGCAGAGGATATCACCAGAGCAATCGGTACTGTTTCACTGCTGCTCAAAGAATACACAAGGGTATTGTCGGCAATGTCAGTTAATGATCTGACGATGCAATTTGACCAGAAATTTGCTGGAGACTTCGCACAACTGAGCAAAGCGGCCGAAGACCTGCGCAGCCGCATGCTGTATATTGAATCAACGCTTAAGCAGATTGCCCAGGGCAATGCAGGGGCGGTTGAGCTGAATGAGACAGAACCGCTTAACGAAAACGACGGGCTGACACCTGCACTAAAGATATTGACAGAAAATTTGAAGTCTGTTGAAAATGTTGCTGCACAGATTTCAGATGCCACGGCTGAAGGGAATCTGTCCTTCCATATCAGTACAGATAATGTGGGCGGCGGAGTTGCAAAACTGTATTCCGCGCTTAACACAATGTTTAGCAGCATTTCTGAACAGCTCAATGAAATATCCTCAGTTATCGAAAAGCTTGTGAGCGGCGATACTTCGGTAGAGATTACAGAGGACTACAAAGGCATATTCGGCAAACTTAAAGATAACCTGAATGCGTTAATACTTGAGAACCGTGAAATTGTAAGCCTTACGACGGATATTTTGAACGGAATCGCCGACGGAAACCTTGATATAGATACGATAAAGGATTTGCCCGGGGATTGGAACGGTATTCCCCATGCGCTCAATAATATTGTGAAAACGATGAATGAGCTTATCGGCAATATCCACAACGCGGTCAACGAGGTTGCAGCGAGTGCAAATCAGGTCGCTTCAGCAAGTCAGGCGCTGTCACAGGGCGCGGCTGAACAGGCAAGCTCAATAGAAGAACTGACCGCTTCCATCTCGGAGATTGCTGCAAAGACAAAGAATAACGCCATAAATGCCGGAGAAGCGAGTAATCTTGCTAAGGCAATGCGTGAGAGCGCCATTTCAGGCAATAAAGAAATGAGCGAAATGCTCACTTCAATGAAGGAAATAAACGAGTCGAGCCAGAATATTTCTAAGATTATTAAGGTTATTGACGATATAGCTTTCCAGACAAACCTTCTGTCGCTGAATGCGGCTGTTGAGGCTGCCCGCGCAGGTCAGCACGGCAAAGGCTTTGCTGTGGTAGCCGAAGAAGTACGCAATCTTGCGGTGCGCAGCGCTAATGCCGCCAAAGACACGACTGAACTTATTGAGGGTTCAATAAAGAGAGTGGAGAAGGGAACACAGATTGCTTCCGATACCGCAAAAACGCTCGGCGATATAGTCAGCAGTGTCGATAAAGTTGCTGGCCTTATAGAAAATATCGCGGCTGCATCGAATGAACAGGCAACAGGTATTACACAGATAAATCAAAGTTTGGAGCAGGTTTCTAAGGTGGTTCAGACCAACTCCGCAACGGCTGAACAGAGCGCGGCTGCCAGCCAGGAACTGTCAGGACAGGCCGGACTGCTGAAAGGCAATGTGGAAAAATTCAAACTAAAGGTCAAGGTTCCCCCAAAAGCCGAAAGTATACCAGTAAAAGCTGAAATACATGATGACATTGATGAAAAAATTGATGAAAAAAAGGATACATCGCTTAACAATGACTTCGGAAAGTATTAATCAAAATACGTATTTAGCAGAAAAATGGCCGGAGATATCTCCGGCCATTTTTCTGCTTGTGTAATGGCCTATGGCTTTAAAAAGTATTATAACCGGGCAGTTGCCTACTGCGGACAAAAGCTATATTTAAGATAACCGTTTACTATTGACAACTATGGTAGAATATATATAAAAATTGGAGACTCGAATTAATGCTTGACTAAGAAGCGGGTGGCAGCGCTTGCGGCCAAACAGTTAATGCGAGTGTGTCGGGGAGGATTTATGTATTCGCTTTTGCTTGCAATAATATATCTTGCATTTATCAGTCTCGGTTTGCCCGATTCGCTTCTCGGCTCTGCGTGGCCTGTTATGTATAGGCAGTTTGGCGTGCCGCTGTCATATGCCGGTATTATAACAATGATTATAGCCGGCGGAACAATCATTTCCAGCCTTATGTCCGACAGACTGACGAAAAGGTTCGGTGCTGGCCTTATAACTGCTGTCAGCGTTTTGATGACGGCAGCAGCTCTGTTTGGTTTTTCAATTTCAGGTTCAATAATAATGCTGTGCCTGTGGGCAGTACCATATGGGCTTGGCGCAGGCGCAGTTGACGCGGCCCTGAACAATTATGTCGCGCTGTACTACACTTCTAAGCACATGAACTGGCTGCACTGCTTTTGGGGCGTCGGAGCGGCTATAAGCCCTTACATTATGAGCTATTGCCTGATGAGCGGGGCAGGCTGGGCTGCCGGATACCGCTCGGTGGCGGGTATTCAGATTGTTTTGACGGCAATACTTTTTATCAGTCTCCCGCTTTGGAAAAAGCCATCAGCAGATAAGGGCCATACAAATTCGGGTGCAGTATCACTCAATCTGTTTCAAGCTTTGAAGATTCCGGGCGTTAAATTGGTGCTTGTTACTTTCTTCAGTTACTGTGCCGTTGAGACTACGACGGGTCTATGGGCAAGCAGCTATCTTGTCCAATACCGTGGGGTAAACACTGAAACTGCCGCAAGGTTTGCTTCATTGTTTTTCCTCGGCATAACTTTCGGGCGGTTTCTCTGCGGCTTTATTTCGGAAAGGATTGGCGATAAATGGCTTATCCGCTACGGGATAATCGTAATTATGGCCGGAATCTTGTTAGTTGGCCTTCCTGTCGGGACTGATGTTTTATCACTGTTTGGGCTTATTGTTATCGGGCTCGGCTGCGCTCCGGTTTATCCGGCTGTTATTCATTCAACGCCTTCCAATTTCGGCAGGGAAAATTCACAGGCAATTATCGGTATTCAAATGGCCAGTGCCTACACCGGCAGCACATTTATGCCTCCGCTCTTTGGACTGATTGCTGATAATGTGAGCATCGGAGCTTATCCTATTTTTCTTATGATTTTTGCGGCCCTTATGCTGCTGATGTCAGAACGGCTCAACATAACAGTTTCGAAAAAGAGTATTGCTCAAAGCGATAAAATTTAATTGAATCAAAAAAATATTTACTATAGTTTTTGAATATAAATAAACACTGGTTTTTAACATAAACAAATCAATTTGTGAAATATTTTAAATTAAAACAAAAGAGGGGAATTTATATGGAAAACTTCACCTTCTATGCACCGACATATTTCAGCTTTGGCAAAGGCAGTGAAAAAGATATCGGCGCCCTTGTCAAACGTTTTGGCGGCAAAAAGGTTCTTGTCCATTACGGCGGCGGCTCTGTTAAGCGAAACGGCATATTTGATAAGGTTATTGCCTCGCTTAATGAAAGCAACATTCCGTATGTGGAGCTGGGCGGTGTGCGCCCAAACCCGAGAAGCGGCCTTGTTTATAAAGGCATTGACATCTGCCGCAAGGAGAATATAGATTTTATTTTGGCGGTAGGCGGCGGCAGCGTTATCGACTCAGCAAAAGCCATAGCCGCCGGAACGGTTTATGATGGTGACTTCTGGGATTATTACAGCACTGGCAAAAAGGTTGACCGCGCTCTGCCTGTCGGTACAGTACTTACAATCGCGGCGGCGGGCAGTGAAGGCTCTCCTGACTCGGTCATAACCCATGAGGACGGCATGTATAAGCGTGGGGCTTCCGGCGAGGCACTCCGCCCGAAATTTTCAATTTTAAACCCCGAATTTACCGAAACCCTTCCGGCATATCAGACCGCCTGCGGCATTTCGGATATTATGGCCCATGTCTGTGAAAGATATTTTTCAAACACAAAGAATGTTGAGATAACCGATAGGCTATGCGAAGGCGTACTCAAGGCCATGATTGAAGAGTCGCCTAAGGTTATTAAAAATCCGCATGACTATGAAGCCCGCGCTAACATTATGTGGGCAGGAATGGTCGCGCATAACAATATTGTCGGCGTCGGGCGCGAGCAGGATTGGAGCAGCCATGCGATTGAACATGAGCTTTCCGCGCTGTATGATGTAGCTCATGGAGCGGGGCTTGCCGTAATAGTGCCGGCGTGGATGAAATATGTCATGAAGAAAAATCTCGGCAAATTCGTTCAGTTCGCTGTACGTGTCTGGGGCTGCGATATGAACTTTGAGAATCCGGAGATTACGGCGATGGAAGGCATAAACCGTTACAGCGCATTTCTGACCTCCCTCGGCATGCCTTCAAACTTTAAAGAGCTCGGTGCGAAAGAGGAGGATATTCCTACCCTCGTAAAGCACCTCGGCGCTACTGACGAGAATCCCATTGGAGGCTATGTAAAACTTGGGCCTAAGGATATAGAAGCAATTTACAGGCTTGCTCTGTAAGCGCAATAAATTGTGCAGCAAAAAGCGGGAATTTCCTTTTAGGAAATTCCCGCTTTCTTTGCATAAATTAAATCAGCGATTTCAGTTCATCGTAACTCTTAATTACCCTTGACACGATGCCGTAATCTATCGCCTCAGAGGTGTTCATCCAATAGTTGCGTTCTGTGTCGACGTCAACCTTTTCTAAGGGCTGTCCAGTCGCTTCGCTGATTAAGCGGTTAATTCTTTGGCGCACGCGGATGATTTCCTCTGCCTCAATTTTAATATCGGCAGCAGGCCCTCTGACTCCGCCCAAAGGCTGATGTATCATATAGCGCGTATTGGGCAGGGAGAAACGGTTTTCTTTGTCAGCGGCAAGATAGATAGTGATGCCTGCGCTTGCCACCCAACCTGTGCCAATCATAATGACTTTCGGTTTGATGAACTTTATAATGTCATGGATAGTATCGCCTGCTTCTACGTGACCGCCCTGACTGTTGATGTATATTTTTATTGGGTCGTCGCCCATTTCTTGAAGAAGCAGAAGCTGCATCGTCACTTTTTCTGCCAAGGCCTGATTTATTTCACCGCAAATGATTACTGATCTTGTTTTAAGGAACTTTTCGGCAAAAATATTTTTGTCACGTGCATTGTCCCTTTCTTCTTCATCCGGATAATATATGGCCATGATTATCAACCTCCAATCACAATCAGTCAGTTATCGAATGTTATTATATCATGTGCGGCATAATTAATGCAATAATCTGGTTATTAAGGCAAATGGATAACAGCCCAGTTAAGGCGCTATGTATTTAGAGCTGAAAAACTATGGCTGGGCGGGAGATACAGATTTGCGATATAATACATGACCAAAAACAATTTAACATTTGTTTTAATATGGATTTAATCTTATTTTTGTGGTATTATTTTATCATGAGAAGCAATATACTATGCAAAATGACATGAATAAGTGATTAAATTCCTAACTTTTCTTGGGTTTCATCTTTGTACTGTAATACATCTGTAGTCAGGATTAGACAGACGCAGTATATTGGTGAAAATTATATAAAGGAATGATCCATTTGGAGAATTACGAAAACTTAAGCGAAACACAAAAGGATGTTTTGCGAGAAATTGGAAATATAGGCGGAGGCAACGCAGCAACGGCGTTATCTTCAATTTTGACCGGCAGGGTTAATATGTCATTGCCGCAGTTGCATATTATTAATGTAAATGAAATCGCGGAATTGCTCGGCGGCCCTGAAAAGGAGATTGTCGGCATACTTGTTACGATGACGGGAGACATCCAGGGGATGCTTTTATTTTTGCTCGATAAAGCATTCACTCATATGCTGATAAATGTTCTCCTTGGCAAGAGTATTGACAGTTTTGAAAATATTAATGATATGGATTTGTCTGCCCTTAAAGAAATAGGTAATATTCTTGCCGGTTCTTACATAAACGCTATCAGCACACTTACAGGGCTGCGGATAAAATTGTTCCCGCCTGATATCGCTGTAGACATGGTAGGGGCCATACTTAACTATCCGGCGGCGCAGTTTGGCGCAATGGGCGATAAGGTTCTTTATATTGAAGAAAACTTTTCAAGCGGTCAGGATTGTGTTAAGAGCCATCTTCTAATTATGCCTGAACTTGACTCACTCAAAATTATGTTCGATCGTTTAGGTGTTTGATAATGTCAAATCTTATTGTTGTCGGAATTTCTGATTTTAAAATTGCAAGAGTACCTGACATTCTTGTTACATATGCGTTAGGCTCGTGTGTCGGAACTTGCCTTTATGACACCTCGCTTAAACTTGCCGGACTTTCTCACATTCTGCTGCCGGAATCGTCAATATGTAAGAACGACAACAATGTGATGAAATATGCTGATACGGCAATTGTAGAGCTTGTCCGCCTTATGGAAAGGAATGGCGCCTCACGCTATAGGATGATTGCCAAAATTGCGGGGGGCGCAAATATGTTTGCCTCGACAGGTACAAGTGTGGGCGAAAGGAACGTAATTGCGGTAAAAAATGAGCTCAATAAACTCGGCATAAGGATTGTCGCCGAGGATACAGGCAAGAACTATGGGCGGACTGTCGAGTTTAACCCGGAGGACGGCTCAATGTTGGTCAAATCCGTTTTGCATGGTATTCGTGTGCTTTGAAAGCACATTGATGCTGGTTGTATTAAAGATACAAGGAAAGATAATTGTTTTTATAGTTTTATATTTGAAATGGGGTGCTCAGATGGATACAACATGGCTTATAATTTGGCTTGCTGCCGCAGTAATATTCGGCATTGTGGAACTGGCAACTGTTCAGCTTGTATCAATTTGGCTTGCCATAGGCTCGGTTGTAGCTATGATTGCATGTACTTTCGGGGCTCCGGTTTGGGTTCAGTTATTGGTTTTCGGCGCGGCGTCAGCTCTCTTTCTGATATTAACCCGTCCATTTGTTAAAAAGGTTATAAAAATAAAGCCTGTTAGCACAAATGCGGACAGAATGATCGGAAAAACTGTGGTCGTGACTGAAAAGATAGGCAAAAATTCATACGGAGCAGTCAAATTTTCAGGTGTTACATGGACGGCTAAAAGCGAGAGCGGGGAAGAGATTCAAACCGGTGAAAATGTCATAATAAAGGCGATTGAGGGTTCAAAGCTGATTGTCTCCAAAAAGCAGCCATAAATAAATTTATAATGTCAGGAGGAAAAATCATGGATACTTTGGAAGTAATTATCTTGGGCGTGTTTATTATTGCGGTTTTGGCTCTTTTCATAAGCTGCATTAAAATTGTCCCCCAAGCACATGCTTATGTAGTTGAGCGGCTCGGAGCATACCATGTCACTTGGATGGCAGGTTCAATCAAATTCAAGGTTCCGTTTATCGACAGGATTGCAAAGGTCATTTCACTCAAGGAACAGGTTGTAGTTTTTGACCCGCAGCCGGTTATCACGAAGGATAACGTCACAATGCAGATTGATACTATAGTATTCTTCCAAGTAACCGACCCGAAGCTTTATACTTACGGCGTAGAGCACCCGATAATTGCCCTTGAAAACCTTACGGCGACAACGCTCCGTAATATTATAGGTGAACTGGAGCTTGACCATACCCTGACTTCACGTGATGTAATAAACACCAAGATCCGCACTGTACTTGATGAAGCTTCTGACGCGTGGGGCATAAAAGTAAACCGCGTTGAGCTTAAGAACATCGTGCCGCCTCGTGAGATACAGGACGCGATGGAGAAACAAATGAAGGCCGAACGTGAGCGCCGTCAGGCAGTTCTTCGTGCGGAAGGTGAAAAGACCAGCCAGATTCTTGTTGCAGAAGGCCAGAAAGAATCACAGATTTTGCAGGCTGAAGCACAAAAACAGGCTGCAATACTCAAAGCTGAGGGTATTAAAGAGGCAAAAATCCGTGAAGCAGAAGGTGAAGCCGAGGCTCTCAGAAAGGTACAGCAGGCTTTGGCGGACAGCCTGAAAATCCTCAATGAAGCAGCTCCTACCGATAAAGTCTTGGCGCTCAAATCCCTTGAGGCGTGGGCCAAGATAGCAGATGGAAAGGCGACAAAGCTTGTGATCCCCTCGGAAATGAAGACACTTGCGTCCCTTGCTGCGTGCATTAAGGAATTTGTTTCCGACCCGGCCGCCGACCAAAAATCCCCAGTTTCTGGGGCGCCGGCGCAGCAGTGACTCTTTGCAAAAAAATTAAGCCAGTTGATAATTAATATCGTACAAATTATACAAATAAGAATTATGCTCACCAAAACACTTGAAAATGAGTCGTTTTTCCCATACAATATAATTGTAATTCGATAATTTAATATGTCAGTTCGGTCGGTGTTCAACAGCGTTTTATTCCTCATCTGCCGGTGAGGAATTCTCCGCGGTTCTAACACCGTTGAAATAGAATGTTTGAGTTTGTGTGAGCATAATGAATGGTGTGATAAATTCGGGGGTGTTTCTTTTGTCTTCAATGCGTTACAGCGCTGCGGTTAAAGGCTTCATTATGGAACTCTGCGGATATTTATCATGCGGTATAAGTAGTGAAAGTAAAATAAAGGAATAATTGCAAAAAGAAGACACTTCTTACGAAGTGTCTTCTTTTGTTTCATTCAATAACTATTGGAGGGTATAAAAAATGAAAAAAGTAGCTGTTATATTGGGCAGCGACAGCGACCTCCCGGTGGTCAAAGGCTGTATTGAGAAACTCAAGAGTTTCGATATTCCATATGAAGCCCACGTCATGTCGGCTCACAGAACTCCTGATGCTGCTGGGGCCTTTGCCGAAGCAGCAGAGAAGAATGGTTTTGGGGTTATCATTGCGGCTGCAGGCAAAGCGGCCCACTTAGCCGGCGCTCTCGCGGCACGTACGGCGCTGCCGGTTATTGGGATTCCGATAAAGTCCTCAACACTTGACGGGCTGGACGCACTTCTGTCAACAGTCCAGATGCCGTCCGGTGTTCCTGTGGCAACCGTTGCGATTAACGGCGCTGAGAATGCGGCTATCCTTGCGGCTCAGATACTCGCCCTGTCCGATGAAGGACTGTCAAAGAAGCTTCTTGAGATGAAAAAACAGATGGCTGATTCAGTTAAAGCAAAAGATGAAAAATTGCAGGCGGAGGTACAGAAACTATGAAAAAGCTCGAACAGATTTATGAAGGCAAGGCAAAAAAGGTATTCAAGACCGACGACCCTGAACTTTATATCGTCGATTATAAGGATGACGCGACAGCGTTCAACGGACAGAAGAAAGGTACAATCAAGGGCAAGGGCGCGATCAATAACCGCGTCACAAACTACCTTATGAAGATGCTCGAATCAAAGGGTATCCCTACGCATTTCGTCGAGGAGCTCTCGGATCGTGAGACTGTTGTTAAGAAAGTTTCTATTGTACCTCTGGAAGTAATTGTGCGCAATATCGCTGCGGGAAGCATGTCAAAGAGGCTTGGTATTCCGGAAGGAAAGCCGCTTCCCTGCCCAGTGCTTGAGTTTTCATATAAGAACGACGAGCTTGGCGACCCGCTGATCAATGAATATCACGCTCTTGCAATGGAACTTGCGACAAAAGAAGAGATTGAGACGATAAAAGAGTTGACATTCAAAATTAATGATATTCTGGTCGAGTTCTTCAAGGGCGTAGGCATAGAACTGGTCGACTTCAAACTCGAGTTTGGCAGAACCAGTGACGGAAAGATAATACTTGCCGACGAGATTTCACCGGATACCTGCCGTTTCTGGGATATAAAGACCCATGAGAAACTGGATAAGGACCGTTTCAGACGCGATCTCGGCAATGTTGAAGGCGCCTATCAAGAGATTTTACGCCGCCTCTTTGGTGAATAATATAGCCAGTTATAAATCGGAATAACGTGCGAAAAGCTTCGCTGACAGTAGTAACCGGATTTTCATGTGAATAAATATTAAGTGCACTTATGTGACAGATAGGTTTTAAGCAGGTATAGTGTCTGCGGCTGTCAAGCGCCCGCCGCAGGAGTGCAGGGAGGGAAAAAGAGATGTTTGATGAGATGCATGAGGAATGTGGGGTTTTCGGTATATACTGCCCAGATGGCAGTCTTGACCCTGCGCACCAGACTTACCTTGCACTGTACGCGCTGCAGCACCGCGGACAAGAGAGCTGCGGCATAGCTGTAAACGATAAAGGTGTAATCATATCGCAAAAGGATTTGGGACTTATTCCGGAAGTTTTCAACGAAGTAGTGCTCAATCACTTAAGCGGCGGCAATATGGCGATAGGCCACGTAAGATACTCGACAACCGGTTCCAACAACCGCGATAACGCGCAGCCGCTGGTAATGAAGTATATAAAGGGTACAATTGCCCTTGCACACAACGGAAATCTTGTCAATGCCTATGAACTGCGCAGTCACCTTCAGCTTTCAGGCGCAATATTCCAGACAACAAACGACTCGGAAGTAATAGCATATATTATCGCAAAATGCAGGCTGAAAGCGCCGTCCATCGAACGCGCGGTTGTTGAGGCAATGAATACGCTGAAGGGCGCTTATTCGATAGTGCTTATGTCGCCGAAAAAACTTATAGCGGCCCGCGACCCGAATGGATTCAGGCCTCTCTGCATGGGCAAAATAGGGGAGAATATAGTATTTGCCTCTGAAACTTGTGCGCTTGACGCCATTGGGGCGACCTTTGTTCGGGACATCGAGCCGGGTGAGGTTGTCGTCGTCAGCGACGGCAAGGTGGAAAGCATAAAAGAGCACTGTGGCGGCAAAAGCAGCCTGTGTATCTTTGAATATATTTACTTTGCCCGTCCGGACTCGATAATAGACGGCGAAAGCGTACATATGGCACGCCGGCGCGCCGGGGCGCTGCTCGCAAAGCGGCATCCGGTGGAGGCCGACCTCACTGTCGGCGTCCCCGATTCGGGAATTGACGCGGCCCTCGGTTATGCCGAAGAATCTGGCATACCGTACGGATTGGGATTTATTAAAAATAGATACGTCGGGCGTACATTTATTCAGCCGACTCAGGGTCAGAGGGTCAATTCGGTTAAAATAAAGCTGAACGCTCTTTCAAGCGCCGTCAAGGGCAAAAGGGTCGTAATGGTTGACGACTCCATTGTGCGCGGCACAACAAGCGCACGCATTGTCTCGCTGCTCAGGGAAGCAGGCGCAAAAGAGGTTCATGTCAGGATATCCTCGCCTCCTTTTAAAAATCCGTGCTTCTTCGGAACTGATATAGATTCGAGGGATAAGCTTATCGCCTGCCGGATGTCGGTTGACGAGATATGCAGAACTATCGGTGCCGACAGCCTGGGTTATCTTGATGCGGAGGACCTTGAAAAGCTGGCGCCGAACGCGAAATGCTCGTTCTGTACGGGCTGCTTTACGGGCAGATACCCGATGGAAGTCCCCGACGAAATTCCAAAAAACAGATTTGAAACAAAATTTGATGTTTAACCGGGAGGACAGCAGATGATAAGCTTTAGTGAAAGCTATAAGAACGCCGGAGTGGATGTTACCGCGGGTTATAAAGCGGTAGAACTTATGAAAGAGCATGTAAAACGCACAAATATAAGCGGCGTGCTCTCGGGAATAGGAGGATTCGGCGGCCTGTTTGAACTGGGAAAAGGCTATGAGAATCCGGTCCTTGTTTCCGGAACAGACGGAGTCGGAACAAAACTGAAAATCGCCTTTCTCATGGATAAACATGACACCGTAGGTATCGACTGCGTTGCAATGTGCGCCAACGATATAGTATGCTCCGGCGCAAAGCCGCTGTTCTTCCTCGACTATATCGCGTGCGGCAAGAATGTACCGGAACGCATAGCAAAGGTCGTATCCGGCGTGGCAGAGGGATGTGTCCAGGCGGGCTGCGCACTTATAGGCGGCGAGACTGCTGAAATGCCCGGCTTTTATCCCGAAGATGAATACGACCTGGCCGGATTTTGTGTCGGTGTTGTCGAAAAAGACAAAATAATCGACAGAACAAAGGTAAAAGCGGGGGACGCCCTCATTGGCCTTGCCTCAAGCGGCGTTCATTCCAATGGCTATTCCCTTGTCCGCAAGATTTTCGGCGTCAGTGAAACAAAACTAAATATGTATGTGGATGAGCTTTCCGGAACATTGGGAGACACCCTTTTAACGCCGACGAAAATTTATGTGAAGCCGGTTCTCAAATTGATAGAAAAATTCCGCGTAAACGGCATTTCCCATATCACCGGCGGCGGTTTCTATGAAAACATCCCGAGAATGCTGCCCAAAGGTCTTGAGGCGGTAATAAACAAGGGCTCCTTCGATGTTCCGCCAATATTCGAGTTGATAAAGCGCACTGGAAATATCCCCGAAAGGGATATGTTCAACACCTTCAATATGGGTATTGGCATGTGCATAGCCGTTGACGCTGATGATGCCGACGCCGCAGTGGAGTTGCTGAACGCCGAGGGCGAAAAGGCTTATATAATCGGTGAAGTGGCATCCGGCGAGGAGGGTGTAAAGATATGCTGAATATAGCCGTGCTGGTTTCAGGCGGTGGAACAAATCTGCAGGCATTGATTGATGCGCAAAAAAACGGCATAATAAAGAATGGGCGGATTGTCCGCGTAATATCCAGCCGCGAGGGTGTTTATGCCCTTGAACGCGCAAAGCAGAACGGCATTGAAACGCGGGTGGTCGCCAGAAAGAATTACAAAAATCCCGATGAATTCGACCGCGCCTTGCTTGCAGAATTAAAAGCAGCAAACACCGACCTTGTTGTGCTCGCAGGTTTTTTGTCAATACTCGGTGACGCAGTGCTTAATGAGTATGAAAACAGAATCATAAATGTCCACCCGTCGCTTATACCATCTTTTTGCGGACCGGGTTTTTATGGGCTTCGCGTCCATGAGGAAGCTTTAAAATACGGTGTAAAGGTTACAGGAGCAACAGTTCACTTTGTCAATAAGGTTGTTGACGGCGGCGCAATAATCGCCCAAAAAGCGGTGGAAGTAAAAGAAGGAGACACACCTGAGATTCTGCAGCGCCGCGTTATGGAACAGGCGGAATGGGTATTGCTGCCGCGCGCCGTAGCGCTTTTCTGCGAGGGTAGAATTAAGGTCAAAGACGGTAAAACTATTATCGTATGACCACCAAATTAATGTGTTAGAAATGTGCTGCATTGCGGCACAGTATATAAATATGATAATGGCCGAAAAGGCCGACATATAATAAAAAAAGAGGAATGCAAATGGCAAATGAAGAAGGGAATTCAATGACAACTCCGGTTGGACCGCTTGGGATTATCGCAATGAGAGGCTGCGAAGAGATAACCGACAAGGTTGACAAGTACCTCTGTGAATGGAGGGACGATGCGGATCAGGGCACCTTCCAGATTGAGAGCTGCTGTCCCCGTTTCAGTTCAGGCGAGGGCAAAGGCCTCATCAAAAAGTCCGTTCGCGGTCATGACATCTTTATTATCTGCGACGTTTTCAACTATGGCGTCAAGTATAAGATGTACGGCATGGAAGTGCCGATGTCGCCTGATGACCATTTTCAGGACTTAAAGCGTATCATTGCCGCGGCCGGAGGCAAGGCAAGGCGTATTACCGTCATAATGCCTATGCTTTATGAAGGGCGCCAGCACCGCAGGGTATCACGTGAATCGCTCGATTGTGCAACGGCTCTTCAGGAGCTCGCACATATGGGCGTAACAAATGTCATAACCTTTGATGCGCACGACCCGCGTGTTCAGAACGCGGTGCCGCTGATTGGCTTTGACTCGGTTCAGCCTAAATATCAGATGATAAAGGCCCTTGTCAACACCTATCCAGACATCAAAATCGACCGTGAACACCTAACTATAATCTCACCCGATGAAGGCGGCATGTCAAGGTGCATCTACTATTCATCGGTTCTCGGGCTTGACCTGGGCATGTTCTATAAGCGCCGCGATTACTCTAAGATCGTCGGCGGGCGCAACCCGATAATAAGCCATGAATATCTCGGCGGCAGTATCGAAGGCAAAGACGTTATTATTGTCGACGATATTATAGCCTCGGGTGATTCGGTAATCGATATCGCCGAGCAACTGAAGGCCAAAAAGGTCAACCGCGTATTTATTTTCGCAACCTTCGGCCTGTTTACAGAAGGGCTGTCAAGGTTTGACGAAGCGTATAAAAAAGGACTGATTGAAAAGGTCTTCACGACAAATCTCGTCTACCGCACCGATGAACTTAAGTCCAAAAAGTGGTACAGGGAAGTCGATATGTCAAAGTATATTGCATTTATTATCAACACGCTTAACTATGACCGTTCAATGAGCGAGCTTCTCGACCCGGTCAAACGCATTAACAAGCTTCTCGGCAAACTCAAGAAGTGACATAAGGCATTTGCTGCTGACGGCGGCAAGATTGCCTAAAACCTGTTATCAGAGTTAAAATTGACTTAAGTTTGCGGATGACAAACCGCCTAAATTCTGCTTTTAATCATAAAAAATCTTTTATGATTCCGACGAAATAATTTCACCCTACAAGACCTTGTATTTTTCATCAAATATTGTATACTATATTTGTAATTGAATAGAAACCGTATGACTGACGGAAGTGGAATTTACCACATGGAGTACGGTTTTATAGATTTGCCGACCGTCTGGGCGTAAAGAAAATTTATCCCCGGGCGGTCTTTTGTTTTTTGCCCGGGGCTGCGGAAAGGGTGTTTTTTATGAAAAAGCGTGCAGTTTTAAGTGTATCCGACAAAAGCGGAATCGTAGAATTTGCAAAGGAACTTGAAGCATTAGGCTATGAGATCGTCTCAACGGGCGGAACGGCCAGAGCGATCCGCGACGCCGGCGTCAAAGTCACAGGCGTATCTGATATCACAGGTTTTCCGGAGTGTCTTGACGGCAGGGTGAAGACCCTTCATCCGAAGATACATGCGGGCATCCTCGCTATGAGAAACAATCCGGAGCATATGAAGCAGATCGAGGAGCTCGGTGTAACCCCTATCGACATAGTTGCCATAAACCTCTATCCTTTCAAGCAGACAATACTTAAAGACGGCGTAACGCTGGCGGAAGCAATCGAAAATATCGATATCGGCGGCCCAACTATGATAAGGGCTGCGGCGAAAAACTGGCAGGACGTAGCCGTAATCGTCGACCCGAAGGATTACAAGACGGTTATCGACGAGCTTAAAGCCAACGGCGAAGTTTCAAAAGAGACAAAGTTCCGCCTTGCAGGCAAGGTTTTTGAGCATACGGCTCAGTATGACGCGCTTATCGCGGATTACCTCAGAAAACAGCGCGGCGATTCACCGTTTGCTGATAGCCTGACACTTACTTTCGAAAAGGTTCAGGATATGCGCTACGGTGAAAACCCGCACCAGAAGGCTGCTTTCTATAGGGAGATCGGAAAGGCCGACAATGTCCTTTCAGCGGCGAAGCAGCTTCATGGCAAGGAACTCTCATATAACAATATCAATGACGCGAACGGCGCTCTCGACGTCATCAAGGAGTTTGGATATGATACCCCTGTTGCTGTCGCGGTAAAGCACGCGAACCCCTGCGGCGTTGCGACGGGCGCCGATATCCATGAGGCATATCTGCGCGCCTATGAGGCCGACCCGGTTTCAATCTTCGGCGGCATTGTCGCTTTAAACCGCGAGGTTGACGCAGCAACAGCCGAAGAAATGGCAAAGATATTCCTCGAAATCATAATCGCCCCCTCATTCTCAAAAGAAGCTCTTGAAATTCTCACGAAAAAGAAGAATATCAGACTGCTCGAATTGCCCAACCTGGCAAAAGCAAATGCCAAGGGTACACTTGATATGAAGAAAGTCGCCGGCGGCCTGCTCGTTCAGGAACTGGACACAGAGCTTTTGAACGAGGAAGATATCAAGTGCGTTACAAAGCGCCAGCCGACAGCGAAAGAGCTTGAAGACCTTAAGTTTGCGTGGAAGATCGTCAAGCATACAAAGTCCAACGGCATCGCCCTTGCAAAAGACAATCAGACGGTCGGCATAGGCCCTGGTCAGACCAACCGTATAACTGCCCTGGAGCTCGCCATCAAATACGGCGGCGACAAGGTAAAAGGCTCTGTCATGGCTTCAGACGCCTTCTTCCCGTTCTCTGACTGCGTCGAGGCAGCTCAAAAAGCCGGCATAACTGCGATTATCCAGCCGGGCGGCTCAATCCGCGACGAGGATTCGATAAAGGCGGCTGATGAAGCAGGCATTGCCATGCTCTTCACCGGAATGAGACATTTTAAGCATTAATAAAGTTGCAAACGAAAGCGGCCTCTTACTGCCAATCAGCAAGGGGCCGTTCCTTTTCACTTTTGACTGTACGGTATATAATATATTGTGTAGTCAACTTTGGGGGTGATTTGATGGCTATTCGCAATATAATAAAACTCGGCGACGAGACGCTGAGGAAGAAGAGCAGAAAAGTTGATGTAATAAACGACCGCATAAAAACACTTATTTCAGACATGGCGGATACGCTGCACAGCACCGACGACGGAATAGGACTTGCTGCCCCTCAAGTCGGAGTGTTAAGGCGTGTTGTTGTCATTGATATGGGCGACGGAGTCAAAGCATACATCAATCCGGAGATAGTTTCTTCACAAGGCAGCAGAAAAGCTGTTGAAAGTTGCCTCAGTATTCCGGGCAGATCAGCGACTGTTATACGGCCGGAAAAGGTTACGGTCAAAGCAATGGATGAAGACGGCAAAGAGTTTACAGAGGAAGCTCAATGGCTGCGGGCTGTTTGCCTCTGCCATGAGATTGACCACCTTGACGGCATTTTATTTATAGATAAAGCAATAGATTGAAATATTGATGAAATTTAGAACACTTACAATAAAACAGGGAGTAGTAGCGAATGGATAAAATCGATATTTTGGTTATTGGCGGTGGAGGGCGTGAACACGCCGTAATAAAAAAGCTGAAGCAAAGCAAGCATGCAGGTAAGATTTACTGTGCTCCAGGCAACGGCGGCATTTCAATGGACGCTCAGTGCGTCAATATTAAGGCAACGGACACAATGCTTGTCACTGCTTTTGCAAAAGAACATAAAATCGACCTTGTCGTGGTAACTCCCGATGACCCGCTTGCCCTCGGTATGGTTGACGCCTTAGAAGCCGAGGGAATCAGAGCTTTCGGCCCAAATAAGGCGGCGGCCCAGATTGAAAGCAGCAAGGTTTTTGCAAAGAATCTGATGAAGAAATACGGCATTCCAACAGCCAGCTATGACGTATTCGACGATCCCAAAGAGGCTCTCGAATTCATAAAGAAACAGGATAAATACCCGACGGTAATAAAGGCGGACGGCCTCGCCCTCGGCAAGGGCGTTATCATCGCTCAGAACTATGAAGAGGCGAAAGCTGCGCTCCATTCGATAATGGAGGAAAAGATTTTCGGTGCATCCGGCAACCGGGTTGTTATTGAGGAGTTCCTGACAGGGCCGGAGGTTTCAGTTCTTGCGTTTACCGACTCTAAAACCTTAAAGCCTATGGTATCCTCAAAAGACCACAAGAGGGCACTCGACGGCGACAAGGGACTCAATACAGGCGGCATGGGCACGATAAGCCCGAACCCGTATTACACAGATGAAATCGCCGAGACGTGCATGAAGACGATATTCCTCCCGACGATGGAAGCCATGAACAAAGAGGGCAGGCCCTTCAAAGGCTGCTTGTATTTTGGGCTTATGCTGACAAAAGACGGCCCGAAGGTCATAGAATACAACTGCCGTTTCGGTGATCCGGAAACGCAGGTTGTGCTCCCGCGCCTCAAAACGGATCTTGTTGAGATCATGGAAGCGGTAATCGACGAGCGCCTCTCCGATATCGACATAGAGTGGGACGACGGAGCCTGCGCCTGTGTTGTGGCGGCGTCCGGCGGATATCCGAAAAAATATGAAACAGGCAAAAAGATTACAGGCCTTGATGAGGCTGAAGCAATTGACGGCGTAACGATATTCCACGCCGGTACAAAATACGTCGACGGCGAATTCTTCACATCAGGCGGACGCGTTCTCGGTGTAACAGCAACGGGGAAAACGCTTTCCGCAGCGCTTGAAAAAGCATACGCAGGTATCTCAAAAATCCATTTTGACGGAATGCATTACCGGAAGGACATAGGCAAATAATATTTTGCTGTGATTTTAGTTGGGCAGCATATACCTCGGCAAAAACGCTTATCAAAATACTATATTGTCCATAATATTAAAAAAGGGCTGTTTTACAACAGCCCCTAAAATTTATATAATATATTCAGTTAGGACAAGGGATAACAGTTATTTTCGCCTGACACCCATGCGTGTCTCGACGGATTTTATCAGATTCGACAGCGAAGAAGCAAAAAGTGGATATTTGTTTGAGAGCTTTTCCGGACTTGTCTCAAGAGCTTCGACGGATTCGAGCGGGGTAATTCCTTCCGTATCAATGCCGTGGGCGATGCAGTGAACCTTCATTTCGGAGATTTCCATTGACGCTGAAGCCAAAGCCCTGAAAACGGGCGTTCCCGCGGCAAACAGACCTTCAGGGTTCTTTGGATGTGCGGAATAAAGCTCCCGGAACATTTTATAAACGGCAGCCATCAGGTAATCCGAAACCTCGGTCGTGAGCTCGCGGCTGCCTACCTCTTGCAGCATATCAAATAGTATATTAAGGGAATTTGCAATTAGTTTTTTATTCAAAGTCGGCAAAAGACTGCCGTGAAAAACATTTTCCTTTCCCGCCGCGTCCGGTTCGGGAATATCATCGACAGATAAAACAGCTCCTGTGCGGTCCGGTGAGCGCCCGAGCAGATAATCGCATGAAACACCGTAATATTCCGCCGCGTTAACTACAAAGTTAAGGCCACATTCCCTTATGCCTTTTTCATAATGCGACAATAATGCCTGCGAGATTCCAAGATCACTTGCAGCCTGTTTTTGGCTTATACCTTTTTCTTTTCTCAATAGTGTTAAAATACGCGGAAAATCGCTCTTCATTGAAAATCCGTCCTTCAATATTAAACATACAGTATAATTATATTATAATATTAGGTGATTGTAAAGGAAAGTCGTTAAATTTGTCGCATTACCGCGAAACTAACGGTTGCACTACATTTATCGGCAAGTTTGCGCTTTTCTTAATGCTATGCTATATTAATTTTAATTCTAAAATATATCGGAGGAAGTATGAAAGCATACCATGTTTATCTTATACGCCATGGAATGACACAGGGCAATAAAGAGGGAAGATATATAGGCAGGATTGACCTTCCAGTTTCAAAAGAGGGAGAAGAGCAGATTCTTGAATTAAAGCGCAAATATAAATATCCCCATGCTGAGGTGTTCTTTTCAAGCCCAAAAAAGCGGTGCCTGACTACGCTTAAATTGCTCTATCCTGAGGCGGAACCGCAGATTGTCGATGACCTGAGGGAATGTGACTTTGGGGACTATGAAGGCAAAACCATTGACGAGCTAAAGGATGATCCGGAATATCAGAAATGGGCCTCCGGCAGTATTCAGGCGGCCCCAAACGGTGAGAACTCTAAGGATTTTCAGCTTCGCTGCTGTGCTGCTTTTGAAAAAATAGTGGACCAGCTTATGAGAGCGGGAAAAACTACGGCGGTCATAATGGCGCACGGCGGAACAATCATGTCGATACTTGGCACCTATGCCTTTCCGCGCAAGCCTATGTATGAGTGGGTGATAGAAAATGCCATGGGTTATGAGGTTGTTATTACCCCGCAGCTATGGCTGAGCGCTAAGGCTATTGAGGTTGCCAAAACAATACCGTTTAAAGAGGAGGAAGATGATTTCAATTAAACTTTACGCATAATACATAGGAAATTATACGGAGGGTAATAATGACACGCGGGCTTATCCATGTTTATACGGGCGACGGCAAGGGAAAAACTACTGCCGCCGTTGGTCTTTGCGTCCGGGCAGCCGGCTCCGGCCTTCGCGTTTTGTTTGCACAGTTTCTGAAAGGCCGTAAAACCGGAGAGATTGCGCCTCTTGAAAAGATAGGTGTCGATATATTGCGCAGTGAGGTCGTCAAAAAGTTTATTCCGGATATGACTGAGGAGGAACGGGCAGAATGCCGCACTGCACAGAAAGGCATCTTTGAAAAGGCGAGAAAAAGCATTCCTGATTATGACCTGGTGGTGCTCGACGAGGTTTTCGGCGCCATAGCGACCGGTATGGTTGATAAAGAAGAGGTTATAAGGTTGATTCGGGAAAAGCCTGAGGGCACGGAACTTGTAATGACAGGCCGCGACGCGCCGAAAGAGATAATCGAGCTTGCCGATTATGTTTCGGAGATAGGGCAGATAAAGCACCCCTATGAAAAGGGTATCAACGCCAGAAAGGGCATTGAATATTGACTGACACAAAAAACTCTGCAAATTGCTGTTTTTTGCGTCCGCGAGTCGGCGTGAGGGCAAACTCCGGCGCAAGAAGAGGAAACTCATTTGGCTTACCACTAAAGCGATAGACAGAATAGTTTTATGAAGACTTATTCCCATTCAAGTTAGGATAAAAAAATCTGCACATGCAGGAAGACTGCGCGGCAGATGTTACGATAGTATGGGAGGAATAAATGTGCCGGATATCGAACTTCGCAATGTCGTAAAAAAGTTTGAAAGGTTTAATACCGCAGTTAGCAATCTAAATCTACATATTAGCGATAACGACTTTGTTACACTGCTTGGCCCGTCGGGCTGCGGAAAAACAACAATTTTGCGGATGATTGCAGGGCTGGAGCATCCCACAAGCGGTGAAATTCTGATTGACGGAGAGACAGTCTACTCTTCCTCTGAAGGAATCGATGTCCCGCCGGAAAAGCGTAAACTTGGATTTATCTTTCAAAATTATGCACTGTGGCCACAGATGACAGTCTATAAAAACATTGCTTTCGGCCTGGAAAATTTGAAATGGAAGAATAGTAAAATAAAAGAAAGGGTTCATGAGCTGCTGAAAATGATGCAGTTAGAGGGATATGAAAACCGCTATCCGTCTGAACTTTCCGGCGGACAGCAGCAGCGGGTAGCTATTGCAAGAACCCTTGCGACAAACCCGAAGATCCTTTTAATGGACGAGCCTCTTTCCAATTTAGATGTAAAACTAAGAATGGAAATGCGTTTTGAACTGAAAAATCTGCATGCAAAAACCAACACAACCATCATATATGTGACGCATGACCAGTTAGAGGCCATGACCATGTCCACAAAAATTGCTTTATTGAAAGATGGCGTTCTGCAGCAATATGGTTCCCCTATGGAAATCTACTGCGAGCCGGCAAATCTTTTTATTGCGGATTTTGTTGGAAGCCCTTCAAATAACTTAATACCGTTCCGCGGAGAGAATGTGAATCTGGACGAAATCGCCCTTTCAAGGGATGAGATGTGCTTTATCTACACACCAATCAGCGGAGGTGTGGTCGTTTCAAAAGGAAAGAATCTTATATTGGGAATCCGGCCTGAGAATATTATAATTTCGGGAAGCGGCCCTCTGGAGGGGAAAGTTTACTCCACATTGCCTTCCGGCATGGATACAATTGTCTGCATAGTTGTTGGTTCAATAAAATTAAACTGTGTTTTGTTCGGACGTATCGACTACCGTATTGGAGAAACCATTTATTTCGGATTTAAAGATGATATTATTCCGCTGTTTGATGCAGATACGGGCAAAAGAATCGCCCTCGGAAAAATTCAAGTGATATGAAGTAACGGAAAAGTTCTCAATGCTCCGTTCTAACGGATTTATTTTTCTGCGGGGAGCCGGTCTGCAGAAGCGGGAACTTTACAGTAAAGGTACTGCCTACATGCAGCTGGCTCTCGACATCGATGATCCCGCCAAGTTCTTCCACAAGCCCTTTTGTAATGGCAAGCCCAAGCCCAGAGCCTCCGCTTTTTTTGTTTCTCGATTTTTCGACGCGGTAAAAACGCTCAAAAATATGTGGAATTTCCGTTTCCGCAATACCAATGCCGTTATCCTGAACTTGAATAACAAAATTGCTTTCGGCTACTTTAGCAAAAAGCTGGACCATCCCGCCAGCGGGGGTATATTTTATAGCATTTTCAGAGAGGTTTGTGACAATCTGGATTATGGAGTTCTTGTCTCCCATAATCCGGATTTTTTCATTTGTAAGATCCATACGAAACGTGATGTTATGCTTTTCGGCAAGTGCCTCCAGTGAGGAACCGATAGATTGGATAGCCTCAATGGGGTCAATAGGGGCGAGCCGCCCAATGTCTATGCGGCTTTCAATATGCGAAAGATCCAGCAGTTGTGAGATCATATGCTTTAGGCGGTTGGACTCAATTTCGATGATTTCAAGTGCATGCCGGCGGTCTTCTTCATCCAGATCGTCCCAATTCTGAAGCGTTTCCGTAAAACCGCAGATCAGCGTCAGTGGAGTGCGAAGTTCATGGGATACGTTGGAGACAAATTCGTCGCGGATCCTTTCCATCCTGCGCTTTTCCGTTACGTCGGTGATAAGAGCCTGAATTCCGTAAAAAGTAAAAGGTATGTATTTGCTGTAGACGACAGTGGTTCGAATGGATAAAATTTTTCCGTCCTCCGTCTGGAGGTCTTTTTTTATTGGCTTTTTGGTGGCTATACTTTCTTTAACCATGGAGCGTATATCGAGAAGGACTTTAGGAAGCGCTGTTTCAGGATTATTGCGTTCGGGGAAAAACAGACTGCTTTTTGCTCCAGTCAGTTGCTGTGCCATGGGATTCATTAACAGGATAGAGCAGTCAGGGCTGAAAAAGATAATACCGCTTTCAATATTGGTAAGGACTGTGCTTAGAAGACTGATGCGCTCATTGGAGTATAGCTTTATCTGATCGATCTGACTTTTAAGGTCCCAATCAATCTGCGGTTCCGCACTTTCCTTCTCCTGAATTGATATCTTCCAAAATACATAAACCACGATAGCTATAATTGGAATAACAAGGACTATGACGATCAGCACTTTTTGAATCAGAATAAACCAGTTGTAGCTATCAAGCGGAAAGGTGGCACAAAGGATTAGGTACTCATTTTCACTAATCTGTACTGGATAAAACTCGTTTATCTCATATTGGTCATCTTGGTGGTAAATGGAACTTGAGATAAACTGGTCCTTTATTTTAATACTCGTGACCGGGAAATACAGCTTTGGTTCCTTTTTGCCGGTTGTATCGGAATCTGCCAACAAATCACCATCAGGGGAAAAGATACAGATACGATATCCGGACATGGAAGACAGCTGCTTGGCTATTTTACCCAATTCAATATTTTCCTCGCGTTTTAACCGTATCAAGTATTCATTCATGAATTGCATCATGTGGCTTGTCTGCTGCCTCATTTCATCTAAATAGAGCGATTTTGCCCTCTGAGACAGAACAATCAGCAAGATTAAAATGCAACTTGCAATGAAGGCGGAAACAGTAAAACGCTTCATATGGTTCTCCTATAACTGCTTTATCTTTCGCTTCTAATTAAAATATCATTTGGGCTGTTCATTTTTTTGCAAAGCAAAAGAGCGGGACGAAATTGGAATAATTACGATTCTTCCGGATTCACAAGTTTATAGCCAAGGCCGCGAACAGTCTCGAAATATTGTTCACCAATTTTTCTTCTGAGCTTTAGCATGTGAACATTTATGGACCCAATTTCAATGGAGATTGTATCGCTCAAAGCTGAAACCAAATTCTCGCGCGTGATTACATGACCCATGTTTTCTGCCATATATTTCAGAATCTGATATTCAGTAAGTGTCAAGTTAACCTTTTTCCCATCAACACTTACCGAGTGGGCTGACGGGTCGATAATGAGGTTACCCACGCGTATTACGTTATTTTGTGGGATATCTGGTTCAGTTCTTCTGAGAAGTGCGCTAATCCTCGCCAACATTTCGCGGATGCCGAAGGGCTTTGTCATATAATCGTCCGCGCCGACGCCGAGTCCGATTACTTTATCAGTCTCTTCACTTTTTGCCGAAAGAATAATGATTGGAACTTTTTTCAACATGGTGTCTTCACGCAGTTTACGGCATGTTTCCAGCCCATCCATATCCGGCATCATGATATCGAGCAGGATAAGGTCTGGCTTCGTTTTTTGAGCCAACTCTACCGCTTCTACGCCTGAATAAGCGCATATAGTTTCATATCCCTGTTTTTTTAAGTTCATACGAAGAAGTTCGACAATATGTTCTTCGTCGTCGACAATTAGTATCTTTTTTGCCATATATGTACTCCTGTCTATCTTTATAAAATCGAATTAAGACATCAACTGAAATTAATTCTATTATACACCATGGCATTTCAAAAATAAATATGGAAAGCGCCCAAATCACAATTTGATTGTTTATATTTTGTTAATGTGAAAATAATTAATCGTTAATATTTTTGTCAATAATATGTCACAATCCACAATAAAATAAAAAATTTAAAAATAAATTTAGAAAATATATTGACAAATGAAAACGCCGATAGTATTATTAAGTTAATCAAACGTTAATCTAATATTAATATTTAATTCAAGAAGGTGAGATAGAAGTAGTTAATTGCAATTAAAAGGCATCCGTCAGTCAAGTCTAAATTAACCGGTATGAAAGGAGAAAGGTGAATTAAATGAAAAAGTTCTTAGCTTCGGCAATGGCTATTCTAATGGTAAGTACCTTATTTGCCGGATGTGCTAACAAAAACAAGGCTGCTAACGACAAAGCCGGGTCACAGAATTCTGTCGAAAGTATTATTGCACAGGCAGAGAAAATGTCCAACGACGAACTGTTCAAAAAGGCAATTGAAGAGTCAAAGGGCAAGACAATGTACGGCATTGGAAATTCCAGCCGTGGTGCTACTGCAGGAACTAACTTCATAAACAAGCTTAAGTCCATTGACCCTTCTTATGACGGTAAGATTGAGTGGTCACAGCCGAAAGACAACTCCATTTTTACACTTCTGACTTCAGATATCCAAAGTGCACAGCATACATATTCCATGACGCTCATACAAGATGGCAACCAGATTCAGTCAAAAATGCTGAATACCGGTTTTCTCAAGAACTTTATTCCGAAAGATTGGGCCAGTGCGAATGGCGTTGATCAAAAGGCCGATGGAAATCCGTTCGCCCTGCAATATATAAACAAAGTATTTGTTTTCAATAATCTTGGCGGCGCGAAGTACAACAACTGCTGGGATTTCGTCTATAAAGATGTCCATCCACTGTTCATGGGTGTTAACTCTGAACCAGTCGGTAAGAACTTCCTCTATATGCTGACAGAAAGCAAATACTGCGATGTTATGAAGGCTGCTTTTGACGCTCTTTCAAGCGATAAACAAGCATATTTCCAGCCGATAATTGATTCTGTTGCCGGCGATGTTTCCAAACTTGGTTTGACCTCACCGAATGCTAAGTACTCCCTTGCATGGATTAAACTGTGGTGCCAGCAATACAATAAGCAGACAGATGATGGACCGATTTGCACACAGCTTGTTACAAAATCTGCTGCAAACCAGTGCGCACTGCTTGTTTATTCTAAGTTCCGTTCCGTTGAGGAATCAGCTAATTCATCCAATAAGAACGTCACAGTTGCCGCATACCAGGAAGGCTATCAGGGCATCGGCGGTTTTGCTTACAAGCATTACCTGCAGGTTGTAAAAACTGCTCCGCTTCCGTGGACAGCTTGCGCGTTTATTGCTTACATGACCACTGAAAAAGACGGTTACGCTGCGTGGGGCAAAGACATGGGCAGCTATTGCTCCAACCCGAATCTCATTCCGGACCATTCCAAAGACGGTTATGTCAATGGTGTTAATACTTATCCTGTAAAAAATGATAAAGGTTTAAGCTGGTGGCTTTCTTCCGACGGCGGCCGTCTTGTAGTTGAGGATCCTGTTTATTGCTCTAAGATGTCGACTAAGATGAGCGACTGGATTGATTCTCTTGTTGGTAATAAAGGTTGATACAATGATAATTGGTACTGATTATTGCCGCATGAAGGGTAACCTTCATGCGGCTTTGGAGGAAGCAGCATGGAGCAAACAATGACTCAAAAGCCAAGTAAACTTAAAATAGGCTTAAACAGAATATTTACATATCTGTCTAAACCACATAACCTTGTGCTGCTGATACTTGGCATCGTTCTTTCCATTTCAACAATTGCACCGATTATATCGATTGTTTTAGATACTTTTTCGGTGCATCTCGGTTCGGTGGATTCCACAAACACCGGACTTATATCCGGTTACACGCTTTATAACTGGATTGACCTGTTTACTGGAAGCTTAAATAAGCTAAACCTGCTAATGCCGCTTGTAAACTCACTATTACTTGCGTTTTTCACTTGCCTCGGTGCAGTCGTATACGGTGGCATTTTTGCTTATCTTGTAACTCGGACTAATCTTAAATTCAAGAAATACCTCAGTTCTATTTTTATTTTCCCTTATATTATGCCGCAATGGACTCTTGCGGTTGTATGGAAAAACCTTTTTAACAGCACAGCCGTAACAGGCGGTGCTAACGGTTTGTTGGTTTCCCTTACGGGCATTGCAATGCCCCTTTGGTGGTGCAAAGGCCTGTTCCCATGTGCGACAGTTTTGGCCATCCATTATGCGCCTTTCGCTTATATCCTTATCGGCGGAATCTTCCGCAATATGGATGCAAATTTGGAAGAGGCTGCGGTAATTCTAAATACGCCTAAGTACAAAATCTTTTTCCGCGTAACCCTTCCGATGGTCATGCCTGCAATTCTGTCCACGATTTTGTTGGTCTTTAGTAGTGCTATGGGCAGCTTCCCGGTTCCTTACTATTTGACTTATAGCACACTTGCTACAAAGTATGTTGAAATGAGTGTTGACCGTGCCGGCGAAGCAAGCATCCTTGCTATCATCATGATGGTGTTAGGAGTCACCATTCTAATGATGAACATTGCTGCTACCAGTGGCCGCAAAAGCTATACTACTGTTACTGGAAAATCTGGCCAGATCAGCAAGGTTAATCTCGGAAAAATTGGCAAATATGCATTTGCCATTATCTTTATAATATTAACCTTTATGACAAGCATTTATCCCATTATCTCTTTTGCAATGGAAACATTTCTGCCAAACCCAGGCGACTACAGTTTCCTTAAAGGCAACTGGAACAACCTGACGCTGAAATGGTGGACAACAAGTGAAAATGTTTCTGAAAAAGGCATGTTCGGACAGTATGGTATCCTTTATAATTCCACCATTTGGAATGCCTACTTTGGCATTTTGTTTGTTGGCGCGTGCTGTGCATTGTTAGCCGGTACTATTGGCATGTTGGTTGGTTACAGTTGTAGCAAAAACCGCCACAGTAAATGGGCTAACTATGTTAACAGTATGGCATTCCTACCATACTTGCTTCCGGCACTTTCCGTCGGTGTTGCTTTCTATGTCTTTGGTTCCAACATGGGAATTTATAATACCTACTGGTTGCTGATTATTGCTGGTACTGTAAAATACATACCATTCGCAAGCAGAAGCGCGCTGAACTCCATGTTGCAATTAAGCAATGAGATTGAAGAATCAGCAGTGATTCAAGGCATTCCTTGGTACAAGCGTATGTTTAAAATTATCATTCCGATTCAGAAAGCGTCCATTATAAGTGGCTATATGTTGCCTTTCATGTCAGCTCTTAGGGAATTGACTCTGTTCATGATGTTGTGCTCGCAGACTAAGATCCTGACCACACTGCTTGCTTACTTCGATGAAATGGGCCTATATGCCTTCTCAAGCGGTATTAATCTCATTCTAATTGTAACAATCATCATCTGCAATACATTAGTTAATAAGCTTACGGGCGCTAGCATTGATAAGGGAATTGGAGGAAGTTAAGTATGCCGGAGATAGTACTCAAGAATATAACGAAGCGGTTTGATACATTCTATGCAGTTGACAATCTGAACCTTGTGATTGAGGATAATGCCTTTGTTACACTGCTAGGCCCTTCCGGCTGTGGTAAAACGACTACGCTGCGTATGATCGCAGGCCTTGAGACACCAACCAGCGGCCAGATTATAATAGACGGCGTTACAGTATTTGACAGTGAGCGGGGCATTAATATCCCTGCCAATAAGCGCAAGGTAGGGTTCCTTTTCCAGAACTATGCACTGTGGCCAAATATGACCGTATACCAGAATATCGCCTTTGGCCTTTCAAACATTACGGAAAAAATGCCAACGATTGATTTTGAGGCAAGGCGGACTGATGCTCTGATTCGTATCCTTGAAAAGCCACAGGAAGTAAAAGAGATACTTGAAGAGTGCAAGGATAAGGACGGAAAATTCGACAAAGACAAGGCTGCTATCCGTCTTATTGATAAATATGAGATTTCAATGCGCACGGCTAAAATTCTGTTGGGCTACAGAATGGAAGATGCAGACGACTACGTGGCCATAGCAAAGGTAGAACGGGAAAAGCTGAAGGAGAAACTCGAAGCGATCCGCAGCAAGTATCAGGCAAAAGGCCGTGATTTGAACGAAAACTTTGAAGTCGTGGAAGATGGTTTTGTCGAGGAATCGGTGCGGAAACTGACCGATGAAGAGATCGATTTGCGTGTTCGCGAGGTTTCCCGCATTGTTAAGATAGGTATGCTAATGGATCGTTACCCGAGCGAGCTTTCCGGCGGCCAGCAGCAGCGTGTTGCAATTGCACGTACACTGGCACCGAGACCGAAAGTTCTGTTCATGGACGAGCCTCTTTCCAATCTGGACGCAAAGCTTCGTATCGAAATGCGTTCGGAACTTCAGCGCCTGCACATTGATACTGGAAGCACATTCATTTATGTAACCCATGACCAGTTGGAAGCCATGACGCTTGCCACAAAAATCTGCCTGATGAACAACGGCGTTCTGCAGCAATATGATGCGCCTTTGAATATTTACCAAAGACCCACCAACCTCTTTGTAGCAGATTTTGTCGGAAATCCATCCATCAATTTCATTGAGGGTAAAGGCAACCAGATGGAAGACGGCTCAATTGCGCTCACTATTTTTGATGGTGTAAAAGTCAGGTTTGTCCCAAATGAGAGCCTGAAACTTGACGAATGGCGCAGAAAAGCTGAAGCGGAAGAGAAAAAGCGTCTGGAAATTGAAGCCAATCACAAGCCAGAAAAGAGCAATAAGGATACCATCTTTAAGTATCATATTGCAAAAATCAATGAATTTGAGGATATCGGCATAGATACAACGGTTACCGACAATGACTTCGTCATCGGAATCCGGCCTGAATTCCTCGAACTCGACAATGGAGAAAATGGTGAAGGTGTAATTGACGGCAAAATCTATAGTGCCATGCCCACTGGTATGGAAACTATAGTTAAGGTCAACATCGGCAATTATCTGCTTACTGGTGTTATGTTTGGCGGCATCCTTTACCAGATTGGACAGGATGTAAAATTACATACCAGCGGAAACGATATTCTGCTTTTCGATAGGAAAACAGGGAGACTGATTTCACAGGGTTCACTTGAAATAGTGAAGGCATAAGACAATAGGAGTGGCTCTCGCTTTAAAAGCGAGAGCCACTTGGCAGATAAGAAGAGCTTTTTATTGAAGGAGTAGCGGCTGATGCAAAAGGCGAATGCAATAACCAACGATCCAAATACGCTGTGGAAATTCAGTGAGAAATTGACCGACGTTTGCATTGTCGGCGCACTATGGTTTTTATGCAGCCTTCCGATCATCACAGTTGGCGCTTCGACCACAGCGATGTATACAGTGTTTTTGCGCAATATCCGCAACCATGAACAAAAAAGGTATGTAAAACCGTTTTTTGCTTCCTTTAAGCAGAGTTTTCGAGAATCGACTATCCTCTGGATTATCCAGCTTGTAGCAACAATTGTTTTAGGAATTGATGCTTACTATTACCATCTCCGAGGTGGGCTAACCAGCCTTGTTATGAAAGGCGTTATTCTTTGCCTGTTGGCTGTTGTTAGCATAATTTTTTGTTATGCTTTTCCCCTTACGGCGCTGTACCGAAATTCGGTGAAAGAAACGCTTATTGAGTCTGGACAACATGCTTTTTACAGTTGGCCGTGGAGCCTTTTGGCACTGGCTGTGCTCGTTGCAGTCCTTTTTTTACTGATAAAGGGACTGTGGTATATGATAGTGATTGCGGGCGGAGTGGTCGGTATTGCCAACAGCTATATTATGGATCATGCGCTGAAACGTGAGATCCCACGGGGTCACGGGCCAGCCAAATTTTAAGTGATAAGGGATGTTTAAATTGTCTTCTATAATTAAAAACATTGTTTTTGATATGGGAATGGTGCTTCTAAATTTTCAGCCGCTGGAATATTGCCTTAAAACACTGAAGGATCAACAGGCAGCCAAAGCTATCTATGAAAATCTGTTTTGCGGAGACGAATGGGTTCAGTGCGACAAGGGAGTCATGACGGAGGCAGAGTGCATTGCGTCAGTTCAGAAGCGCATCCCACAGTATGCCCAATATGTACCTCAAATTATGGCGGATTGGCCTGCCTCTTTGAGCGCGATGCCCGGTATGGAGGAGTTGGTCCGCAAGCTGAAAGACAAGGGCTATGGCCTTTATCTGCTGTCAAATACAAGCCATCGCTTTTATGAATTTTCAAAACATTATCCGGTTTTTCAGTATTTTGACGGGATGGTTATATCCGCTGCCGAAAAGCTATTGAAACCGGATCCGGCAATATACAAGCTTCTTTGTAGCCGCTTCCGCCTTTTGCCGGAAGAATGTATCTTTATTGATGATGTGCAGGCCAATGTGGAAGCAGCAAAAAATATCGGAATGGCTGCACATAAGTTCGAAGGAGCCTCTGAATTGAGCACTTACTTTAAGAACATTGGTATTTTATAGTGCTCAAAGCATTCCTTTGGGCTATCACACTGAAAGAATTCCCGCCTTTTCTTTAGCAGAAAAGACGGGCTCTCTTTTTGAAACTTTTTCCGGCCATATTTGTTCCGATAGGTGATTGAAAGGAGAATACTGCAGTGAAAGCTGTAATTTTTGACCTTGATGGAGTAATCGTATCGACGGACGAGCTACAGTACCGTGCGTGGAAGCATATGGCAGATAGAGAAGGTATTCCTTTTAACTGGGAAATAAACAACCGCTTGCGGGGGATTTCGCGCCGGGATTCCCTTGAAATTATTCTTGAAAATTCGTCCAAAACATATGATGAGCAACAGAAGATGGAACTGATAACATTTAAAAATGACTATTATGTAAAACTGCTTGACGGCCTCACCCAAGACAATATTTTGCCCAATGTCATGGAGCTGCTGAAAAAGCTGAAAAGCGATGGGGTTAAGATAGCAGTTGGCAGCGGCAGCAAAAATGCGAAAAAAATTCTGGATAAAACCGGATTGAGCAATGTATTTGACGCAATTGTGGACGGAACAGAAATAAAACACTCAAAACCGGACCCTGAAGTCTTTCTTTTAGCAGCGGCAAAACTTCATGAAAAACCAGAAAACTGCATTGTTGTCGAAGATGCCAAGGCGGGGATTCAAGCTGCTAAAATGGCTAACATGATAGCGGTAGGCGTCAGTGACGCAAGGAATTCTGAGCTTGCGGATTACAAAGTGGATGATATTTTGGAAGTCGTAGATATTGTCAGGGAACTTTCCTGATTTATATTGACAGCGAAAAATATTCAATACGATTTACTTGACAAACAAGAACTGCTGGTTTTGAGGAAAATAAAAACGGCATAGCCGCTTATCACGGCTATGCCGTTTTCCAGTCCTAAGTTCCACTTTAATAGGCGGAGCGTTTTTCGCATAATTAATTATAATATTTATTTCTTTCCATTTCCTCTTCTGCGCGCCTTATCATATCCTGCACAGTTTCATGTGCCCTGAAGTGGTAAGTGCGGTGTAATAGGCTGTCATTATATGAAAAATGTGTATGTCCGGTGTAATATGGACCTTTGGGCCCGCCTTTTTTATTTTCCGGCATTATCGCACCCCCCGAAAAAATAACTTCTGTGTTAATCGCACTGACAATATTATTTTGTTTCACATTTGAAGAAATATAAACGTTTGGGGATGTAAAAATTTTTTATTGCCGGATATTAACTTAGAATAATTAAATTTCGCCTAAACATCTTTGTATGATTAGGCAAGTGGTAATAAATAAAATGAATTATACAATTTGTAATATTTAGTTAAACGCGATATCCTCTTTAGAGAACATTGCTTCAGTTTGCGCACGAAGCCCCGCATGTTCAGGCAGTTTCAACATCGGGTCTTTGCTTATAATGCTGTCGGCAGCGGCCTTTGCCATTCTTAAAAGCTGCATATCGTTTGTTAAATCGGCAATTTTAAGCTCGGGCAGTCCATGCTGGCGCTTTCCAAAGAAGTCACCGGGGCCGCGCAATTTCAAATCCTGTTCGGCTATCTTGAAACCGTCGTTGGTTTCACACATTGTGCGAAGACGTCCGGCGGACTGCTTGCCGTTTGCGTCAGAAATTAGTATGCAGTAGCTTTGCTCATCGCCGCGCCCGACGCGCCCGCGCAATTGATGGAGCTGTGAAAGCCCGAACCGTTCAGCGTTTTCTATGACCATAATGACGGCATTGGGAACGTCCACGCCGACCTCGATTACAGTTGTTGATACCAGCAGGTCGAGACTGCCTTCTGAAAAAGCGCGCATAACCGATTCTTTTTCAGCGGGCTTCATTTTGCCGTGCAGAAGCCCGACGCGGAAATCATGAAAATCTTCGTTTTTGATTTTTTCAAAATAGGCTGTCGCCGCAGCAAGCCCCTGTGCGCCGGTATCGCTGTCGTCAACAAGCGGGCAGACAATAAAGGCCTGTTTGCCCTGGGACAAATACTTTTTTATAAAGTTGAAGGCGCGCTTGCGTTTAGAGCTGTCGATGCAGTAGGTCAAAACCTTCTGCCGCCCGCGGGGCATCTCGTCCAGTATCGAGATGTCAAGGTCGCCGTATATAATAAGTCCCAAAGTGCGGGGAATTGGGGTTGCCGACATGACGAGAACATGGGGGTCACGCCCTTTTGAGGCGAGGGCGGCGCGCTGCCCGACGCCGAACCGGTGCTGTTCGTCAGTAATAACAAGACCGAGCTTTTGAAACTCCACATTTTGAGAAATTAGCGCGTGGGTTCCGACGATTACATCGAGTTCGCGGGTCTTGAGCATTTTAAGAATTTTTTTGCGCTCGCCTGCCGGCGTTGAGCCTGTCAGAAGCCCGACCGAGATACCGCAGGGAGAGAGCAGTCTGGACAGCGTCAAAAAGTGCTGCTGAGCGAGAATTTCCGTCGGTGCCATCAGCGCCGATTGGAGTGAATTCTGAGCCGCGTTAAAGCAAAGCGCGGCGGCGACCACAGTTTTGCCTGAACCGACATCGCCTTCAATCAGCCGGTTCATAGGGGTTTGAGCTGCCATGTCCCTTAATCCGTCCTCAATGGCGCGCTTCTGAGCGCCGGTCGGTTCAAAGGGCAGCTTATCGTAAAAGATATTCATATCCGCCGGTTTACAGGGGTCGGCGTCATAGGACTGATTTCTGTGACGCAATAGAGCCATGCCGAGCGACAAGGTAAGCAATTCCTCAAAGATAAGACGGCGCCTTGCAGTTTCGAGCGCAGCCTTATCCTTCGGGAAATGGATGTTCTGTAGGGCATAAGTGATGTGACACAGGCTGTATTTTCGCCGAATTGAGTCCGGCAGAGGGTCGGTGATATTCTCCTCGCAAAGGGACAGGGCAAGCTTTACCTCTGCCGCAATGCTGCGTGAGGAAAGCCCGGAAGTAAGGGGATAAACGGGCTGCATAGAGTTATCTTCAGAGCTGCTCAAAAATTCAGGGGATGTCAGCTCGCGCCGAAAGAGGCTGCCGCCGATTTTACCATAAAAATAATATGTGTGCCCCTCTTTGAGCATATCGGTGATATATTTATTGTTGAAAAAGGTGATGCCGCAGACCGCAGTTTTGTCAGCCGCTTTGAATTTGTATAAGGTCATGCCGCGGCGTACCATACTAACCCTCGCGGGTTCTGTAATCGTCGCCTTGATGCAGCAGACTTCCCCGGGGATGGTTTCACTTATATTTTTTACCGACGAAAAATCGAGATAGGAACGGGGATAGTAATGTATCAGGTCATTAACAGTATTGATTGAGAGGCGCTTGTATAGCTTGGCCCGTTTTTCTCCTATACCCTTTAGATACTGAATGTCACGGTCAAAGATGTTCAAGTTAAACCTCTGCCCCTTAAAATTTATTTCCGCAGAATTTTTCCTACATAAATTGTGGTGAGCTGCGCAGGTTATTGATAATGCTCCGCGATAAAATCTTTAGCTTCCCTAAAGATGTTTTTGTCATTTTTAAAGGTTATCAAATTTTCAGCCTTGTCAAAATCGAGCCATTTGCAGGTACTGACTTCCTCAATCTGCGGCCTTATGTCGCCGCTTTTTGCTTCCGCAATAAAGAATACCACGTCCTTGACAGCGCCTTCATAGGGCGAATAGGTGGATACGCGGCGGAAACGCGTGTCGAGACTGACGTCAAGGTTGGTTTCCTCTTTTATCTCCCGCAGGGCGGTCTGTTCTTCGGTTTCATTGTTTTCAACGTGCCCTTTCGGGAAAGACCAATGTCCTTTGTTGTGTTTTATAAGAAGCGTTTTATATCCATCGGCGTCTTTTTTGATTACAATAGCGCCGCATGATTTTTCTTTTTTCATATTATCCCACCGGTTTCTTTAGTCGTTTAATCTTGCACAATAACTTTTATTATGCACAGTTTAGTAATGAAGGTATACTAACTTTCAAAAGGTATTATAATATTTTTTCACGTTGTTGGCAAAAGTTAATTCCGCGTAATCTCATGTTAAAAAGCATATGATTATGCGGATTGTTATAAAGGCATAAAAAAGGCCTGCGTAATTTGCAGGCCTTAATTTATTATTCTATTGAAAGAATAAAGTGATAAACAGGCTGTCCGCCGTCTATTATATTGATTTCAACTTGCTCGCCGAGCTTTTCGCTTACGAGAGCTTTTATAGTTTCCGCCTGCTCTTCCGTAGTGTCAGCGCCAAAGATAATTGTCACAAACGAGGTGGATTTATCCGACAGCTTTAAGATAAGCCTTGCTGCTGCCTGAACAGGATCCGTTTCGGTGAACAATATCTTTCCGTTTGCTATAGCGAGAATTTCATTTTTGCTTATCTTGTTGCCGTCGAAGTCAGAGTCACGGGCCGCAAAGGTAACAAGTCCTGTCTTGACTTTTTCGGCCGCAGCCTCCATGTTGCGCATATTGGTGGTTATGTCTTCATCCGGGTCAAAATTGACGAGAGCGGTCATACCCTGGGGAAGGGTTTTTGTATGGAGAACGTAAACCGTTCTGTCTGCCAGTGACGCTGCCTGTTCTGCCGCCAGAATAATGTTTTTGTTGTTGGGCAAAACGATAACCGTTTCGGCAGGCGTTGCTTCTATATTAGAAAGGATGTCGTCGGTGCTGGGGTTCATTGTCTGCCCGCCCTCAACGACGCGGTCAGCTCCAAGCTCTTTGAATATTTGAGCGAGTCCCTCACCTGACGCGACAGCGACAAAACCATATTGTTTTTCAGGTTCGACTCTCTGGAGCGGCTCCGCGTTATTTTTCTTCTTTTCTGACTGAATCCTCATGTTGTCGATTTTTATATCAGTTAAGTACCCGTATGTCAAAGCTTCCTGAATCGCATTGCCGGGATTGTCCGTATGGCAATGGACTTTTATAAAACTTGTGTCATCGGCAACGAGAACGCAGTCGCCTATCGACTCAAGAAACGCCCGGAGTGCCAGCGGGTCTTTTGCCGGCTCGCCGGTTTTATTAATGATAAATTCGGTGCAATAAGTAAAATGTATTTCCTCATCACTGGTTCCAACTGCGGCAGGCGCATTTTCGACCTTTTCTGTTTCGCTTTCCCCGATAACGCCGCCCTCTTTTAGCGAACGCAGCATAGCGTCGAAAATGACGACAAGGCCTTTTCCGCCGGAATCAACGACTCCTGCCTTTTTGAGTACAGGCAGCATATCTGGCGTCCTTGCAAGTGTATCGGACGCTGTTTTGCTGATAGCCTCCATAACAGAGACAAAATCATTTTCACCCTCACAGTTTGCGGCAGCCACGCCGGCCTCGGCGGCCTCTCTCGCAACTGTGAGAATGGTACCTTCCTGCGGCTTCATAACAGCCTTGTAGGCGGCTTCGACACCAGCGGTCAAGGCGGCGGCAAAATCCGCGCCAGTCGCTTCATCTAAGCCGTTAAGTTTTTTCGCGATACCGCGGAAAAGCAGTGACAGTATTACACCGGAGTTACCTCTTGCCCCTCTTAGGAGGGAAGACGCTGCAATTTCTGTAACCTGTGAAACTGTGCATGAATCAAGCCGTGAAAGTTCACGGACAACTGAATTCATTGTCATTGACATGTTGGTTCCGGTATCACCGTCAGGAACGGGGAATACGTTAAGCTCATTTATTTCCTGCTTGCGAGCCTCCAACACATGGGCAGCAGATAAAAGCATATCTTTTAACTGACGGCCGGAAACACAAAGATTTTCCATGAGAATTAATCTTCCTTCACAATATCAAAATACGTTGTTTATTTATTTTGATTATTTATTCTGGTTTCATTTCATCAACGAATACGTTGACGCAGTCTACCTTAAGTCCGGTTGCTTCTTCAACCGTGTATCTGACCTTTTTTATTATGCTTTTAACAATTACAGTAATATTAACGCCATAGGTAACGATTATATGAAGATCGATAAAGAGCTTTCCGCCGACTGAACTTACCTTTACACCGCGTTTGAGCTTATCGCGTGTCAAACGCTGTGTAAGCCCCTGTACCTTGTTGCTTGCAGCCATTCCTGCGACGCCATAGCACGATGAAGCGGCAAGTCCTATCAGTTTAGAAAAATACTCATGGCTGATTTCTATATATCCATTAGGGTTTTCCAGGCAAATCAAGCTCTTCACTCCTTTACTCCTTTAAGTAGTCTCTCGGCATTAAATATATTTTACCTTATTTTCGCCGGTTTAACAACTATGTTTTTATAATATACAGAATTTATTACTCTGCCGCCGGCGTCACAGCCGTTATTTATTCAAAATAGAAGCGTTGTAATTTTAAAAAAGTCAGTGTGATTATGGGCATTTAAGCAGCGTTCCTACTTCCATTTTTCAAAATTGAAGAATACATCGTTGTCCATTGATTGAACCCCGGTAAGCCCCTTTGTATATGAGGTAAGGCCTGTGCGGTAACAAAGAGGAATAAACGGCATTTCAGCTTCAAAGGTATCAGCCACATAAGCAATGTCCTTATAACCGTTTCGCCAGTCGTTGAATGCCGAGAGAGTGGACGAATTTGGAACAGTGCTGAAGGCTGCCGTCCCGCCGGCTGCAAGCAACGGACTGATGTCCATATTGTTTGAGAGTCTTACCTCACCCAGATACATATCAAAATTACCGCTTTTGATAAGTGATTCATACTCCTCGTATGGCACGGATTTTACTGTCACATTTATGCCTGTCTTATTAAAACAAGAAGCGAGATATTTAGCGACATTGTTTCGGACAGGGTTTTCCTGATTGACGAGGAGGGTCAGCGTTATTCCAGAGGTATTGCCTGCCTGCTGCATCTCAGCCGCAACGGCATCAAAGTCAGACGACAGCTTTTGAGGAATTTTTGAAATCTCGGACCACTTCGGATTAAATGGATAAGCACTGGGATATGCGCGGTTTGAGTAGTTCTGTGAGACCAGCAACTCCCTGCTTATCGAGAAGGAAAGCGCACGCCTGAAATGGGCATTGCTGAGATGTGGTTTTCCGGCATTGATTCCAACATAAATGAGCTGGTTTAGGTTTACGGGCGAAGTGTCGGTATTGGGCACCGAAGCTGCCGAGTTGGTGCCATCGTCTGAATAAACAAAATTAATTTCGCCAATAGCCAGACTCGTCATAATGGCATCGCTGTAAGGTATGTTTACAAGCGAAATCTTGTTGAATTTGGATGAGTTGCCGTTATACCATTTCGGGTTTTTGGTGAGCACAGCGTTTGTGCCGCTTTTTGAATATTTATACCGCCCTGTGCCGATAGCGTTGCCGTTTTTATCGCTGTCTGCCTTAATAATCGGTATATCGAGCATATTGGCAATCAGCGGGTCTGGGGTTATAAGCGTCAGGGTCACTGTATTGCCGTTTCCCTTGACTTCAGACACATTGGCAAGCCTTGAATAATAAGGTGAATTGGCGTTTGAGCGTACGGCGTTAAATGTATATACTACATCGGCGGCGGTAAGAGGCGAACCGTCGGTGAATTGGACACCACTTTTAAGTTTTATGGTGGCTGTAGTGCCGCTTGAGTTGACCGATTCGGCAAGGCGCATTACCGGATTAAAGTTTGTGTCTGGCTCGCAAAGGCAGTCGTAGATAAGCGGCCATAAAACCATATTGGCATTAGACGCAGGCGACAGCGGATTAAAGTTTTCCGTTGTCGTATAGGGTAATGAAAACGTTTTCAGCGTTTCGCCTGTTTTTTTTGTCTGGCTTAAAGAGGACTCTGATGCCTTGCTTGAATTGTTTTTTCCTGAAGAGCAGCCTGTAAAAATAATTGTTATTGCCAAGGCCAGTGCAAGGAAAGCGGCCGGCTTCAATCTTCTATTCATAAGCTCCCCATTTTAACTTGATTATGCAGATAATTTTACCGGTATAACACACGGTTATATTTATAATATCACGATTAATATATAAGGGCAAGAAAAAAGGCTGTTTTACAATGATTTCATCATTGAAAACAGCCACAAATGCTGAATTCACTTAAAAACAGTTTCAATAACTTTTTCACATCCGGGGGGAGAATAGACCCATCTGTCTATATGGTCACCGGTTATGTAATAATAAGGCTCTTCCGGCTTATACTCCGCGTCAAAAGCGTCGACAATAATAAGTTTAACTTTCATCTTTTCGGGTATAAGGCTTTTGATGAATACACTTGCGTGCTGACCAGGTTTGACGCCTTCCTTCGGCTCAGCAAGCCCTGCCAGATTCGGCGCCAGCTCAACGAAAATGCCGTAGCTCTCAACAGAACGCACAATCCCCGCAACAGTTTCTCCGGGCGTGAAGTTTGCTGCGTTTTCCTCCCATGTGCCCAGCAGCTCCTTATGCGTCAGGCATACGCGGCTCGGGCCTTCGACTGATTTTACGACGGCGCGTATATCCTGACCGACCCTGAAACGATCGCGCGGATGAGCTATGCGTGAAACTGAAATAAGGTCTATCGGGATAAGCGAGGCTATGCCACATCCGATGTCCACGAAACAGCCGAACGGCTCAAGGTGTGTGACCCGGGCGTCGATGATATCCCCAGGTTTAAGCTTTGATATATAAAGCCTGACGGCTTCTTCCTGCGCTGCACGGCGGGATAATACAGCCATCTTATCCGGCGGATGCGGCAGGCTTATTATTTTGAAGCAGACGGCTTTATTTACCCTTGAAATCACGGCTATATCCCTTGTCGTGCCGTCATCAAGACCCAGCGCGCCTTCTTCACGCGGAATGATACCTTTCATGCATCCAAGATCGACTATAAGATTGTGCGAGCTGTCACATACGAGCGCGCGCGCCTCAACGGTGCGGCCCTCCTCTTCAGCCCTTAAAAGATTTGCGGGGCTGCGCAGAGCCTCACGGTTTTCGGCGGTGTCCAAAAGCCATCCCTCAGGCTTGATAACAGCCATTGCGATTTACCTCCCTTTTTTTCGCTCCACTCAATTTATATGCAAGGGTCAAAAAATATTTCACAAATGACTGTTATTTTATAAATAAATATTTTTTAGTATAAAAAAAGCTTTTTGGACACATTCAAAAACATGGCTATTTTTTTACGATAGAGACGCCGCGCCCGCCGAGGTTTCTGAGAATATAAGACACTGTTTGGGCCGTTTCTTGGTCTTTGGTTTCAACTTTTAAGAGCGCGTCACGCCGCCTTGAAGGCTCGAAGTTTTCGCCCGACTCATCGTCAAACCCACGTGAAAAGGGTATCGAGTAAAACGGGCCGCCGCCAATTCCGCTCGTATACGACCACCCCGTGCCTACGGGAATGAAAGGCAGCGTTGTATCGTTTTCGTCCTCAGCCCGTGCTGCGAAACGGTTTCTCAAAACCTCTATGCCAACAACGCCTTGCATATCGCGTACTTTGCCTGATGCTAAATCGGCCAAATCAACAGAATCAAATTCAGCTACCGTATAAATGCTCATAAAAACAGCCTCCAAAATAAAGCCAGCCTTAGCCTTTTTATAATTCTGCTGATATCATTTCCGTAAAACCCTTTCAAATACCGAAAAGTCGCTGAAAAATTTATACAATATATCGCTGACAACTTTTGCCCAAATAGCTTTGAGATAATCCAAGATTTATGATATACTATAGTGACCGGCACAGTTTATAATCTGTAAACTATATCATATGCGCCGCAGAAATGTGGCTGCGGTACATAAAATGAAAGGCGGAGTCTTTTATGGATATAGCAGTCGGTGACATCATTGTAATGAAGAAAAACCACCCATGCGGTTGCAATAGGTTTATTGTGCTGCGCATCGGCGTAGATTTTAAAATTAAATGCGAGAAATGCGGCCATGAGGTGATGACACCTCGGGTCAAGATAGTAAAGAAAATAAAAAATGTCATTAAGGAAAATACAGC